>JAFZXA010000027.1 GCA_017617115.1 Treponema sp.
AGAGTTCTGCTGCATATAAACTGCATCAAGGAATTCACTCTTAAGATATTCGATGTAATCTTCTGTTGTTGTACCTTCTTCACCAACTACCTTCATCATCTGGTTAACTTCTACACCACTAAGGAATACCTTGCGTGCATAACTAACCCAGTCTTCGCGTATAACTGATTTATATTTTGACCATGAAATAATAGGGTCAATTGCAGGATACTTACGTGCATCTGAACGTTCACGGCTAAGTCCGTGGAAGGCACCTACTACCTTAAGTGTTGCCTGAGTTACAGGCTCTTCAAAGTTACCACCGGCAGGAGAAACAGTACCACCAATTGTTACAGAACCAACGTTTCCGTCGCGGAGTTTTACAATACCAGCACGTTCATAGAATGCAGCAATATAAGATTCGAGGTAAGCAGGGAATGCTTCTTCTCCAGGAATCTCTTCAAGACGACCAGACATTTCACGAAGTGCCTGAGCCCAACGAGATGTTGAGTCTGCAAGGAGCAATACGTGTAAGCCCATCTGGCGGTAATATTCAGCAAGTGTAACAGATGTATAAACCGAAGCTTCGCGTGAAGCAACTGGCATAGAAGATGTGTTACAAATGATGATTGTTCGTTCCATGAGTGAGCGGCCTGTTCTTGGGTCCTTCAATTCAGGGAATTCTTTAATTGTTTCTACAACTTCACCGGCACGTTCACCACAGGCAGCAATGATTACGATATCAACGTCTGCGTTACGTGATGTTGTGTGCTGAAGTACTGTCTTACCTGCACCAAAAGGTCCAGGAATACAATAGGTACCACCCTTAGAAACAGGATAGAAGGTATCGATAAGACGAACCTGTGTTACCATTGGCTCACTTGGAGCGAGACGCTCTGCATAACAGTCAACGGCACGTTTTACAGGCCACTTGAATGCCATCTTAAGCTTGTGGTCTTTGCCTTTTTCATCTGTAACAACACAGATAACATCTTCGATTGTAAACTTACCGGCTTTTTCAATTTTCTTTACGGTGTACATTCCAAGAAGATCAAACGGAACAAGGATTTTATGTGTGAATGGACCTTCTGGTACAGTACCAATCGGGTCACCACGAAGAACCTTTGCTCCAACTTTAACAGTTGGTTTCCAGTCCCATTTTTTGTCTCTTGGAAGAGAATCTACATAAACACCACGTTCAAGGAAGAAGCCTGCTTTTTCTGCAACGAGCGGAAGCGGGTTCTGCAAACCATCAAAGGTCTGGCCCAAAAGACCAGGTCCAAGCTCTGCACAAAGAAGGTCTCCAACTAAGTCTACCTTATCGCCAGTCTTGATTCCCTGTGTCATTTCGAAAATCTGCATCTGAGCTTTGTTTCCGCGGATACGGATAACTTCACCTCTGAGCTTTTTTCCGTCAACATTTACGTAGCCAACTTCATTCATAGAAACAGAACCGGTAAACTCAATAGTTACCATGTTTCCATTGATGCCGACTACTTTAGCTTTTGTATCATTCATAATTATCGTACATCTCCATTATCTTCATTTAGAATCGTATCGTAAATCTTATGATAAGATGTCTTTCCGTTTTCAACTTCAAACTTACGCATGCGTTCTACAAGCATGAGTCTGATGCCGTAGGCGTACACCGCATCAATTGAAAATGCATCCAGCGGACGCAGATCATCAAGCAGGCGTAACCTGTAGTCATAAAGAAACTGCTCTGCACTTAAAGGGCTGTCCATTCCAACGGCAGTACGGGCTGCAGAAATAATATCTGCGGTACAGCCTGCAGGAAGAGGAAAACTGTCTTTTTTAAGCTTTTGTGCACGAATTTGTGCAAGTGCGCAGCGCAGGTTTCTTTCTTTTTCATACCAGATATCAAGAAAGCGTGAGCCGGTAGCTTTTAATTCCATTGGCGGAACAAGTGAAAGACCGTTTAAAATTGATTTTTCTTTATCCGTAATGAAACGACCTGCAATTTCCCTGAAGCTTGTGCTTGTTAAAGGAAGTGCAGATTTGCTTTCGGCGGCAGAGATATTTGGTAATTGTGAAACCAGATAATAATAAGCCACTATTTTGCGTCCTTTGCGGCAACCTTCATAAGAGCCGCTACCTTAGGGTTAAGATAAGCCGCAAACATTTGTGCAAGTGCATCTGCTGAATAATCATAGAATGCGGCGCCGTTCTTAACACCGATTCTGAATCCGGCAGCAAGTGTTTTATCGGGTTTAATTTCCATTCCTTTTTTAATTTCTGCTTTAAGCTTGGTCTTAAATGAAGCTTCCAAAGCCTTTAGGTCTTTTTCGCTCAACAATACAGAAAGCTCAGAAGCATCTGTATTTTTAGCCCATGCTTTTATTGTTTCAGGAATAAGTTTTCCTAAAGCATCTTTTGACAGTGCTTTTTCAGTTTCGGCCTGAACAAGTCCGTCAAGCTCTGCTACAATTGAATCTTTAAATGAAAGAAGCATATTTCTTCCAGCCTGGATAATTGCCTCATCACTGGCTTTTTCCATGCGTTCTGTTTCTGCTTTTGCATCTTTAATGATTTGTGCAGCTTTGTCTTCGGCGTTTTTCTTAATTGATTCCGCCTTTTTTTCGGCATCGGCAATTATTTTTGCTGCTTCTTTTTCTGCAGCAGTCACACCGTCTTTCTTGATTTTATCAATCAGTTCCTGTAATTGTACATCCATTACAATACCTCACATAATTGTATCCAAAGATAATATAATATTTTACTCCTAAAATGGAGTATTTTCAATTAAAAAAATGTTAAATGCCTTTAAATATAAAAAAAGCTCCCGCAAGGAACCTTGTTTTACTCCACAGAGAACGCGGTATAGAAATTATTCTACCGTGCAAACCTGCCTGCGGCAGCCTTGCACTTCCCGCGTTCTGAGTTCCGTAAACCAAGAACCCTTGCTCCGCTTTTTTTTAATATGCAATCATTGAGTTTTTTTTTGATAAAGACTTTTTTTATAAAATATTATTTTGGTTGCAATCTACTCCTTTAGCCCAAAAGAATAAATTGTCTTAGTTTTCATAATCTGTCCTGGCTGCAAAATACATGTTGGCCAGTCTGGTTTGTTTGGGGTATCCGGGAAGCACTGAGTTTCAAGACAGAAGGCATCATGTGCATTGTAGATGCGGCCGTTTTTGCCTACTGCGCCTTTTATGAAGTTTCCTGTATAGAACTGGCAGCCTTCCATGTTTGTGTAGACAGACATTTCAATTCCCTTTGTTGGTTCATATACTGTTGCAAATTCTACAAGGTCAGAATCATCTAGCGGACATCCGCAGTCTTTTTTTGCAGGATCAAACAATTCGGTTACATAACAATGGTCGTAGCCTACTCCGACTTTTGCAATATCCTTTCCAATTTTCTTTTCTTTTGTAAAATCAAATGGAGTGCCTTTTACATCAAGAAGTTTTCCTGTTGGAATAAGTTTTGCATTTACTTCAAGAATCTTTGTTGAATTCATTTTCATTACATGCTCGCCTATGTTTCCGTTTCCGGCAAGGTTGAAATATGAATGATTTGTAAAGTTTACCGTAGTTGCTTTATCTGTTGTTGCTTTATAGCTCATTGTAAGATTGTTATTAGTATCAAGCAAATATGAAACAGATATTTCGCAGTTTCCAGGAAAACCCTGTTCTCCATCTGGAGATATTCTTGTAAATTCAATTCCTGCTGCTTTTTTAGTTTCAACAATATGTGCCTTAAAAATCATCTTGTTGTAGCCGTCAAAGCCACCATGAAGTGTATTTGGTCCGTCGTTTTTATCAAGCTTATATTCAGTTTTTCCAATTGTAAAAGAAGCTTTTCCGATTCTGTTTGCAAAACGTCCTACAGCGGCTCCAAAGAATTTATCGCCGGTAAGATAGCCTTCAAAGGTTGAATGGCCAACAATTATATCTGTATCATTTCCGTTTTTATCTTTTACAATAATGCTTGTAATTGTACATCCGTAATCTGTACAAGAAAAAGACATATTGCCGTTTGAAACTGTATAAAGATGAACTTTTGTTCCGTCCGAAAGAACGCCCCACTTTTGTTTTTTGATTTTCATAAATCACCTCACAATAAATCTATTATAAACTGAACTTCAGTAATTGAACAGTTTAATTTTTGCGAAATTTCATCAGCTGAATATCCCTGTGCAAAAAGCTTTTGAACAGTTGCTGTCATATTCTTTTTTCTTTCTGCTTCGCTAAGTATATTCGGCTGATCATCATAAACCTTTGTAATAATAAGCGGAACTTCCTGATAAGCAGCTCCATCGGGTGTAACAATAGTTTCATTATTCTGTTCAAAAAGATTTCCCTGCTCAGGTTTTTTATTTTTAATATTTAATTCATAAGCAGCTTCAGGATCAACAGCCGGTTGAATATTATATTTTTGACCTTTATTAATTTTATCTGCTTCGGCAATCATATCTCTTAAACGGTTGGTTGCCTGATTAAAAAGCTCCATCTTTTGTTCAGCTTCTTCAATTTGATTTTTTATTCTTTTTGAAGTTTCTTTTGCAAGATAAGTATCGCGGTCTGCAGCCATATCAATTTCTTTTATAAGATGATTTAACTGCTGCTCAGTTTTTTCAACAATTTTATCTGTAGAAAATAATCTTTTAAAACGAATGAGTAATATTGCCCATAAAATTAAATTTACAAATAAAACTGAAATTACAAAAAAAGTCATTTTACTTTTTTCCCGCTATCTTGTTATATCAACTATGGTGCCAACATATTCCGATTTTACATCTGCATAAACACCAAAGTTTCCTTTTGATTCATTATCTTTATTTTTTTTCTTGTTTGGATTCTGATAAGTCCCTGCTCCACCCTGATGTCCGTCGGCATTTACATTATTTGTATTTGCCTTGTCGTTTTCGGTTTGTTGAACCTTCTGCGATTGTTCAATATTTTTTTGTATCTGATTCTGCTGCTGAACAGATTCTGATATTTGTGCTGCCTGATGCTGGCCTGCAACATTACGGGCAACATTAGACATCTGCGAGTACATGTTCTGAAGGTCAATCGGTTGAATACCCATCTGGCTGCTCCTCTGCTAAAGAAGGCGGCTCGTAATCTCCGCGCTTGCTGAAACTCTTGTCGTAGTAGAAAGTAACATGCTTTGTATCCATCTTGACTTCGTCAAGGACATCCCTAACATAAATCTTTACACCGGCATAAACTGTTTCTTCAACCTTAACTTTTCCAACAGCCTTAAGCTCTCTCAAGTGTGCCTGAATCTTATCGATTTCGTTTGTCATTTCCTGGAGCTCTTCGCCAATCTGTTTGTTCTTGTTCTTAAGAGCAGCAAGCTTTTCTTCTTTTTCCTGTGGAAGCTTTTTACGAAGCTTTTTCTGTTGTTCAAGGTTTTGAATATCAAGCTCGTTGTTTTCGTAGTCGCGTGTACTGTCTGTCTGATTTTTTTGAAGTTCAAGAAGTCGTTTTTTAGCACGAGGGTCAATACCAACTTCAAGAATAGTTTCGGTACCACCACCAGGAGAACCAACTTTTCGTGCACAAATTTCCTCTGTAGCAAGAAGATGTCCACCAATAATCTGTGCCTTCTTACCACGAAGAACAATGTTTTTCATTGCAGTAATATTTGAA
The DNA here is from genome assembly GCA_017617115.1 of Treponema sp. GTDB lineage: Bacteria > Spirochaetota > Spirochaetia > Treponematales > Treponemataceae > Treponema_D. The sequence goes on from JAFZXA010000027.1 coordinate 5,601, forward strand.
TTTACAATTGAGTCAGAAACAATAACGTTTTCTTCAACTTCAACAGTTGTATCGTTAATAAACTTAGCCCACAAAGACTTTCCTGCCCTTATGAAGCCTTCGCCTTTACCAAATACACCCTGACGAACAATAATATTACCTGTTGCTTCAAGAACTGACTTATCAACGATTCCGTTAACTTCAATGTTGGTTGCTTCAACTTTGTAGCCTTCTTCAACAGAGCCTTTAATAACAACAGTTCCAACAAACTTAATATCTCCGGTTTTAACATTAACTGCATCAAGAACTTTAATTGGCTCAACGGTAATCTTGCCGTTTACGAGCATAACTTCACCATCAATAGAAGCTTTGATTGTAACTCCATCGCGGTCAAAGTGAACGTTTTCACCAAGCTGAATCTGAATATCTTTTCCGTTCTTTGCTTCGAGGTAGCGTCCAAAAATTGTTTTACCACCACGTCCGCGTTCAGGCTGCATTTTTGTTGCAAGCGGCTGTTCTGCAATAACGTTCTGAATCTGGTTGAGTTCCTTGTAGTTAATCTGTCCTGTTTCACTAACCTTTGCTTTAAGTCGTTTTGGATCTGTTTCAAAATTATACAACAGATATGCATCTTTACCATCAACAGGAAGAATTGCATTTGCAACTTCAAAAGGAATATTGTAAACAGGATTATCTACAAACTCATTAATTTTGGCTTCATCGTAACACTGTTCAATAACACCTTGAGAACTTAATGCACGTTTAATTGCATCTGGAGAAGCTTCGGCACCACTTAAGGCTGGAGGTGTAACAATGATAGATGCCTTCATTTCGTCTTTTGTACATTCTACAGAAATAAGAACATCTCCGGCTGGAACGTGCTTATAAGAACCAACTATGCTGTAGCCGTTATCTGTTCCCTGTTTAACAAATTTCTTAACAAGTGATTCATCAACTTCAAGCGTATCGGGTCTGTTGATTTCCTGCATAACATCTTTAAATTCAACAGGCGTTCCTTTTCCAATTGGAGGAATAACCTTGAGCATGATATCTGAAGAAAAATGATGTACATAAAAAAGTCCGTCTCTGTCTTTAATTGTTGTTTCTTCTTCAGAACCATCTTCTGTAAATAATCCATCCGAAGCAAGTTTGCGAACCTTTTTAATTGTAGTAGGATCCTGATAAATACGAAGCTTCCACGGCTTTTTACCCATTCCCAAAAATCCGTCGCTTCCGCGTTCCATTATTTCGTATTGTAAAGCAGAAACTTTTGAATCAAGCTGTACGGCTGCATCCTGCAAAGCTTCGTCAATTGTGTCGGCATGAACTTCTACGGAATGAAGCTCCTTGTCCATTTCGAGACGCTTTCGCATTTCTTCGCGGATTACATCAAGACCTACCATTTACTAGATAATTCCTTTTCGCAGGTTTGTAAGCTTAGCTCTCAGACGCAGGTTTGCTTTTGTATGTAATTGAGAAATACGCGATTCACTTACTTCAAGAACTTCACCAATTTCTTTAAATGTTAAATCTTCATGGTAGTAAAGAACAATTACCATTTTTTCTTTTTCCGGTAATTCGCTGATTGCCTGTGCAATTACTTTACGTATTTCTTCACGCTCTGCAATTACATCAGGGTTCAGGCTTGATGGAGACTCAATATTGTTCCCAATTGACATATTGTCATTATCATCACCTGCATACCATACATCGTTCAAAGAAAGAATACTTGTACCAGAAACCTTCATAATTGTTCTGTGATATTCTTCTTCGGTCATATTAAGAGAGTCTGCAATTTCGGAATCTGAAGCAGGACGTCCAAGACGAGATTCCAGAGAAACAATTGCATCTTCAATTTCGCGTGATTTTTGTCTTACTGAACGTGGTACCCAGTCCATCTGGCGTAATTCATCAAAGATTGCACCGCGAATACGTGTTACTGCATATGTTTTAAACTTAACGTTCTTTGAAGTGTCATACTTGCTGATTGCATCAAGCAGACCAAACTGGCCGTAACCTACAAGATCATCAAACTCTACACTATTTGGCATGCCTACTGCGACTTTACCTGCCACATATTTAACAAGAGGCATATACTGGCGTATAAACTTGTCTCTTATTGCGGGAGATTTTGTCTTTTTGTATTCATTCCAAAGATCGTCTTCTTCCTGTTCGTCGTTAATCGGCATAATTTACATCCTTTTACGTTTCTTCTTCTGCTAATATTGAACTAATTGCTTTCGCCATAAGCGATGCATCCTTTATTTCACCATCACCTACTTCAGAGCTCTTATAATTTGTTGCATTATGAACAAATTGAGCTTCTTCTGAATCGGATATTATTACTGTATCATCTGAACTTTGTGAACCGTCTGCAACCTTAAAATCAGACATATCTGGTAGAGTATCAAGTTCACTTCCTTTTTCTTCTTCCTGTTTAACAATTGCTTCACGACGCTCTTCTGCTTCTTTTGGTGTTTCAGATTCGTTTCCAGAAAAGTTTGTGACTGTTTCAAGATTTCGAATGGGAACAAATTCATTTTTAGGAATTATAGTTTCTTTTTCAGCTTCGGTATTTTGTGAATTGCTGTTATTATAATCGGACTCATTGAGCATCTGATGATTTTCACCAACATCATAATGATTTGGATTTCCGCTCTGCTCCAAAGGTTCATCCTGAATTACAATGTCTACATGTTGTCCAAGATTTTTAGGTGCAGAAGTTAAATTAACATCATTATTAGATGAATCAGCTGCTTCAACTTGAACTGCTTCAACAGAAAGGAAACGGTCAAAAAGAAATGAAATGCCAAAGCCAAGAAGTCCAAAAACAATTCCAAAAATTAATGCTGTAAGGAAGATATGACCAAAACCTGCTTTAGAAAAGAAACCACAGATAAGAGATAAAATGAAACCAGAAGCTGCACATATAGCGATTGACTTTATGTTTTTCATTTTTCCTCCCATCTACTTAATTTATACTATTATACACCATATTTTCAAAAAAATACAGTTTTTTTTAATATTTTGACTTCTTGCCAAGGAACTTCTTAATAAAGCTTGAAACACCTTCATTATATTCAGGCTCTGTCTTTTCAATTTTTCCAACAATATGCTTAAGACAAACTGCCGGTTTTGAAGTAGGATTTACAACAATAAACGGTTTTTGTCTGATTACACTTGCCTGAACAACAGGATCTTCGTAAACAAAACCAAGATATTCAACCTTATATCCAAGGAACTGACCTACAATTGTAATAATTCGTTCAGAAATTCGCTTACCTTCGTCTGCAGAATGAACGCGGTTTACAATAAGCTTAATGTCAACGTTATGGTCTACAATTTCGGTTGTAATGATTTTTATAATTCCGTATGCATCGGTAATTGCTGTTGGTTCAGGCGTTGTTACAACGAATACTTCGTCGGCAGCTGCAACAAACTGAAGAACATTGTTTGCAATTCCCGCACCTGTATCTATAATAATAATGTCTGCATTTCCAAGAGAAGCAAACTGATTTGCAAAGTAATCAAGTTCGTCTACGCTAAGGTTTGCAATTTTAGAAAATCCGTTTGCACCTGCAATAAACTTAATGCCAAATTCAGTATCCATGACAATTTCTTTCATTGTCTTTTTCTTGTTTATTACATGCATCATGTTATACTGAGGAACAATATTTAGAAGAACATTTACGTTTGCCATTCCAAGGTCACCGTCAATAAGGATTACCTTTTTACCAAGTTGGGCGTAGGCAATTGCCATATTTACAGCAAAGTTAGTTTTACCAACTCCACCCTTGCCGCTTGTAATAGCAATGATTCGGGTATTATGATCTTTTTTGACCTGAGGTGATTTGACAACTCCCTTGTCTTGAATATCTTCAGTTGCCGGTTCAAAATCATCCTTCATTAACGCTTTTAATTCTTCTGCCTGTTCTTCCATAATTATTGTTCTCCAAATTTATTTTCTATATGAACTCTATCAATATTAAAGCCACTTAAATTTTTTAAGAAATCTATTACACTTGCCTTGCGAAGATTTCTTGAAATTATCTGTCCGTCTGTAATATATGAAATTGTTTTTCTGCGTTCCCATAAAACACTTATGATATTACCAAACTGTTTTGATTCATCACACTTAGTTACAATTACAGATTCATAACCAAGTGGTTCGTAATTTCTGAAAATTGTCTGAAGGTCACTTGCTTTTGTAGAAGCTGTTACCGAAAGATAAACATCTGGATTCATATTTACATCCAGAACATTTTTCATCATGCCAATATGTGTTGCGTCGTTAGGACTGTAACCGCCTGTATCTACAAAAATATAATCAACGTGGTCTTTATATTCTTCGTAAATCTCTTTTACATCGTCAGCAGTTTCTGCCTTAAGAACCTTCTGCTCCATTGCGTCCCCTAGTCGTTCAAGCTGTTCGAGCGCACCTACACGCATTGAGTCAATTGTAAAAATACAGAGCTTTGGTTTTGGAATATTTTTATTTTTTGCATCAAGAATTGTACTTGCTGCAAGTTTTGCAAGAGTAGTAGTTTTTCCTACTCCGGTTGGTCCAATAATTATTACAACATGTGGCGGACGGAAATGTTTAGTTTCTGCAATTTGAATTGTTTCTCCAATCCAGTCTACAACATATCGTTCTACAAGATTTACATCATCAAGCTCGTCAAGTGAAAACTGCTGGCGGATTTTTTCTTCAATCATTCTTGTATAAGACATTGTGAATTCATTCTGTTCAAGAAGCTCTTCAATATGTTTTATTGTTGCATGAACTTCACCAGATGCCTGATTAATATTATTGTTCATCGAAGACATCTGTTTTGACATTTCATCGAGCTTGGCACTCATTGTATTTATTGCAGAATTAATTGCGATATTTGTTGTGTTTTGTAAAATTGCCTGTCTGTTTTTTTCAAGCTGCTCTTCTTCTGATTCTCTGCTTCGTTCAACAGGTTTTGAATAAGAGGAATAATTTCCGTCATAGGATTTTTTATGATTTACAGTATAAGTTACTACCTGAACTTCTTTTTGTTTTAGTCCTAAAAATCCGCACGATTTAAAATATGAACTTCGGTCTTCAATGTTAAAATCATCACCGTATTTCTGATGCAGTTTTCTTTTGCATTCATCTAAAGTGGCACCTTCAATTGTCTGTCTGATTCCGCTTTCCAATGACATTTTTTATATAACCTCTTTCATATCATCATTTTTTGTTATATCTTCAATCTTATCTATGACTTCAACAGAAACATTTCTTCCTGCAGCCATAATTTCCATTTCGGAAAGTACAACAACTCCAGGCATTTCCCGCTCTATAGAACAATGAACAAGCTGGCGTACAACCTGAGGACAAAGAATAATTGGTTGATAACCTTTTGATTTTACTCTTGCAAGTGCCGTACTTACAGAGTCAAGCCATTTACGTCTGTCTACAGGATCAAGTGCTGCCATTGGTTTTGAACCGTCTGCAGGATACTGGCCATTATTCTGAATCAATACTGCAAGGTCTTCCGAAAGCTGCATTACGCGCAATTTTTTATCGTTGTCTGCATACTGAAGACAAATCTGTAATCCAAGAGCCTCTCGTACTTTTTCTGTAAGATCCCAAGGATTTTTAGAAATTGCAGCATAGTTTGCAAGAGTTTCCAGAATGGTAACAATGTCTCTGATTGAAACATTTTCTTCGAGCAGGTTCTGAAGAACTTTCTGAATCTGTCCGTAAGAAAGTTTTGCTGTTTCCAGAACTTCGGTAACAAGCACAGGATTTTTTTCTTTTACAGTTTCAATAATCGAAGAAACTTCCTGTCGTCCAAGCATTCTTGCTGCATTTGCGCGGATAAGCTCTGTAATATGGGTTGCTATAATTGTTGGTGGGTCTACAACTACATAACCCGCTTCTTCTGCTTCCTGCCGCTGATCTTCTGGCAGCCAGATTGCGTCCATTCCAAAGGCTGGGTCTTTTGTTTTTTCACCTTTGAGCGGAGTGATGACAGAACCGGTATCCATGCACATATAGTATCCAAGACGGATATTTGCGTGGCCGGCTTCTATTCCTTTTATCTTAAAGCTGTAATCATTAGGATCCAGCGTCATGTTATCTTGAATATGTATTTTTGGAATAAGGAATCCCATATCAAGCTTTGCTTCATTTCGTATACGCGTAATTCTTTCCAGCAGTTCTGCGCCTTTTTCTTTACTTACCAGCGGAATTAATGCATAACCAAGCTCGAGCGAAAGATTATCAATAAGTGCAATTTTATCTTTTTCAGGGTCTGAAGCACTAGACTGATTTGTAGCTTTCTGCTGTTCTTCTGCCTGCCTGATTTTTTCTTTTTCTTTATTCTGCTTTCTTGAAAGTCTGTAGCCAATAAATATAAATACACCGCCAATTGGAACAAGAAGGAATTGGGTTCCGGCACGCAAAGCAATACCGGTAACAATTAGAATGACACCAACAATGATGTAGGTATATCCGTCGCGGGTAAAGTCTTCTCTAATCTGACTTCCAAGATCTTCGTCTGACTTAGTACCAGTAACGAGCAAACCGGTTGCAAAAGAAATAATGATTGAAGGCAGCTGAGACATAAGACCATCACCAATTGTTAAAATTGAATAGGTCTTTAAAGCATCCGAAAAATTCATTCCGTTAAAACGCATGCCGACAATAAAACCGCCGATAAGGTTAACGACAGTAATAAAGATTCCAGCCTTTACGTTTCCAGAAACGAATTTAGAAGAACCGTCCATGTTAGAGTAGAAGTCTATTTCCTTTCGGATAGCATCCTTAAGTCTTTTTGCTTCTTCGTCATCAATCATACCGCTGTTCAAACGGTTATCTACATCAAAGAATTTCTGGCTCATGGAATCCAAAGAGAATCTTGCCTGAACTTCAGAAACTCGTCCGGCACCCTTTGTAACTACAAGCACCTGAACAACAATCAGGATTATGAAAATTACAAAACCAATTACTATATTGTTTCCTGCAACTATATTTGCAAAGGCCTGAACCATTGCACTCTGCTCAGTTGAAATGCCGGTGGAGACTGTTTTAGCACTCAAAATAAGCCTTGTAGATGCAATGTTTATACCAAGTCCAAACATAGTTTGTACAAGAATAATTCTTGGGAAGGTTTGAAAATCAGATGCACGGGCTGTAGACAAAACAGCAAGCATGATTATAACTGCAAAAGCAAGATTTAAAATCATGCATAAGTCAATGAGTATTTTAGGAATTGGAATGAAAAGAAGAAAAATAACAAGAACTATGCTTACAGCAACATAATTGTGCTGTATTAAATTTATTACTCTTCCTCGACCTTCGTTTGCCATTAGTCCCCACCCAGCAATCTACTAATTCTCGTTAGCTTGAGATTTATTTTTTATATGACTATATACCAAAGCAATTGCTTTCCAGTATATACCAGGTATTATAGCACCAATTTGAACATCTGTATATAGTCCGCGCGCAAGTGGACGATCTTCCTGAATTGGAATATCGTTTTCTTTTGCAAGGCGTTTTATATACAATGCAGACTGATCTTCACCCTTTGCAGTTACCTTTGGCGCTTCATCGGTTCCTTCTTCGTATTTTAATACAACTGCATAATGTGTAGGGTTTGTAATTACGACATCTGCTTCTTTTACAGCTTTTGGAATATTCTGTGCAAGAAGCTGACGCTGCATCTGCTGGAGCCTTCCTTTTACTTCAGGGTCACCTTCTAATTCTTTGTATTCCTGTTTAACTTCCTGTTTTGTCATTTTCATGCTTTCGCGGAATTCGTGACGTTGAACAAAAAAATCGGGAATTGAAAGTGCCAGAAAAAGTACTGCAACAATAATTACAATTTGAGCAGCAGTTGAAGCAATTTTTCCTACAGCCGGAAGAATCTGTCCGTTACTTACAATTTCTATTATTACAAAAATATTTTTACGGATTGTAAGATATCCGATAATTACGATTATTGTTACTTTTAGAATTGACTTTGCAATATTAAAAAGTCCTTTACCAGAGAAAACAGTTTTTCTAAAGTATTCACCAAACTTTGGAATAATTTTGTTAAAGTTAGGTTCAATTGGTTTTGTTGAAAAAATAAAACCTTTATTCTGAATTATATTTGCAGTAACTCCGGCAACTACTGCAACAGCAGCAACAGGAGCAAGCATTTCTAAAAAGTTTATAAGAAAAGCGGAAAAAAGATTTGCATCACGGACATCGGGATTATGAGTTCTTGTAAAAAAATAAGTAAGGATATTTATGCACTGAGACATCATCCATTTGCCCATAAAAAGGAGAACAGTAATTGTCAAAAGCAAAATCAAAGCACTTGAGATTTCCTGACTCTTTGCAACGCGGCCTTCTTTACGAGCCTGTTCAAGCCTGTGTTCCGACGGTTCTTCGGTTCTGCCTTCATCTTCGGCTGCCATAAGCTACTTTATCTGTCCTCCTATACTTAAAAATAAATCCTCAAGATTCTTAAAGCCGCCGGCGAAGGAACGTACAAAGAAGTCAGACATACTTGGAAGCAAAAGCATTATGAGTAAAAAGGCTGTAAGAATCATAATAGGAAAACCTTCTGACAGAAGGTTCATCTGTGGAGCTGCTTTTGAAAGAAGCCCAGTGCAAACTGTTATTAAAAGAAGCGTTCCCATAATAGGAAGTGCAATAATCATTGCATCTGTAAAAAGCTTTGAAAGCCCTTTGAGCATAAAAGTAACAAGCGAGTTATGACATTCGGCAATAGAAATTGCAGTAAGGGTTTTAAAGCTTGAAGTAAGTCCGCCTAAGAAAAGACGCTGGAACCATTGATTCTGCATAAACACAAGCATTGCAATAAAATTAAAGAACTGACCCATTAAAGGATTTTCTACCTGTGCCATTGCATCATAAGTACTTGCTGCACTGAATCCCATTTGGAATGCTGTAAACTGACCGGCAGTACTGAATGCTGCAAAAATTATTGAAATGTAAAAGCCGATGATTATTCCAATAAAACCTTCGCCAATTAAAAGCATTATGTAATAAAGAGAAAAAGCACCGTCTTCACCAAGAAACGAATTATAGGCTGTAAGGTCTGCGGTGCCCATTAAAAAAAAAGACATATAACCGGCCAAAGCAACTTTTGCAATTCGTGAAACTGCTCTTGTAGAAAAAAGCGGCAACGTCATAATTAGTGCAAAACAGCGTACAAATATGAGAAGATAAACTGGTGCTTTTATTAATATAAGATCAAGCACTTAGTTCATTCCTCCTTTACTTTGCAAAATCCGGTATTCTGTTAAACAGAGCAATTGTATATTCACTGAGCGAAGAAAACATAAAGCCGCCTAAGAATGCAATTACTAAAAGAATTACTAAAAGCTTTGGAAGAAATGTAAGTGTCTGCTCCTGAATTGAAGTAACTGCCTGAAGAATACCAACAATAAGTCCAACAATAAGTGCAAGTCCAAGAACCGGAGCAATTATAGAAATTATTTGAGTTACTGCGCCGCGCATAATTGAAATTACTTCACCAATTGTCATACATCACCTACCTTATAACCGAAATAAACAGCTGGTTTGTAAGAAGTCCCCAACCGTCTACAAGAACAAAAAGAATAAGCTTGAACGGCATTGAAATTTGTACCGGAGGCAGCATCATCATACCCATTGCCATGAGGATACTCGCCACAACCATATCAATTATGATAAACGGAATATATAAAAGAACACCAATTTTAAAGGCAACTGTAAGTTCATGCAGAATATATGATGGAACTAAAATATAAGTTGGAACATCACTTGGAGTTTCAGGCTTATCCATCTGCGACATATTCATAAAGAGTTTTATATATGAAGTATCATCTGCCATCTGCTGAAACATAAATTCGCGGATTGGAGCTTCGGCTTCTTTATATGCCTGCTCAATTCCAATTTCTCCGTTTGAAAGAGGCTTAAAGGAATTGTTATACATTTTAGTAAAGGTTGGCCACATTATGAATAAGGTCATAAAGGCAGCAATTCCCTGAAGAATTGAAGTTGGAGGAACCTGCTGAAGTGACAAAGCTCGTTTTATAAAATCAAGTACAATTGAAAAACGCAAAAAGCATGTTACAAGAAGTAGAATACTTGGCGCAATTGTAAGGATTGTAAGAATAAGGAGTAGCCTTACAGAAAAGGCAACCTCTTGTCCTGTCTGAGGTTCTGTAATTTGAATAGCTACATTAGGAATCTGAACAGGACGAATATTTTCATTCATCTCGGTTGTGCCCTGCGCAGAGCCGCCCGGAAAATTCTGATTCTGAGAACTTTGTGCACTTACACTTGTAACACAGAAGAGGAAAAACAAAATAACTGCTAAAGATTTTTTAAGCATTTTCATCTGTACTTTCCGCTTTGGCAATATTTTCAACTGCCTGTTCTGTGTTTTTATAAATTGACTTTTTATTTGACGATTTTGGCATGAACATTTCAAGAACATCATTAAAGTTCATTGGCTTTTTGGTATTCTGTTTTTTATCAAAGTTCAAATTTAGAGCCGAAATCATTTCTTTGTCAGTAATTTCTGCAATAAGATTTATGTTGCTGTCTGTAACACCCAGCATAAAGCAGCGGTCTACAAGCGTAACAATTTCTACCGATTTTCCGGGTGCAAAGCTTAACGAAGAAACACGCCTCATAAAATCATCATCGCTCTGGACATTATTATTCTTTTTTTTGAAGAACAGCATTATGCCGTAAAGTGCTGCTACAACAAGTGCAAGAACAACAATCATTTTTATTATCATTCCTGCAGTTGAAGGAGCTTTATAAGTTGAAGTGCCAGAACCTTCTGTGGCCGCTGGTTCTGCAAAATAACTTGTATCGTTTTCAAACGATGACGAATCATCAGTTATATTTTGTGAGAAAACTATATTATTAAACAACAATAAAATAATGATTAATAAGAGAGATTTTATTTTTTTTACCAATTTCCCCACCCTAAAAAATCGGTTTTAGTTTAAGTCGTTTACTCTTTCCATAGGAGAAAGAATTTCAGTTACACGAACACCAAAGTTTTCGTCAATAACTACTACCTCTCCCTTGGCAATTTGCTTATGGTTTACAAGAATATCTACAGGTTCACCGGCAAGTTTATCAAGCTCAATAATTGTACCTTCACCCATTCCAAGAATATCCTTTATAGAGCGTTTTGTGCGACCAAGTTCTACAGTCATTTCCATGAATACATCCATGATAAGACCGATATTTCCCTGTTCACCACCGCTCATACCAGTTGCAAGGTTCGGGAACTGTAAAGACTGTACGTTAGGAACATTCATTCCCATATTAACGCCCATGTTAGCAGGCATCTGCATACCGCCCATTGCTCCCATTCCCATATTCATATTCTGCTGCATACCGCCCATTCCCATGTTTGGCATTCCCATATTTTGCTGCATTCCTGCACCCATAGTCATGTTTGGCATACCACCCATTGCGTTGCCTCCAAGACCAAGTTGTCCGGCAGGATCTGCGCCCATTCCCATTCCGTTAAGAGCGTCCATTCCAAGACTTGCCATAGAATCGTCTCCACCTGCAGCCGGGGCAGCACCACCACCAAGAGCATTAGAGATTTTTTCAGCAGCGTCTCCACTAAGACATTCCCAGAGAGTATAAGCTTTTCCATCTAATGTAAGAGGATAACTTGTAAGGACAAAATCTCCCTGTGGGAACATAATCATTGCTTTAGATTCGTTAACACTTTCTGGAGTAGCATAAGTAATACCAGGAAGTTTTGAATCAAGTTGATTTATCTGGGCACTAACATGAGTTGCTACAATTTCAGAAACAACAGAAAGAACCATGTCATCAACTTCTGTTGCTTCTTCGTTATTTACAAGAGTAAAAAGCTTAAGAGAAAAATCTGTAGAAAGAATATACAGGTGACTTCCCTTAATACCTTCGTTATAGTCTGCATTAATACCTACTACTACTTCTGGAAGACGTGCCAATACCTTATCTCTGCTGGAAAGTTCAACAACAGGATTTTCGCAGGTAAATGATGCACCTGTATATTTATTTACATTTTCCTCTAATTTTGGCTTTAAATCTTCTGCCAATTTCTGAAGAGTTGGGATGTCAATATGATAGTTTGGTCCATTGCCAACATGTCCGGATGAATTTAATCCGTCAACAGCAACGCCCGAAAGCAAAGCATCAATTTCATCTTGTGAGATAGCACCATCACTCATACGATTCGTCTCCTTCTACGGAAAGTTCTTCGAATTCTTCACCATCGGCTTCTTCGATCTTTCCTGTTATCTGTACAGCCATTTTTTTACCGACAACACCAGGCTGACAGTAAAACTTTTTCTTATTTCCAACACTAAGTGTAAGCGGATCGCCTACTTTTATGCTTGAAAGACGTACAATATCGCCGCATCTGAGCGAAAGAACGTCTCTTATTGGCAGATTAATTGTTCCAATTTCTGACACAATATCCATATCAACAGAAGAAATCTGTC
>JAFZXA010000168.1 GCA_017617115.1 Treponema sp.
GCTTCAGTTAAAGCTTCTTTGACCATATTTACATTTTCTACATTTCCCATATTTTTTCCACCCTTATGGGAATTCTACAGGAAAATAGAAAATTTAAATAGCCCTTAAATTAATGGTATTGATAAAAAGACTATACATAAAGACGCCCCCCCCAGTATAGTGGTTATGGCTGTCTTTTTTAAGAAAGGTTTAAATGTAGTTTTCATATAATAATTTTATTATACGACTGCGAAATTGTAAAGAATTTTATTTGATTTGATAAATCCAAGTGTAACAGGTCTTAAAACCCATGAACTTCGCTGCAGATTTGAGCAAGCATGTCTTTGTCGTGGCTGATTATGAGGGCTGATTTTTTTTGCATGAAAAGCATTTCTTTTATGAGCGACTGAATGTTCTGGGCGTTTTCTTCATCCTGTGAGGCGAAGGGTTCGTCAAGGAGGAGCAGGCCGTCTCCACCTGCTGCTAAATAGGCGAAGGCTCGGGCCAGGTTTACGCGCTGTTGTTCGCCGCCGCTTAAGTTGTTTGGAAGTGCGTCTGCTTTATTTGAAAGCTTAAAACGTTCAAGCCATATTCGCGAGGCTGATATTGCGCGTTCGGGTTCTAGTATGTTTTCGAGCGGGAGCATAACATTTTTTAAGGCGCTAAGACCTGGAATAAGACGTGGCTCCTGAAATACATAGGCAATTTTCAGGTCAGGTGCTTTTACAAGCTCACCGGTTATTGTATATTCCTTTTGAGGTAAAAGGCCTGCAATATAATTAAACAGTGTTGTTTTACCGGTTCCTGTCGGGGCAGAAATTCCTTTACACTCACCTGCCTTTAATTCAAGATTAAAGTTTTTTATGAGCCTGAGCTGTTCAGTTTCAATACTTAGATTTTTTATAGAGAGAAGGCTTTTTGAATTACTCATATTTGCCTCCCAGATTTTTTAAAAGGATTTTTACTGCAAGCATAAACAACTGTTCAAGTAAAAAACTGACTGCAACAAGCAGAATTGCAACTGCCATAACTGTTGAAGTTTCAAGATGAACCTGAGCCTTTTGGAGCATGGTACCCGCTGCATATTTTGGGAGGCTTAAAACTTCGCCGGCGGCAACTACTTTCCACGAAAGTCCGAATGTAGAAACCATGCCGTTTAAGAAAAATGGAACAAGCGATGGCAGCTGAATATAACGGAAAACCTGACTGCGCTTAAAATTAAAAACCTTTGCCATGCCTAAAAGTTTTTCGTCTGTTTTTGAAAAGCCGTTGGCTACCGCGGTTGTCATAATTGGAAGAGTCATTAAAACGCAAACAAAAACCGGAACTGTGCCCGACTTAAACCAGAAAAGCGCTATTAAAATGAAGGCAACAACGGGAGTTGCGCGGATTATTGCAAGCGGAAGTTCAAAAAAGCTTTTGAAAAAGCGGGAAAAACCGGCACCAATTCCAAGGGCTGTTCCAAGCAGGACTGTAACTGCAAAAGAAATAATAACGCGCAAAAAGGTTTGTACAAAGGCACGCCAGAAGGCCGGGGATTTTACAAGGTCTACGATGGCGGCAAAAACAGTTACTGGGGATGGTAAAATGAGCGGAGCATTGATAATGCGAGCCACAACGAACCATACAGCCACAATGACTACAAGCGAGAGGATGTAAGCTGATATGGTCCGCAGTTTTTTCATTTATTTATAATAAAATCCCTTATCCGGGAGTTTGCCGCCGATTGACGAGGCATCAAACTCAAGGAAAATATTCAGCAGCTCTTCTACCTTCTTTCTGGCATCGGCGCTGCCGGCTGGAATATAAACGTAGTTTGCCTTTGGAACAGACTTTGCAACAATTGCGGCTGCAAGACCAAGTCCAAAATCTTCGCAGAGTTTTCCGGCTTCGGCAGGATTTCCCAGTGTCTTGGCAAGTGAAGACTGATAGTCTGTAAGGAAAGACTTTAGGACCTTAGAGTTCTTCTTTGCAAAATCTTTTGTTACAACCATTACTGTAAGCGGATAAACCTTGCCCTTACCTGTAAACTTTTCGTACTCTGATTGTAAATCAACTGCAACAAAAACTTTGTCAGATTTTGTCTGTGCAACTGTGGCAAATGGTTCCGGCACTACTGCATATTCAATTTTTCCGGAAATCAACTGAGCTGCAATCTGGGCAGTTGGAATTGAAAAATCAAGGGTTACTCCGTCGGCTGTGTCGGCAGCAATTCCATTCTTGCCCAAAAGATATCGGAACATATATTCCGGAGTTGCGCCCTGACCTGCTACAACAACAGTTTTTCCTTTAAGGTCGGCAAGCGACTCAACACTGGTATCTGTAGTAATGAGCGAAAGGTTTCCGTTTCCTGTAATTGCAACACATTGAATTGCGCCGTTTGAGCTGTTGTAAACTTTTGCGGCAACATTTGCAGGAAGAAATCCTACGTCAATTTCGCCCTTGAGCATTTTTGGAAGGAGTGCTGTTGGTTCTGCAAACTTTTCTACATCTTCATTTAAAAGGTAGGCTGCTGGAATACAGCTTGGACCATTTAAAACACCAAGCCGGAGATTCTGAGCACAAACACCTGCGCATAAAACAAGTCCGGCGACTAAAGAGAATATTATTTTTTTCATATTGGACCTCTATTCCTTGGAAACAAGAACAGGCACTTTTACAGCTTCCTTTTCCTGTTTAACAAGCTTGACTTTGATTTTATCACAATTGCATTCAATAGTCACGCAGTTAAGAGAGGTGTCCTGATTAGAAAGAATTTCTACCGAAAGAGGATCTTCAATTTCTTTGCGGATAAGGCGGCGCATAGGACGTGCACCCATTGCAGGATTGTAGCCGTGTTCAATAAGATATTCTTTTGCTTTAGGCTTGATATTTATAGTAAGTTTTTTATCTTTAAGTCGTTCTGCAAGTTCGGCCAGCTGAATATCAAGAATCTGGCTAACCTGTTTTTTGCTCAAAGCGTCAAATACAATAACATCATCAATTCGGTTTATGAGTTCAGGGTTCAAAAGCTTTTTAAGCTCGTTCATAGCACCGGCTTTGATTTCTTCATAAGCCATAACACCTTCTGTAGTTCCAAAACCAACGCGGCCTTCATTAGTAATCTGGCGGGCTCCGGCATTACTTGTCATAATAATTACAGTATTGCGGAAGTTTACGGTGTGTCCAAGGTTATCGCTGAGCTCCCCTTCTTCGAGCATCTGAAGCAACAAGTTAAAGATGTCGGGGTGAGCCTTTTCAATTTCATCAAGAAGAATTACCGAATACGGATGGCGGCGGACTTTTTCTGTAAGCACTCCACCTTCCTGATATCCGACGTATCCCGGAGGCGCTCCAACAAGGCGGCTGGCATTGTGTTTTTCCATGTAATCAGACATATCAATTCGAATGAGGGAATCTTCCGAACCAAAAAGATATTTTGCAAGAGCTTTTGCAAGCTGAGTTTTTCCAACACCAGTAGGACCAAGGAAAATAAATGAACCAACCGGATGTTTTGGAGACGAAATACCAGCCCTGCTACGACGGATTGCCCCGGAAATAAGACTAACGGCACTGTCCTGACCAATTACTGTGCGGTGAAGTTCGTCTTCCATGTGGATGATTCGTTCTGTTTCGCTTGCGGTCATCTGCTCAACAGGAATGCCTGTCATTTCGCTTATGATTTTTTCAATATCTGCGGCAGTTACAACTTTTGCAGGACGGTTGCCGTTCTTTTCCCAAAGATTTGTATAAAGGTTGAGTTTTTTCTTTAAGTCAATTACCTTGTCGCGAACAACGGCTGCACTTTCGTAATCCTGATTAAGCACAAGATTTCGCTTTTCTTCTTCAAGTTCCTTTTTCTTTTCTTCTAAGAAAGCAAGTTCGCTAGGTCGTTCTTCTTCCTGGATTTTTTTAGCGGCTCCAGCTTCGTCAAGAATATCAATTGCCTTATCCGGTAAAACTTTTTCTGGCAGATATCGTTTTGAAAGGCGCACGATTGTTGGAATTACATCGTCGGCATAAACAACGTTGTGATATTTTTCGTATTTTTCTTTAATGCCCTGTAAGATTTTTTCAGTTTCGTCAACATTAGGTTCTTCTACTTTTACTACCTGGAATCTTCGTTCAAGGGCAAGGTCTCGTTCAATGTGTTTTGTATATTCTTTTGTTGTAGTTGCACCAATAATCTGGATTTCTCCGCGCGAAAGAGCCGGCTTCATAATGTTAGAAGCATCCATTGTTCCTTCGTTGCCACCAGCACCGATTATTGCGTGAAGCTCATCAATAAACAAAATTATATCTTTATCTTCCTGAAGCTCATTCAGGATTTTTTTCATTCGCTCTTCAAACTCACCACGATATTTTGTACCGGCAACAACTGCCGCAAGATCAAGCGAAAGGATTCGTTTTTTAATAAGCTCTGCAGGAACTTTTCCTTCGGCAATGCGCTGGGCAAGACCTTCTACAATTGCAGTCTTACCTACTCCAGGCTCGCCAGTCAAAACAGGATTATTTTTTGTTCTGCGTGCAAGAATCTGAATTACACGATGGATTTCTTTATCGCGGCCTACTACAGGATCCTGTTTTTTGTCGCGGGCAAGCTTTGTTAAGTCGCGGCTGTATTGTGAAAGGAAAAGCTCCTTCTTTTTATTCTGAGTTTTATCCTGGCGCGAAGCTTTTGTTGCATTAGGCTCGTCAAAAACATCAAAAAGGCTGCCGTCTTCACCAAGAAGGCTTTTAAAAACTGTGTCTACAAGAGTTTCGGCGCGGGCTTGTCTTATAGAAGAATTGTGCTCGCCCTGAAGTTCCATTACAACAAAGCGGGCATCCATAATTGTATAATCTGCAGCTTTAAAAAATCGGTTTGTAATGCTTCCTTCTTCGCGGATTGCTGCAAGAAGCAGGTGTTCTGTACCAATGTAGTCGTTATGAAGTGCGTTTGCTTCAATGTCTGCAATATCAATAAGCTGCTGATAACGACGGCTCACAGGAAGGGAGTCTAAGGTTGGAGTTTTTGGTTCATCGCTGAAGAATTTTTGTATAAAATCAAGAAGAGCTTCCGGTTCGAGTAAAAGCTTATCGAAAACCTGGTAAGCAAGGCCTTCTTTATTCTTAATCATTGCAAGAATAACGTGCTCCGGCAAAAGCTGTTTGCTTCCAAGCTGGCGTGCTTCGTCCTGTGCCAGAACCGAAACAATTTCTTTTGCACGAGGTGAAAAATTCTTCATTTTGAACTCCAGATAATTATACTTGTCTTATAATTATCGGCAGAAGGGGTGAATTTCTGCATAGAGATGCTGAAACAAGTTCAGCATGACGATATTACTCCAAACACAGCGCCAAGCAGGATTATTATAATAGGATGAACTTTAAACTTCAAAATCAAAAACACGCACACCCCATAAAACGCAAGGCTTATCCATTCAAAAAGGTCTTTCCAGCCGGCAAGGGTTAGCAGTGTACTCCACTCCCCCGGCACATTTACAAGCGTAAAAAGAAAAACCTGTACTACCGGAACAAGAATAAGACCTGTTGTTACCGGTCTCAGGAAAGCCAGAGCACCTTTTACAAACTGATTTTCGTGAAATTTCTGCAGAAATCGGGCTACAATTAAAATAATTATTATGGAAGGAAGCGCTTCGAATATAGAAGTTAGTATTGCACCAGGCACGCCGTAAAGGTTATAGCCAATGTAGGTTGCCATATTTATGCCGATTGGGCCCGGTGTACTTTCGCTTATGGCAATCATATTGTAAAACTGTTCGGTAGAAATAAGGCCACGCGCAACAATTGTCTGCTGCATGAGTGTAATTGCAACTACACCGCCACCGATTGTAAAAAGTCCTATGTAAAAGAAGGTCAAACAAAGCATTATTAGGCTCATTGCTGTTCCTCCTGTTCAGAAGGGGCTGCCTGCTCCATTTTAGCGGCTTTTTTCTGCAGTCTTACCACATTCAAACATCCGATTGCTATTGCTGCAAGAATAATAATAAAAGATGAAACCTTCAAAAAGAAAATTAGAGCAAAGGCCAAAAGCATAAAAAGCACGTTCCACACATTTTTAATTGTCTTTTTTGCAAACTTAATGATAACTGTAGTAAGCAGCGCCGCAACAGCAACGTTTATTCCTTTAAGCGCCGCCTGCACCTTAGGATATTCAGAAATGGAATTAATAGTTCCCGCCAGAATTGTTATGATAATAATGGAAGGAGAAATTATTCCAAGGGTAGCAATAATGCCGCCAAGAATACCAGCCTGCCTGTAGCCCACAAAAGTGGCAACATTTACGGCAATAATTCCCGGAGTACTCTGCCCTATTGCATAATAATCAATTAAATCTTCATCAGTGAGCCAGTGCTTTTTTTCTATAAGTTCCTTCTGGAGCATAGGCATCATTGCAAGTCCGCCGCCAAAGGTAAAAAGTCCCGTGCGGAAAAATGCTGCGTAAAGCTCAAACAAGGTTGGCAGAAGTTTCTTTTTTTCCATTTATTCGTTCCTCATTTTTATTTCGATTTTTGTGCCATGCGATGATTGGGGTCCCTGAGGCTCTCGAAGGGCCCCGCAATAAAATTCAGCTCCAATCTGGTTGGCACGGTACTGCATGGAGTTTAAGCCAATTCCAAAATTATTCATTTTTTCCTGTGGAATACCAATGCCATCGTCGGCAACAGTTACAATTATATATTCTCCTTCTTCATCAGCATTAAGAGCACACAAAACTTTAACATTCTTTGCCTTAGAATGCTTCATAACATTATGCAGCGCCTCCTGAACAATTCTGAAAATATTAAGTTTCTGGGTTTTATCAAAAACAATTTGTGACGGCAGCTGCCATTTATAATTACACTTAATTCCAGACTGCTGCTCAAACGATTCACACAAGTTTCCAAGACTTGCATCAAGTCCTACTGTTTCCAGATCAACAGGATATGAATTATGTGCATATTGTCTGGTTCGCTGCAAGGTATCGCTCACAAGAGCCGCAAGTTCTTCCATCTGGGCCTTCTGCACAGGAGATTCCAATTTGGAATAACTTCGGCACAACATAGAAATACCTGCAAGCCGCTGACAAATATCATCATGTAAATCGTTACTGAACCGCTGGCGTTCAATTTCACTTATTTTAAGAACTTCGCTTTCAAGGTTGTCGGCATAACGCTTACGTTTTTCATTTGTATCAATACGATTTAAAGAAAGTGCAATATCAACAGAAATCAAAATTATATATGGAAGCACTTCTTTTGGCGCATCATACAAAATACAACCAATAAAATCATTTCCGACATTAAGATATTTAAGGACGCCAGCGGTTCCTGAGCCCAGCTGGTTATAAAACTGCCCCAAAGTCATTGTTCCCTGTTCATTTACAGGAAAATCTTTTTGCCTCTTCCCTTTTATTTTTACATATACAGGTTTTACATACAAAGGATTTTGCGAAACAGGTTCATCGGCTTTTATGATTTTTGGAAATTTCAAAATACAAAAATCATCCACCCCAAGCATAGAAATGTTGTAATCTATTATTGAAACAAATGCTTTTTCATCGTTGTCGTTATTCAAATCGCGGCCAACATGACTTGTAATATTGAGCATCTGTTCCGAAACAACATAAGAAGACTGCATTTTTTCATAAGAACGACGCAGCGTTTCAAAATCTTCAACCGTTTTTTTACAGCCACACGACTCCCGGTAAACAACATGCGATTCAACAGATTTTTCGAGTGGGACAACTTTTCCCTGTGCAAGCTCAAAAATCATATTTACGGCTTCTTCTCCAAGCTTATCGAGCGGCTGATGAATTGTTGTTAGCGGAGGAATAGTAAACTGACCTTGTGGTACATCATCAAAGCCTGTAACTGCAATTTTGTGTTCCGGCGATTTTTGTGTAAGATTAAGATATTTATAAACGCCAATTGCCATGTTATCGTTAGCACATACAACAACATCGGGAGCAGTCTGATTTTTTAAAAAGTATTCCTCCATAGCGTGAACTGCACTTTGTTCGGTGAAGTTTCCGTGCATTATTGAATAACTGATTTTTTGATCAGCCTCCTGGGCCTGCACTATAAGTTTTGTAAAAAGCTTTTCGCGGTTTATAGAATCGTGATGCGTTTGAGTTCCGCCAATGTACACAAAATTTTTATAGTTATGTTCATTTACAAGATGTTCAATGAGTTCTTTTATTGAATCGTCGGTATGAATTAAAAGAGACGGGATGTCTTGAATCTTCTGACCAACCGAAACTACAGGAATATTCCCCCATATTCTTGTAATGTCTTCTTTTGTGCTTAGCATACAGTTATCAAAAACAACAGAGGTTAAAAGAATTATACCATCCAGATTAAAATATTCTTTACGGGGAAAGCAGCCAATAAAAGAATCTGCAACAAAGGTTTTGTTACCTTCCTGAAAGCAGACTATTTGAATGCCAAGTTGTTCGGCCCGATGACGAATTCCGTTGTAAAGCGATATTTGATATTCTTCATCCAGAATGTTTAAGACTAAACCAATACGCATGAGTTTATTATATAATATTTTTCTTTTTTATGTTATATTATGTGTATGAAATATTCTGTTCTTATTATTGATGATCATCCTTTATTCAGCCGCGGACTTTCGCAGCTCATAGAAACTCAGATTTCTTACAAGGTAACTGGAATTGCAAAAAATCATGATGAGGCAATTAAAATGATAAACGAGCTTTCACCGGATCTTGCAATTGTTGATTTGAATCTTGGACAGGAAGACGGCCTTGAACTAATAAAAGATATTCTTTCAATAAAACCCCAGACTAAAGTTTTAGTACTTTCTATGCACGACGAGCGTTATTATGCAGAACGCGCACTCAAAGCTGGAGCCAAAGGTTATATAATGAAGGAAGAAGCAGAATCGAATGTTTCAACTGCAATTAATACTGTAATGAACGGGCAGATTTATCTTAGCGAAAATGAGAAAAAACGACAGGAAGAGCTTACAAAAACTCAAAGCCCTAAAAAGGACAAGGAACCCTTTGACCTTATTTCAACACTTTCAGACAGACAGCTCCAGATTTTTACACTCATTGGTAAAGGACTTGGAACTGTAGAAATTGCAGACAAACTTGGCTTGAGTATTAAGACTATAGACACTCACAAGGAGAATATGAAGAATAAACTCCATTGTGAGTCATCGGCAGAACTACGAAAAATGGCAATTGAGTGGGCAAGCCACTAGTCTCGGCCATATAATTCAGACAGGAATGAGAGCCAGTGAGCGTCGACAGAGCGGAGGTCTTTGGAACTCATTCGCCAGGTCCAGTTGGTGCCGGTTGTAGCAGGAGTATTCATTCTTGCGGTGTTGTCGGCGCCTGTTATATCCTGCATTGGAATAATGGCATAGGCAGCAGTTGAAGCCAAAGCAGCACGAATCATATCTTTACGAAGCTTACCCGAAGCAACAAGTACACGAGCTTTCTTTACATCAAGTTCACAACCTTCTATGTACTGGGCAACCAGGACAAGCTGCTCATCATTCAAATTTGTAAGCCAGCCCTGCATGGTGTCGTTGTCGTGTGTTCCGGTATAGGCTACACAATTGTCTGTGTTGTACATATGCGGTAAAAAGTAATTTGTCATGCCGTTCTGTCGTGCCTCGTCCGGGCTGAATGCAAACTGTAAAACCTTCATACCAGGAAAGCCGCACTGCTCTCTCAAAGCACGAACTTCGTCTGTTATAACTCCCAGGTCTTCGGCAATTACAGGCAGCTCTCCAAGCTTTGACTTAATTGTTTTAAATAAATCGTAACCAGGACCTTTGCACCATTTACCATTTATTGCAGTTTTTTCGGTAGCAGGAACAGACCAGTAGGCTTCAAAACCGCGGAAGTGGTCAATTCGTAAAACATCGGTTAATTCAAATACACGCTTGATTCGGGCAACCCACCATTTGTAGCCATCATCTTTCATTTTTTTCCAGTCGTATAAAGGATTTCCCCAAAGTTGGCCGTCGGCACAAAAATAGTCTGGAGGAACACCTGCAACACAGTCTGGTTTTCCTGTTTTGTCCAGCTGGAACAAGCCCTGGTTTGACCATACATCTGCGCTGTCTGGAGCAACAAAAATTGGAATATCGCCAATAAGGCTTATGCCGTTTTCGTTTGCATATTTTTTAAGGCTGATCCACTGCCGGTCAAAGAAAAACTGAATAACCTTGTAAGAATCTACATCTTTTTTGTTTGCTTTGTACCATTCTTTAAGGGCTTCGTCATTATGAAGTGCAAGCTTTTTTGGCCACCACGCATACCAGATTGAATTATCCGGTTTTTCTTCTGCGGCTTTTTTGTCGTAAACAGTTTTTATGCTCATAAAAAGAGCAAAGTCATCTAGCCACGATTTTTTTGAACGGCAAAAGGCCTTGTACTGTTCAAGGTTGTAGTCCTTCGCCGCATTCAAAAAGTTTTCGGCAGCTTTTTTAAGGAGCGGAAGTTTCCACCATACAACGGCACCAAAATCTACATTACCAGTAGTTTTTATATATTCCGGAGGGCGCACCTCTTTTTTTGTAAGCCAGCCGTCCTGCACCAGAAGGTCAAGGTCAATTAATAAAGGATTTCCCGCAAAGGTAGAAAAAGAAGCATAAGGAGAATCTCCGTAGCCTGTTGGACCAAGCGGTAGAATCTGCCAGAGTGACTGCCCTGCATCACAAAGCCAGTCAACAAAATTAAAAGCGGGTTTGCCAATTGTTCCAATGCCAGGAGTTCCGGGTAAAGATGTTGGATGTAATAAAATGCCGCTGCGACGTGTGAATTTCATAATGACCTCAAAAAAAAACGGTGGTTTCGACAAGCTCAACCACCGGAGACTATCTCAACCACCGTTCATAAAAAGAAATTGGACTAGCCCAAAACCTTAGAAATTCTTTCCAAAACCTTCTTGCGGTCAAGAGGCTTTACAATATAGCTCTTTGCTCCAAGCATAAGAGATTTTTTTACAAGTTCCTCTTTACCAAGAGCACTTACCATTACAACCTTTGCGTTCTTATCAAAAGCCATAATCTGTTCAAGAGCAGTAATACCGTCCATTTTAGGCATTGTAATATCCATTGTAACAAGGTCAACGTGAGGACAAAGTTCCTTATACTTTTCTACGCCCTCTGCACCATCAACAGCTGTAGCTACAACATCATAACCTTCGCTGGCAAGAATCTGTCCAAGCTGTTTTGCAACGAACATAGAATCGTCAACAACGAGTACTTTGAATGCTGTTCCGTCGCCCTTAAGCCCCTCCGGCGGTCGCTCATTGATTGTTGGATAATCCTGAATCGTTTTCATCGTATACTCCTTTATTAAGCGCGTTCCCTTATAGCAACGTTTACTTCTATTTTACCATATTCTGTAATAAGAGGAACAATAAGAGCTTCTACGCTGTCTGTTGTTCCACCTAAAGCAGCAATTTCCATTTTCTGGCCAGCAAACAATGTTGGAGGTGTAAGGTCAAACTTAAAGCCAAGCTCATGAAGTTTTGTTACAGCCTGTGCAGTAATCAAGTTTGCCAATTCACTGATTGTTGCTTTTGCCAAATCATCAAATGCAGGTAATTGTTCACCATTCATAGCAGAAGCAATATTCAAGGCAGTTTCATTTGTCATATCAAAAAGAACACGACCTTCTACATCTCCTGCAAGACCTACTAAAGCTGCAACACCCATAACAGGCATTGCTGTTGATTTAAGATACAAATCTCCGCGTTTTACTTCTGCTCCACCAAGAACTTCCTGTAAAACTCTGAACGAAGTTTCAACAAACGGGTTAATATATTCTACTCGCATGTCATTCCCCTTTTAATCTTTTGTATATGCTGTAACAGCACCTTTACTAGTTTCACCAAAACCATAAGACATTGGAATAATTTCGTTTTCACCAACTATTGCAATGCCGTTTCCTTTCATCTTTTCAAAGAATTCAGAAAGGATATTTTCCTGTGATTTAACGTCTATGAAAGACAGGAAATCACGGGCAAAAATAACGTCGAGCATTGGAAGAACGTTTGTGTTCTTACAATCATGATACTCGAACATTATACTGTCTTTTATCTCCTGATTAAAGGTACTTTCGCCATTTGCCTTTTTTGTAAGATAAGGAGAAAGCCATGAACCTTCAACACTAGCCGGAACAGATAAAAGACTTGCATTTGAAACTCCAAGAAGATCTACATCCTGTGCATAAATTCTGATTTTTGCATCGGGATATCGGCTCTTAAGAACACATGCTAAACAGTATGTTTCCTGACCGCTTCCACAACCCGGATTCCAAACTACAATTTGTTTTGCGTTGTTTTCAGGCAACAGATTCTTTATACAGTCTGCATAGTCTTTTGACCACCAGGTACCTGTAAAAGAAGAATAGAATTTTGACAGGAATGCATCGGCATCAGCAGAGTTCTGGAGCTGAGTCTTGTCGTGACCACGCTCGCTTGCCCATTCTGTGTAGCGCTGCTTAACCCAGGTTTCATTGATCTGGGACATGTCAAAGTTCTTATAACTCTTAAGACTTTCTGCAATAAACTTAATATCAAGATTCTGAGGTTCTTCTTTCTTTGCAGGTGCAGCTTGAGCAGCAGGAGCAGCCGGGCCAGAAGCAGCAGACTTTGCAGAAGGAGCAGTTCTTGCTTCAACAGGCATCTGTGCATTTTTAGCCATCTGTTCTGCAGCAGCTTCTTTTGCTTCACCAGAATCTTTAGAACCAAAAATCCTTAATATATCAAGCAGTACGTAAAGACGGTTGTTATTCTCTACAACACCACTTATGTATTTAATGTTAATATCCGCAAACAAAGGATGCGGCGGCTGAATTGTTGATTTTTGAACACCAACTACCTTGTCAATCTTATCGACAACAAGACCAAAGGTCTGATCATCCATAGTAAGAATGAGCAGGTTTTCAAGCTTCTTTTCATCTCGCTTTTGAACTTCAATATTAAAGAACAATCGAAGGTCAAGAATAGGGATAATTTCACCACGAAGGTTATATACACCAAGAACAAAAGGAAGTGTGTTAGGAACATAAGTAAAGCGTCCGGCTTTAGCAATTTCCTTAACATACATAATATCTATAGCGTAATCTTTATCGGCGAGCGAGAAAGTTACCATCTTAAAATCTACATAGCTTGCGGCTTCTTTCTTTTCCTGAAGTGCTTCGTTGAGCTGTTCGGCAGTTTGAACTACATTCTTTTCTTCCATACTAGTGCCCCCTTACCCGTTCAACCTTGCATTTGCCTGGGCTAGTAATTCCTGCTTTACACCCAAATCAAGAAGCTGACTAACATCTATAATCAAAGAAACAGAACCGTCTCCTAAAATAGAAGCACCCGCAATTCCTGGTGAATTGGTAAACTTGTCGCGCAGAGGCTTAATTACAACATCCTCTTCACCAATGAGTGTGTCTACCATAACACCAATTTTCTTTTCCTGAGTACCAACAATTACAATGTAGCACTCATCGCCCTGTTGATTTTCCTGAATATTGAACAGTCTTGAAAGACGAAGCACGCTTATTACTTCGTTTCGAACGTTCATAATTTCGTAGTTATCAATATGGCTTATTTCGTTGATATTAATACACTGACTTTCTATTACGTTTGCAATAGGAATAGAGTAGATTTCTGAACCTACGCGAACAAGCAGACCCTGAATAATGGCAAGTGTAAGAGGAATCTTGATAATGAATGAAGTTCCCTGCCCTTTTACAGAGTTTATAGAAATGCTTCCCTTAATGTTGTTTATCATTGTCTTAACAACATCAAGTCCAACCCCGCGTCCAGAAATGTTTGAGATTTTGTCGGCAGTAGAGAAGCCCGGCTGCATAATAAGCTGGTATGCATCCTGGTCTGTAATAACCTTATCCGGATGAATGAGTCCGTTTTCGATTGCCTTTTTGCGAACCTTTTCAACATCAATTCCGGCACCATCATCTTTAACTTCAATAACAATAAGGTTACCCTCGTTAGAAGCCTTAAGGAGTACTGTACCGGTTTCTGGTTTTCCGGCTGCTTTGCGGACCTCTGGAGTTTCAATACCATGGTCTACAGAGTTTCGTACACAGTGCATGATTGGGTCGAGCAAATCTTCTACAACTGACTTATCAAGTTCTGTGTCTTCACCTTCAATTTCAAGGTTTATTTTTTTGTTCAAATCACGCTGAAGGTCGCGTACAACACGAGGGAATCGGCTGAAAATCTGATTGATTGGAACCATTCGGATTTTCATTACGCCTTCCTGAAGCTCGCCTGCAATTGTACCAAGCTGCTGTGTATATGAACGGAAGCGTCCTGTTATGCCCTTTGATTCAGTTTCATACTGGTCAAACATGTTGCCCATATCGCCGTAATGCTCGGCAAGACGCTTTTTAATTTCGTTGATTGGAGTACCCCTTTGAAGCTCATCAAGGTAATTAGGAAGATCATCCAAAAGTGTACGGAATTTTTCGCGGAACTGAGATTCAACCGACTGGAATTTAACAAGCTCGTTCTGAGTCTGAGCTGCAAGCTGGTTGAACGAAGCCTTTATGATAACTGCTTCTGAAACAAGGTTCAAAAGATTGTCGATTCGGCGTGAGTCTACACGAAGGATTGACCCCTGCTGTGCATGGCCTGTACCGGTAGCAGCAGCTTCTTTCTTTTCTGGTTTTGTTTCGGCTTTCTTTTCGGCAAGCTGCTCATTAATTTCATCGGCCTTAGCCTGACCAGCAAGAGGTTTAGTTTCTTCTGCAGCAGGAGCCGCAGCAGCAGGTGCAGAAACAGCAGGTTCACTTGCGGCAGGAGCAGCACTTACAGCAGGAGCTGCGTCAGAAGAATAATTATCATCTGTAAGAAGATGTGCGTCTGTAACAAGAGTAACATCGCTCAGGAAAGAAGCGTCTTCGATTGCTTCACCCTTTTCTGAAGAAGCCAGATAATAGAAAACATTTTCATAAAACTGGTCTTCGTAAAGCGCATCAAAATCAGGAACTGTTTTAAGAACATTTCCTACAGCTTTAAGAGCTGCAAAAACCTGAATACCACCAACGGTATTCATAGGATTATTTTCATCAAATTTAACTGCAACACACCAAAGTGCCTGACTTCCTTCGCAGGCAGACTTAAGCTCTTCATATTCATCTTCTGAAAGTGGTGGCAGCGGAATGCCCTGAATATTTGCAGGAGCAGCAGCAGGTGCAACAGCTGGCTGAACTGGAACCGGAGCTGCTTTTGCCGGTGCTTTTTTAGGAACAGGCTTAGATCCCTTTTCTGGAATATAAGACTTAAGTTTTTCTATAATTCCATCTATGTTTTCTTCATAGACGGTACCATTCTGTCTGGCTTCAAGCATTGCTTTAATGACATCGATTGAGGTTAGAAGTAAATCAACTACATCCTCATCGATTGAAACTCTATCAGAACGAATTTCATCAAGAACATCTTCTACGGAATGTGTAAAATGAGAAAGTTCCATCATCTCAACTGTAGCAGAGCCACCCTTTAAAGTATGAGCTGCACGGAAGATTTCATCGATTGCCTCGTGATTGGAAGGATCGTTCTCAATAACAAGAATATTGCTTTCGAGCTGCTCAACCTGTTGTTCTGCTTCGGCAAAGAAGTCTTTTAAGAGTTCCTCATTGTTAGGATCAAGATAATCACTCATACCCTCTATTATATACCGAAAATACAAGTTTTCAAGATAAAATGACAGAAAATTGCTAAAAAAAATAATACTGTGTAAATGCATTGCAAAGTGTGTTTTTTATGTTTTTATGCCGATAATAATATGTGGTATTTTATACAAAAGGGTATATAATAGATAGAGAAGAAAAATCAGGAGTTTTTTTATGAAAAGCTTAAGTATTAAAATTAGTTTAATTTCATTCTTTGTTTTGATTATTTCTTTTGCAAGCGTTGGACTTACTTCCATTAAAAGTGCAAAATCAAGTCTTGAAAAAGAAATGACAAAGGCAATTGTTGAATCTGTTCACGCTACAGCCGATTCTATAAAAGCTTCGAACGAAAAAGAATTTAAAATGCTTGAAACTCTTGCAGCACTTCCCGAAATCAGAAACCCTGATATTTCTCTTTTAGACAAAACCCATACTATTTACGGTGCAATGATTCTTGATGAAGATTATATAGATGTTTGTATTCTGGACGAAAATGGCTTTGCCTGGATTAACAATGGTGCAAAAATGATTCCTTTTAGTGAAAGAAATTACTACAAAGTACCTTTTACAACAGGCGGCCGCTTTCAGACAGACCCGTTTATTAATAAGGTAACAAATGCACCAGCAGTTTTTTATTCCGTACCTGTTTTTGATGACAATAATAATATTATAAATGTAATTTTCTGTGTAATTGACGGACTTCAAATAAGCAGGCTTTCAACTGGTCATAAAGCAGGAAACAGCAGACCTGCTTTTCTTGTAACTCTAAATGATGGTCCAGGCGGAGAAAACGAAGCATTTTCAGAACTACACTCCTCTGGAATTATTATTGCCAGCGAAAAACTATTATCACCAGATGTTGTACTTGAAGAATTTACTACCGAAAGTATTTTTGCAAATGCAGAAGAAACAGAAAATAAAGAATATATAGAAAACCTTAATAAAGTAAAAACAGAAGAAAAAGGTGTATTTAAATATAAAAACGGAAAGGAAACCTACATACTTGCCTTTGAGCGTGTTCCAAACACAAAATGGGTTGCTATGAATGAAGTTCCTTACAGCGATTTCCAGTCAGATTTGAACGCATTACGAAACAGAATTATTGTCTACATTATATTCCTTACAATTGGAGCTGTTGCAATTCTTACTGTAGTTATTACTATGGCAATAAAACCGCTTAAAACTGTAAACGTAGCAATTAATGAAATTGCCACAGGAAATGCCGACCTTACAAAGCGAATTGAGCATAATTCAAAAGATGAAATTGGAGAAGTTGTAAACGGCTTTAATCTGTTTGAAGAAAAGCTTCAGGGAATTGTAAAAGATATTAAAACTTCTAAAGACGAATTAACTTCAGTAGGTTCTACAATGAGCATGAATGTTATAGACACCTCTACTTCAATTAGCGAAGTTTACAATAATATAGAAGACATGAAAAAAGAAATTGTAACTCAAGGAGAAAGTGTAGCACTCACTGCAACCGCGGTTACCGAAATTTCTTCAAATATTGAATCGCTCGAAAAAATGATTGAAACACAATCAAATGGCGTTGCACAGGCTTCAAGCGCAGTTGAACAGATGATTGGAAACATTTCTTCTGTAAATAATTCTGTTGAACAAATGGCACAAGCTTTTGATACCCTTCTTGCTCATACAACAAATGGTGTTGAAAAACAAAGGATGGTAACAAATAAAATTAAAGAAATTGAAAGTCAGTCATCGGAGCTTCAGGGTGCAAACCTTGTAATTGCCAAAATTGCAAGCCAGACAAATCTTCTTGCAATGAACGCTGCTATTGAGTCGGCACACGCAGGAGAAGCTGGAAAAGGCTTTAGCGTTGTTGCCGATGAAATTAAAAAGCTTTCTGATAATTCAGCAAGAGAGTCTAATAAAATCAATGATCAGCTTACACAAATTGTTACTTCTGTTGCTGAGGTAGTTAATGCTTCAAATGAATCGAACGAAGCACTTAATCAAATTACTGAATTAATTAAAGCAACTGATGAAATTGTAAGACAGATTCGCTATGCTATGGAAGAACAGAATTCTGGTTCTAAACAGATTGGTGAAGCACTTCATATAATGAATGATACAACATCAGAAGTTCGTTCTGCCAGCCGAGAAATGTCAGAAGGAAACAAGTCTATTCTTGAAGAAATAAGAAATCTTCAAAATGCAACTGACCAGATGAAAGAAAGCATGGCAAAAATTATTAATGGTGCCGATAAAATTAATCAGTCAGGAAATGAACTGAATCAAATTGCACCACAAATGAAATCTTCTATAGATAAAATTAGTAACCAGATAGATCAATTTAGAGTTTAACGGTCCCCAAACCTTTTGAAGGGTCCATAAAGGAGTTTTTTTATGAAGAAAATAGTTTTATTAACCGCAGTCCTGACTTTTACCGCTGCACTTTTTGCAGAACCAGCCTTTAGCGGATATTCAGGCGGAAAAGTAAATTATGCTGCAAATGAAAAATCAACCGAAAAATATGATCCGGACCTTACACTTCAGGCATTTTTCCAGGGGCAGTTTAATTTTTCGCAGAATATGTTCGGACGGCTTGAGTTTTCTATTGATACAGGTGACTTTTTAAGCAAGGAGCTTTTTCATAAAACTCCCGCTTCTTTTGAAATTGACGAGCTTTCTTTAATAATCAAATCAAACTCCGACACAGATGCTAACTACTTCAGTATTTTTATGGGAACTTATGACCCTATTGGTTCAGACATTTTCCTTCAAAGATATTTTGGTATTCAGCCTATTGCTTCAAAAATCACAGAAAGCTGGCTTGGACTTGCCGGTTCAATTCTCTATCCTCACTTTGGTATAGGAATTGCCGATGTAAAACGACTTTTGAATGCACCAATAACACTTGGCGGCTATGCTTATATTAATCACGAAGACAAGCTTTATTATGTATTTAATACCGACTTTAGATTTGCCTGTGTTTACCGCTATTTTACTTTTGATTTTGCAGGCGGAATTGGTATTCCACTTTCTAACAATAATCAGGGACAGGAAGTAATTGCTGCAATTGAAAAGGTTTACTGGCATGCAGGAACAACAATGCTTGTTGGAAACAACTACACACAAAGTCTTTTTATTCAGGCAGGCTTGTTCAATGCTCCTTTTACAAAACGTAATGGTACAGAAATTTCACCAGATGATATTTATCTTTTGTTTGAACCACGCTTCCTTTTGGAAAATGCCCATGTAAACCTTACAGCTTACAGTCTTCCAAAAGATACAGCTGACCAACTTATGTTTGTACAAGACACACTTGGTGCAAACCTGAATATTTATGGCGACACCTTCTCTCTTGGAGCTAACCGCTTTACAATTGGTGCAAACTTTGCTTTTTCTTTTGCCGACAAAAACTTTCTTGATTTGAAAAAGCCTGTTGAACTTATAAAGAGCGGATTCAATATTACAATGACTCCGTACCTTTCTACAAACTTCCTTAGCGGAGAGCTTCACACTCAGGTAAGCGTTAAGTTTATGAAGTTTGCAACTAAACGATGGTACGAGGCATTTACTGCTGATATTGGATTTACAGCTAAATTATAATCCCTGCAATTCTACAAATTCAAAGCCGGAATCAAGCAAGGCACAGATCAGTAAATCAAGATAGTTATATAATGGTTCTGTTCTGCTGCCTTGTGCAAAACCAACGCTAACAGGTACTACTCCACCACCGATTTTTGAAAGTGTATTACAGTAGTCCTGGATTATCTGCTCAGGCTTTGTGTCTTTATCAAGCAGTTCAGAATCGTTCAGGCGGGAATAAGAAACAACAGTTTCATAACCTGCTGCTTTTGCATATTTAATAATATCGTTATTTACAGAATAATACGGACCATGCCAGTAAAGCGAAAGCTCTGTTCCAGTGCAGTTATAGAATTCATCTTCGTTTCTTGCAAGTCCACGGCGAATGAATTCTTCGTCAACAACAAACGGATTATTTACAAGGTCGGTCTGACTAAAGAACATAGAAGCAGTCTGGTAACCGTTCAACACAATCTGATTTGTTTCTGAAGGATATCTGCGGATAAACTCACCATTTATAAAGAAGGTTCCCGGCACATTATATTTGCGCAAAACAGAAAGTATTTCGCTAAGTCCGTCGGCATTGTCGTAAGCATCAAAAATCAGGGCAACTTTTTTAGGTGAAGCAACCTTTGTTACGCTTTCTTCGTAAAGTGCTTTTGTAACTGCTTTTTTGCTCAAAGTACGAACATAAAGTGCATTTTCATAAAGATTGTTTGGTGTAGTTCCTGTAAATATTCTGTAGCGGCCGTTCTGAGTTTTTGACTGTGCAGTTGCAACAGAAGTTTTTTTCCAGGTTTGCTTTTCGGCATTATATTTATAGTAAGAAGCGGAACCTGTATCTGCAACAATTGTATCTTCGTTGCCTTCCCAGTAGCCTGCTACAGCCGACGAAAGCATTATAACTTCATTTGTATTTGAAAGAATATTCCATTTGCGTACAGTTTTTTCACCGCCGACATAAAGGACATTTCGGTTTACCCAGATTGCAGAAGCAATTTTTTCGCCTAAAAGATCTGCAACACGCTGCCAGTTGTTGATGTCATAAACATAAATTGCAGCTCCTGCATAAAAGGCGACCTTTGTTCCATCAGGAGAAATAAACGGCTTGCCTGAATCTTCAATTTCAAGCACCTGAGTTGTTTTATTACCAAGCTTATAAACGGCACCCTTTTCTTTACTGCCGTCATACGGAAGCTTTTCGAGCCACAAAACAGGCTGATCACTGGAATCCCAGAAAACAAAATAATCAATAAGCGAAGCTGTTGAATCGGTGTATGGGCGTGAATAAATAACATCCATATAATCGCAGCTGTGTTTCTGGTTCTGTAACTTAAGATATGTAAAAAGACGGTTATTCTGAACAATTACAAAAGATTTTGCACTGCTGTTTACGCTGAACTTGTCACTTGCAGAATTAAACTGCGAAGGAAGACGACCAATTGCTTTACCCTGCCCTATAATTCCTGAATAAAGACCGAGTGTGTAAAGTTCCTTTGAATTAATCTGATAAACTAAATAATCATCTATATAGATAAGCGATTTTTCGCTTGACCAGTTTACTGCATTAATTGTTCCGCGTCCGATTTTGCGGTATTTTTCATCCATTTCTACCTTGCGGAGCACTGCATCTGGATTACAAAAATAAAGATTACCTTCTTTTTCGTAAATAAGAATTGTTCCGTCCGGAGACCATTTTACTGGAAGATTTTTGTAGCTCTGGCGCACACTTTCACAAAGCACAGCAGTTTTACCTGTCTGAACGTTTTGAATTACAAGTGTACCTGTAGAAAGTGAATACTTTTCTATTTTGACAAGCCATTTTCCGTCTGAACTGATTGAATAAGGCGAAACCGGAAGCGAGTTTACAGGAATGCCGTTGTTTTTTTCGAACCATTCAAAAGAATCGGTTTTTGTATTGTAGCGGCCTGTTCCGTAACGGTTACGAATCTGAAGTACTGTTCCATCTTCCAAAAGTTCAAGCTGTTCAGGGTAGCAGGTTAAAAGCTCGGGAGTTTTACTGCTTGCACCATTTACAAGCTTTGAATAGAACAGTGAGCTGTAGCTGTTTGTTCCAGGCATGTTCTGGCTCAAAGAAAAAAGAACTTCATCATTCTTGTTCAAATCAAAAGTGCCAAAAGTAATTTTTGCGCTAAGTGGAAGCGTAATTCCTAAAACAAATGTCGCAGCAATCAGATATTTTTTCATTTATGCATCTCCGCACTTAATACCAGAACCGAAAGCTCCTGCTCAAGGTCTTCAAGTTCGCGCTCCATTTCGTAAAGCTGCTTTCGTCTGACATCTTTTCTGTCTTCTTCGTAATGATTAAGCATCATTTCAAGCGATTCTTTGTCATTGGCATCTGAAACTCTTGAAACTCCGCACCATGGACAATAAAGGTAATCCTTATTAAGGGTTCGTCCACACCCTTTGCAAACACTGATATTATACATCATTTTTTCCTATTTTTTAAGTACCGTCATTGGGTCTATTCTGTTTCCGTTTTTATAAACCATAAAATGCAGGTGAGGTCCTGTAGAATATCCTGTAGAACCTACAAGTCCTATTTTTGTTCCCTGAGTTACATACTGACCTTTTGTTGCAATTGATTTTGACATATGTGCATACAAGGTCTGGTAACCGTTTCCATGGTTTATGATGATATAGTTTCCGTAAGTACGGTTATATCCAACATCAGCAATTTTTCCGCTCATTGCAGCATAAATTGGAGTTCCTTCAGGGCAGGCCATATCGGTTCCTGTGTGGAAAGACTGAACTCCTGTAAACGGATCTGCACGCCAGCCATAAGGTGAACTCCAGCGGAAGCTTGCTTTGATTGGCAGAATAAAAAGTTCGCCCATACGTGACTGAAGTGTTTTCTGGTCAAGCCCAACACCCGGCAAAAAGAGCTGCTGCCCTACTGTAAGGGTTTCTGTTGTAAGCTCGTTAACATCAAGAAGATTTTCAAGTTTTATATTATTGTCGGCTGCGATTTTTTGAAGCGAGTCACCCGATTTTACTGTATAAATAATTCCGTCAATTGAAGGAATCTTGAGCTTTTGCCCTGCTCCAAGCTGGCGGACATTTCCAATATCATTTACAGAAATAAGCGTTGAAATATTTGTGAGTCCGAACTTTTTTGCAATACCGCTTATTGTATCGCCGCTTTTTACCTTATATGTCTGATATTCTACCGGTTGAGAAAGCAGACTTGAAGAAATTGCAGCGCCTGTACTGTCGGTAATCTGTCCGTTTTCATCAACATCACTTGTAAGCTCAAGCGCAAAGTTCTTCATAAGAGTATCAAGAGAATCAATATCAAAAGTATCCTGAGTATTTAGAGTTATGATTTTTGTGTGGCTTAAGGTGTAATCGGTAACAAAGAATGCCGCAATTGCAAGCCCCGCAATTCCAATTATTGCAAAAACACTAATTACAATTGCTTTAATGTTGCGTGCAATCAGGCTTCCAAAATTTGAAACTCCCTGACCAAGGGCCGCAATACAGCCTTTTACAGTTAAATCATTATGAACTTTTCCTGCCTTAAAAATATGCTTTTCGGAAGGATATGTATATGCAAAAGAAACAGAATTATAGCTTTTATGGCGGACTGGGAATGTTATTGTCCGCTTTTTTTTGGGTTGTTGTACAAAACTGATTATTTCCATACTTGTCTATCGGTCAAAATAGGAGTATAGTTTAAATGTATTTAATTTTAAGGGCGGGAACAAATTGAATTCATTTTTTAAAAACAGACGACTTATTATTTTTTTCTCTTTTTGCGGCATTCTTGTAATTGCTATTTTAGTTGCCTATATGCGTCTTGCTTTACAGCCGGCTGCACCAAAACCTCAGAATGTTCCTGTTATTGAACGAGGTTCCATTGTTGACCGTTCGGGTTTTCCGCTGGCAGTTCAGACTAATTTTTATAGAATTGGCGTTAGCACAAAAGATATTAAAAATGCACAGTTATTCAGTAAAAACCTTGCACCTGTTCTTGGTGTTTCAGAAGAAGACCTTTTTGAACGTGTTAATAAAAAAAGCGAATATGTTGTATTAAAGAAAAAAGCTTCGCAGACTGAATATGAAGAAATAAGCCAGAAAACAAAGGAATGCGGCTACAATTATGTAAGTTACGAAAAGCTTCCGGGACGCGTTTATCCTAATGGAGCGCTTGCTTCGCAGCTTATTGGTTATATGGGCGATGAAGGAACAGGACTTGCCGGAATTGAGTTTTCACAACAGGGCGTTCTCTACCCCGAAATTGACAAAACCCTTGAAACTCCGGAGCAGGGAAAAAACATTTATCTTACAATTGATGCAAACCTTCAATATAAGTTGGAGCAAATTGCTTACAAAACAATGGAAAACACTCAGGCCGAAAGCATGATGCTCCTGGCGGCAGATTCCCGTACCGGAGAACTTCTTTCTTATATAAGTCTTCCGGCTGCAAACCTTAACGAATACGGAACTTCAACTTCGGCAGAACGCACAAACAAACCTGCTGCCGATGCATACGAGCCTGGTTCTGTTTTCAAAATCTTTACGCTTGGTATTGTTTTTGACGAAGGAGCAATTAATCCTAATGACAGTTTTTTGTGCGACGGTGTTTATGAACACAAAATCCCCGGCGGCGAAACAATCAGGATTAAATGTCTTGAAAACCACGGATGGCTTACTCCACGTGAAGGCTTAAAATATTCCTGCAACGATGTTCTTGGCCAGATTAGCGACAGGGTTAGCGAAGACACGTTTATTGCAAGAATCCGTCAGCTTGGATTTGGACAGAGAACGGGTATTGAACTTACTGGTGAAACAACCGGAATTGTAAAGGACCGCGACAGTAAAAGCTGGTCTGCACGTTCTAAGCCTACAATTGCAATTGGTCAGGAAATAAGTGTTTCGGCTTTGCAGATGGTTCAGGCGGCGACTGCTATTGCAAACGGTGGTGTTCCTGTAAAGCTTACAGTTATTCATAAAATTACAGACAAGGAAGGAACTGTTCTTTACGAGCATGAACCTGAATATAAAAACCGTGTATTTAAAGAAACTACAGCCGAATATGTTTTAAGCTGTATGGAAACAACTGCTACAACCGGTACAGGGGCGCGTGCAAATATTGGTGACGTTCCTATTGGTGTAAAAACCGGTACTGCCCAAATGGCCGACAAGGTTAATGGCGGCTACAGCGACACAGACTTTCTTTCAAGCTGTCTTGCAATTTTCCCTGTTGATGAACCTGAAATTGTCCTTTACATTGTTGTAGAAAAAGCAAAAGGCGAAACTTACGGCGGACGAATTGTTGCTCCAGTAATTGCCGAAGCCGCAGACACAATAATTGACTACATGGGAATGAGCCGTGGAAAAGCTTCTTCTGTAGAGCACAACGGTGTTATTACAATTCCAAATACAAAAGACATTACAATTGGCTCACTCACTCCGGATTTTACCGGATACTCTAAAAAAGATTTGCTGCCTCTTATGGAACAATCAAAAGGAAAACTCAACATTAACGGAAGCGGCTGGGTAACTAGTCAGAATCCTGAACCTGGTACCCCACTTACGGAGAATACAATAATTGAACTCTATCTGGAATAAAAATTTACAATTATTCAAGTCAAGATTCCCCGCATTAGCCGATTTATATCATCATATTATAGAAGAAATTACAGCAAACGGTGAAGGCAGTGCAATTTTTTCGTTCTGGAAGGTTATGCCCGCCAAAAACGGAAGTCTTACTGCACAAATCGGGAACATGCTTTTGCACAGCTCTTATAATCCCGAGCGCGAAGCAATGAGTACTGCACAGGAACTTGTTTCTAAAAATAAAGAAACTGTGATTTTTATGGGAGCCGGACTTGGCTGGCAGTTTTGTACACTTGCAAAACTAATAACAAAAAGTGTGTGTGAGTGTCCTGTAAAAAAACTTGTTCTTATTGAGCCCGATCCGTATCATTTTTTTGCAGCACTTTTTTACATTGACTGGTCTGATGTTTTTGCAGTGGAACAGCTTGTTATTGCGCTTGGGTGTCAGCCACATGACCTTATGCCGCTTTTAGAAGGAAACCAGATAAATGTGGGAAACACTGGTTTGAGCGCTTCGTATGTTTATACAATTCCAGCCTTTATTCAGCATGCCCGTCCCTACTTTGATTCTGTAATTGCCCTTATTGAACGAAACCGCAGCAAAAACGATATTAATGCTGCAACTTACAAAAAGTTTGAAAAGTTATGGATTCGTAATTCCATTAAAAATATTGTGCACCTTGGTGAATGTCAAACTGTGCTTGATATTGCAAAGGATTTTGGAAAAGGAACGGAAAAATTTATTGTTGTAGCTGCGGGGCCTTCGCTTGAAAAGCTGCTTCCAAAAATGTCTGAGCTTAAAAAAAAGGCAGTAATTGTCTGTGTAGAAACTGCCCTTCATGCGCTTCTTAAGGCCGGTGTTGAACCAGATTTTATTGTAATAACAGACCCTCAGTATTATGCATACAGGCATATTGCGGGACTGGAATCGCCTTCGAGTGTGCTTGTATGCCCGCTTAGTGTTTATCCTGCAGTTTTTGATTTTAAGTGCAGTCAGATTGTTTTATGTTCCGAAATGTTTCCTGTAAGCGGATTTTTTGAAGCCAAACTTGGTTCTTTTGGCGACTTGGGAGCAGGTGGTTCTGTAGCAAGCAGTGCCTGGAGTTTATGCCGGCTTTTAGGAGCGCGCAATATTTATTTTGCAGGTCTTGATTTATCGTACCCAATGGGACAGACACATATAAAAGGAAGCAGTGCAGAACAGGCAGGACATTTATGTGCCAGCAGAGTTTCTCCTGTACAGGAAATAAACAGCCGTTCAAGATTCAGCGCCAACCCCGAATATGGCACAGACTATAACGGCAACAAAGTTCTTACCGATTCGCGCATGAAAATGTTTGCCTGGTGGTTCGAAAGCAAAATTGCAGAATGTACAGATGTAAAAACTTATACCTTATGCGCAGAAAGCATGAAGATTCCTGGAGTGGAAGTGGCAACGCTTGACGATATTGCTAATACTGAGCTGAAGCGTGCGGTCCCTGAGGCTCTCGAAGGGCGTCGTTCGCTTCGCGAACTTACCAAGTTTTCTTCGAAAACTTGCGCAACGACAATATCCTCTTTCCTTACCGAACTGAACACGCTCACAACTTTAATAAATCAGGCTGTAGAAAAATGCATTATTGCAGGGCCAAATATTCAAAACGAGCTTTCTATAATAGAGCAAAAGATTGCAGAATCACCGTTGGAACAGATTATTGCACTTGCACGCCCTGTAACAGATGACAGACTTGAAATGTACAAATCGCTTCAAAAAACAATGGGTATTTATAATAAATATGCAATTTATTATAATACTTGCAAATGACCAGAACAAACCAGCTGAACCTTACCGAAGGTCCAATATTTTCAAAGCTGCTTCAGTTTTCAATTCCTCTTATTTTGTCGAGCATGCTTCAACTGCTTTTTAATGCGGCAGATGTAGTTGTTGTTGGTCGTTTTGCAGGAAACAATTCTCTGGCAGCAGTTGGCTCTACAGGGTCTCTTATAAATCTTTTAGTAAATCTTTTTCTGGGACTTTCAATAGGGACAAATGTAGTTGCTGCAAACTATTTTGGAGCCCGCCGTTCAAAAGAACTTCAGGAAACCGTACACACTTCAATTCTTGTTTCGCTTGGCTGCGGAGTTGTGCTTACAGTTGTTGGTGTTATTGGTTCAAAATATATTTTAATTTTAATGCAGGCTCCTTACGAAGTTTTAACACTTGCTACTCTTTACTTAAAAATCTACTTTGGCGGCATTACAGCCACAATGATTTACAATTTTGGAAGTGCCCTGCTTCGTGCAAAAGGCGACACAAAAAGGCCTCTTTACATTTTGTTTGGAGCAGGCGTTATGAACCTCATTTTAAACCTTATTTTTGTAATTGCTTTTAAGATGGATGTTGCGGGCGTTGGCTGGGCTACAGTAATTTCACAATGCTTTGCGGCAGGAGCGGTTCTTGTAATTCTGCTTCGCGAAACTGATGATTTTAAACTTGATTTACGAAAACTTTCTATAAACACACACATTCTTGCAAAAATTGTAAAAATCGGTTTGCCTGCGGGATTTCAGGGAATTATGTTTTCTTTTTCAAACGTCATAATTCAGTCTTCGGTAAACTCGTTTGGCGCAATTACAATTGCAGGAAACGCCGCGGCAGTAAATCTTGAAGGCTTTGTTTACATTGCAATGAACGGCTTTTCTCAAGGCACACTCACCTTCTGTTCTCAAAATATGGGAGCTGGAAAAACCGACAGAATAAAAAAGGTTGTGCTTGTTTCACAGGCCTGCATAATTGTAATAGGGGCAGTTTTAGGCGCACTTTTCCTTTTGTTCAGGAACCAGCTTGTGGGCATCTACTCTGACAGTCCTGACGTAGTTGCTGCAGGAGTACGCCGCTTTTGGGTAATTATGACAACCTATTACCTTTGCGGCATGATGGACTGCATGTCAAACAGTATCCGTGGTATTGGCCATTCACTGGCACCGGTAATCACCTCGTTGTGCGGAGCGTGTCTGTACCGCATAATCTGGCTTTTCACAGTGTTCAAGATTCCTCAGTTCCACACAGTCTACTGCATTTATATTACCTACCCGATTAGCTGGATTTTAACATTTGTTGCGAATGTAGTCATTTACAGGCATTATATAAAAATGTTAAAATCTTCTTATGAGCAAAAATAAAAAAACAGTATATATTCTAGACAGCTACGGACTCATCTTCCGCTGCTATTTTGCATTTATAAACAGACCACTTACCAATTCACGTGGCGAAAATGTTAGTGCGCTTTTTGGATTTTTCAGAAACCTTCACTGGATTTTGCAGCACTACAAGCCCGAATATATTTTTGCGGCAATGGATTCAAAAACAAAAACCTTCCGTCATGAAATGTACCCCGAATATAAGGCAACCCGTAATAAAACTCCCGAAGATCTTCATGCCCAGATTCCATGGATTTGCGATATACTTGAAACCTTAGGCATTCCAACCTTGCAGTGCGACGGCTACGAAGCAGATGACATTATTGCCACAGTTGCAAAAAAATGCGCCGAACAGGGTGCTGAATGTAAAATCCTTTCGGGCGACAAAGACCTTATGCAGTTAGTCGATACAAACACACTTATCTTAAAACCCGAATCTGGCGCTTCTACCTGGAAACTTACAGACGCAGATGGTGTTGCTGCCGAATGGGGAGTTCCTCCTTCCCAACTTCTAGACCTTCTTAGTCTTTACGGAGACACAGCCGACAATGTTCCTGGTGTTCACGGTGTAGGTGTAAAAACAGCCGCCAAACTTCTTACCGATTACGCTGACCTTGACGGAATCTACTCTCATATAGAAGAAATAAAAGGCGCCCTTAAGCAAAAGCTTATTGATGGTAAAGAAAATGCATACTTCAGCCAGAAACTTATCCGTCTTTGCAATGAAGTTCCCTGCCAGCAGATTGACGCCGCCCTTAATGCCCAGCCGCAGGTTTATAATTATAAAGCCGCCGCAGAAAAGCTTTCGTCGTATGGGGCATTTGCTGTGGCTAAGAGTTATGCGGAACTGGGAATTGGAACAGGTAGTGGATTGCCACGCTCCGCTCGCAATGACGTAAGTGATGCCCCGCAAGTTTCCGAAGGAAACTTGGTAAGTTCGCGAAGCGAACGACTCCCTGAGGCTCTCGAAGGGCCGCTAGATGATAACGCCGCGCCTATAAACCTCACCCAAAACGACACTTCCGCATACAAGGCCATCACTGACCTTGCAGACTTAGAAAAATATATCTCAACTTTCTTAAATCAAAAATCCGCCGGCAAAAAACTAATTGCCTACGACAGTGAAACAACTTCTCTCGACACCTTTAACTGCCGTATTCTGGGCTTCAGCTTGTGCTACGAAGAAGGTAAAGCAGTTTACATTCCACTTGCTCAGGAATCAGAAGGACTTTTTGGCGGCGGCGACTATATTTCTAAAGAAGACGCATACACACAGCTGGCCCGCATTTTTAATGACACAACAATCACAGTCATAATGCACAATGCAAAGTTTGACCTTAAGGTTTTATATAACACAGGCTTTGACAAATACAGTAAGTTTTTCACTAATTCACAAATTACAGGCTGCAAGATTTACGACACAATGGTAACTGCCTGGCTAACGAATCCGGAACGAACAGGCAAAAACGGATATTCACTTGAACATCTTGGCGAAACTGTTCTTGGACTAAAAGGAATTGAATTTTCAGACATTGTACAAAAAGGTCAGACCTTTGAAGAAGTTCCTCTTGAACAGGCTTACCGCTATGCCGCCGAAGATGCCGACTTTACTTACCGCCTTGGATTAAAGCTTCGCGAACCTTTTGAGCAAGATAAATCAAACACACTCAAAAAACTTTTGATGATGGAAATGCAGGTGCTTCCAATCCTTACAAAAATGGAATTAACCGGAATCCACCTGGACGGCGATGCACTTAAAGAATACAACAAGGAATTAACCAGTGCTATTTCACTTATAGAACAGAATATCTACAAGGAAGTTGGCCACGAATTTAATATTGCATCTCCAAAACAGCTGCAGACAGTTTTATTTGAAGAACGTCATCTTAAAGCAGGCAAAAAAACAAAGACAGGTTACTCTACAGACACTTCTGTTCTTGAAGAGCTTGCTTTATATGATCCGGTTCCAAAAATGATTCTGGAATACCGCGAGCTTGCAAAAATTCAGTCTACTTATGTAGAAACTCTTCCTACTCTTACCGACAGCGAAGGCCGCATTCACACAGACTTTGTGCAGACCGGTACCGCAACAGGCCGACTCAGCTGCCGCGAACCAAACCTTCAGAATATTCCGGTAAGAACAGAAGCAGGAAGAAAAATCCGTTCCGCATTTACTGCACCAAAAGGAACAGTTCTTATTTCTGCCGACTATGCCCAGATTGAACTTGTAGTTTTAGCCCACTTAAGCGGCGACAAAAATATGTGCAAAGCCTTTAATGAAGGAACAGATGTTCATAAGGCAACAGCAGCCCTTATTTATAATGTTCCGCCAGAACAGGTTACTCCAGACATGCGCCGTACTGCAAAAACAATCAACTTTGGTGTAATTTACGGAATGAGTGCCTTCCGTCTTGCAAACGACCTTGGAATTTCTCGCACTCAGGCTTCGCAGTTTATACAAAATTACTTTACAATGTATGCCGATGTTGACCGCTTTATAAAAGAAACAGTTTCACAGGCAGAAAAAACCGGCCGCATTTCTACAATCATGGGACGCACAAGACCAATTTTTGGCATAAACAGCGTAAACAAGGTAGAAAAAGCAGCCGCCGAACGCATTGCCGTAAACTCACCGGTTCAGGGAAGCGCCGCCGACATTGTAAAAAAAGCCATGACAGACATTGCAGCCGCCCTTGACCAGGCAAAAAGCCCTGCCCGCCTTCTTCTTCAGGTTCACGACGAATTGATTTTTGAATGTCCGGACGACAAAGATATAATAGAAAAAACAGTTGTACTCATTAAAGACAAAATGGAGCACGCAGTAGAACTTAGCGTTCCTCTACGGGTGAGCATAGAATACGGTAAAAACTGGGGAGAATTCCACTAATGAACGAAGTGATCGCAGTAACAGGGCCCATGGCTGCCGGAAAAAATTATTATTGCTCACAATTAGAAAAAGAAGGCTGGTCTTGCGTAGATGCAGATATTCTGGTTCACGACGCAATAGAGCTTGTAAAAGACAAAATCCTTGCCAAGTTTATTCCGTTTGCCGAACAACAGCATATAAAACTAACCAACCCCGACGGCACCATAGACCGCAAAGCCCTTGGCAAACTTCTTTTTGCATACCCCGAGCTTTTAAACATCCAGGAATCAATTGTCTACCCGATTATCATAAAACAGATAGAAGAATTTATTGCCACCCATCCAAAAGCCGTAATAAACGCAACGGTGCTTTATAAAACCCCGGAGCTTTTGAAATACTGCCAGAAGGTAATTTTTGTAACTGCCCCATTTTTCACACGCCTCAAACGCGCCCGCAAACGAGACGGTCTGCCCTACACCCAAATTCTCAAAAGGTTTCATGCACAAAGGAAGCTTTTGAAAGAGTATAAAACAAGAATACCTGAAGAAAAAATTGTGATTATAAAAAATTAAAAATCTATTCTATTTCTGCAACAGGCTTATACATAAAAACACAATTTTGACTATATTCATTTTGCCAATTATTATTCAGATTTTCGTTATAAGAATCATCTTCTACAGGGTAAAATCCCCAAGTTTTATAATAATTTGCAAGTTTTTGATTTGCTGCAAATAAATACAGTACCTTTGTTCCAACCTCTTCTGAAATATGCT
The DNA here is from genome assembly GCA_017617115.1 of Treponema sp. Classification (GTDB taxonomy): domain Bacteria; phylum Spirochaetota; class Spirochaetia; order Treponematales; family Treponemataceae; genus Treponema_D. Next base: position 31,580 of record JAFZXA010000168.1, read on the forward strand.
TAACAATGGGTTGAACTATGTCATAAAAAATATTTTTGCCAACTTGAATATTTAACCCTTTAATAGTTCTTAATGAATAATCATTTAAGGCAATATTTACTAATTCAATTCCAGGAACTAATTTTGTTTCTTTTGAAAAAGTGAGATTAATAGCTTGTTCACTATAAGGAATAGAACCACATTTTAATGTAAAACAGGCTATAAGAATTTCTGTTCCTTTAATCTTAACAACATAATTTCTAACAGAAAAATCCTTTTCATCTTTTATAGCTTGTCTTTGAAAATATTCAGTAATACCAACTGCATCTTTTATTGCAGCAAACCGTTTTAAAAGATATTCATTTCCATTATCAATAATACGTTCATAAGAGAATAGTTCAGATTTAATTTCTACTGGAATAAAGCTCATTACTTATTTGAAGCGACTATTATATCCCAATTCTTTTTTATTTCTGGAAGATATGCTGCAAATCTAGTATTAAAATCATCCCTTACTGATTTTGAATATTGAGGAGTCTTTAATGGTTTTGCATTACATATTTTTTCATAAGCCATTTGACCGCTTTTTCCAGTCAAAATATAAACATCTGGTTTTCCCACCATAAAGCACCTCCTTTTCTTATGTATACACTATACTACACTTATTCAATTGTCAAGGTTTATTTCATTTCTTCTTTACCTCGCTCATGACGCTGGTACCGTCGGCGAAGTGGAAGACGGTTACATATGAATAGCCGGATGGAATCTCGCTGACTGGGGCTGTGTAAGTAGCGGTTGAGGCGCTTGTAAGCCACTGGCTGTTGATGAGCTTTAATCCATACTCGCGGCCTTTGGTTTCCCAGATGGCTTTGATGTAAGTTTCGTCGTCTACAGTTGAATCGATGGATTTGGCTTCTGCAAGTTTTGCGTCCAGATCGCCAAGCATGTCGGTTGGGAACGCCATTGTGTGCGCAAAGCATGGTGCGTCGTAATAAACCTGATATGCACCTCCGAGGCCTGGGATTACAGCCTTGTTTTTGCAGCAAGCGGCTTTTTCTGAAGCGGATTTGAGCTCGTAGGCAGGGCACATAAAAGCATAACAAGAATTATAATGTGGGGGATTAATTATTCCTATCATTTTTTCATATATTGCATAAATTTGAATGAATGGCAAAGTTTCCCACGAAGAATATGAAAATTCCAGAGGAGATGTTTTATCTCTTTGAGCATTCCCCTTAAACTTTTGCCACTCATTATCTGAAAGATGATTAATATGAACTGTTTCCCACCAATCTGAAAAAGACTGACATTCTATTTCTATTTTCTTTATTTTTTCAACACAAAGTTTTGAATCATTCATATAAGCTTTTGGAGATCCAGGAGCTGTAATGTTGCACACAGAAAAAGAACTTATTCCTTCATTTCCATTATTATCCTTAAGATGTAATACAACATCATAATCACCTTCAACAAATTTATCATAATTTAACGATATTTGGGTTGCAGAATCCGCAAAACTTATCTTTTGTGGATTCAACCCAATTAAAGAGTTTTTATCATATTGTATTGTAGTATTAGAAATATTTTTTCTGATTATATAATAGTCGAATTCATTCTGATTTAAACTATTTTTTAAGAATCCAGCACTTCCACCATCAGTTGGAAATATCTTATATCGAGTGTCATTATTATAATTATAGCTTGAAAACAACCATATATTATTTGGTGCAGAAACAAAACGATAACCACTAGCCAAAAAAATATCCAAATACGGTGCTATATTATCATAATTTGCATTGATAGTTGCTGAGCAATCACTTTTAAATACCTGTGAAGTATTATTGTTTTTAGCAAACAATTTTGCTGTATATGATTTTCCACTTGGAACTGTAAAATCAAAATCTGCATAATTTGAATCATCATAACATACGCCATAAGTAAAACCTGGTGTCTTTGTAAAACTGTCAGACACATGAACCGTATGTGTTCCTGCATTTTTTTTCTCTGAGGCATCCTCAACTGTAAGTTCAATGCTATCTGGAAATGATGGTTCAGAGTTTTCATCCTCAACATCCGTTACAATCTGTTTACCATCATTATCATAAGAAATGTACAGTGTATAGTTTTCTTTTGGCATCGCCGAATAGTAATAGACACTACTTGTAATTTTTGTAAAAGGTAAAATATAAAGTCGGTAAGTACCGGCAGGACAATAGGTTGTATCGTAATATGCAAAATTTGATAGTCTAAAAGCATACGAATCCGCATTTTCTCTAATTCGATATTCTGAAGCAGTTATATCTGTATTTCCCTGAAATGTATATAAAACGATATATCCATCTGCAGATTCATTCAAATAATCAAAGCTAAAAAAATAATCTGTAAATGACTTTCCTGCAGTATAGCTAGTCATTGATTTTTTTGTTCTTGAAACTATATTGGATTGCGCTGGAAGGTTAAAATCAAGTTTCTTAACATTTCCTACTTCATCAATAATTGTAAGTTCTACAAAGCAGTATTTATCTGCATGCCTTTCAAATGAAAACAATCTATCTTCAGAACCTGTTACAGAATTTATAATATTATTTTGTGAGTATCCCCAGTTAAATCTATATTTACACAAACTTTTTTTATCGTTATAAAATGTTTCTCCAGAATATCCATTATTTCTAAAATCAAATTCTTCCGTAATTATGCCATTCACAGAAGTTCTTTTATTAACAAAATTATCATATACAGGATAATAAAGAGCATAACTTACATCTGTAACATTTCGCTCAGATGAATGTGAGACAGGATTACCATTTCTTAAAGGCAATTTTGGTTTTGCGGCTTCACTGTCATTAAGTATCGTATCCTTAATCACATACCAGCTTCGTGTCGTTTTGTTTCCAGCATAATCTTCGAAAACGAAATCCAGCTGAACTACACCGTCATACTGCGATTGAAATTCATAAACTTGCTTTGTAAACGTAACTGCTGTATAAGGTTCGCTTGGTTCACATATCTGTTCAGTTTCAGTTGCATCAACAGTTCTGATAAGTTTTTCATTAATTGTAAGCTGCTTATAACCCGATCCGGAATCCGTGGTTGTGGCATCAAAATAAATCTTTTTACCTACATGATTTTTTGGATAATCATCGGTTGAAAAACTTGTAAATGCAGATGTTGAAAGTTCCGTATATGTACTGTTTTCCACAGCTACATATTCACCCGAACTGTTCTTTTGAATATCAAAACCGCGCTTGTACAACATCATCTCTACTGATGGGGCATCTGTTTCCATATTGTGATTGATTCTGTACCCCCAGGCAGCGTCGGACTCTTTTAGTTTATTGCCGTCTGTATCTGTTACTTTTGAAATATCAAAAACAAGGCGAATATTTCTTAAGTCGCTTGAATTATTTACGAGGGCATCTCGGATTGTGTTTTTTGGTTTTAAGGTAAGTGTTTTTCCATCGGCTGACCAGGAAGGTGCGTTGAAATATTCTTCGTAATGCTCGTATTCATTTGATGGATTTACAATCTGAATTGTGCCTTTGCGCCCCTCGACTGTTGCATCTGAATATAATTTGAAAAGAGTGGTATCCATTGCTTTATTAAACTTAATTACAACATCAGAATCGCATGGTTTTCCGCCAGCATCATATTCTGGAGAAAAACTCTCTATTACTGGAAGCAGCACGGCATTTGCACGGACCTTTACATCTGCTACGGCTTCGTAAACAATCATTTTTGTTGAAAGCGCAGTTGTATCTATAATCTTAATTTTTGAAGCAGGAACTGCTGCACCCGCACTTGTTTTTACTGTCCAGCCTCTGAACTCCCAGCCATTAGCAGAAGCATAAGAAATGTTTACTTCCTGCCCTTCTGAATATTCCTGCAGACCGGCAGAAGGTGTTATTGTTCCGGAATCGTCTTCAATTTCAAAAAGTACTGAAGCTTTATGTATTGTTGTTGAGTCAATTCTGTAATCAAAGGCAAAACCGTTTCCGCCCCAGGTTACTTTAGTTCCATCACTTAATTTATAGAAGAAATCGGATGGAATTGTTACCGTTACAGTTTTTGTCTGGCCTTCGGTTACATCAAGCATGTTTGATTTATTTGCGGTAAATGAAACGGTATTCCCGCTTATCTGCGGCGCATTAAAGCTTGTAAGAACCGGTGTTCCGCCAACTGTAATTGCGATATTTTTAAGCTGAGCAAGACCATCAGAATCTGTTGGAAGCGGATGATCAAAAGTCAGTTTTACAGATGAGTTTTTGCTTACAGTTTCGCTTCCTGTTGTTTTCGGTTCGTAGCCGTTTTCTGCAAGGCGAATTCGTGGTGCACAGACTGCTGTAATATTTGTAGGTGTGCCTTCTGTTTTTTCACGAACATAGGCATAGGTCTTCGAACTGTCAGGTTCTGCAATTGTTATATATGTTGAATCATAATTCCATTTTACAAACTGGTAGTCTGCGGTTTCTGTAAACGAAAGTGTAAGCTTCTGACCTATTGAATAATCTTTTTGTCCTGCAAGATAAACAGAACCTTCCAGAGCATTGCTGGTAAGATTTACAGTTGCCTTATCATCTGTAGCTTCTGTTATCTGATATTTCCAGGATTTTTCGAAATTCATTTTAATTCCGTCTGTATCTGTAATATCCGGGCTTAAGGTTACTTTGATTGTTTTAAAAAGAACGCCTGTTTCAAATTCAATTGGTTTTGTTCTGTCTGCAGCAATTATAAGAATTTTTCCGTCTATTACAGGCTTTGTAAAATGCTCTGCTATTGAATAATCATCTGCATTTGTAATTTTAATATTTTTAAGATAGGTTTGATTTTCAAGCTTGTATGCCCATATTGTTTCATTTTCATCTTTTATAGCTGTTGCACCTTCCGGTAAATCTTCCACATTGAAAATAAAAGCATCAGGATTCAGGGCTTTTGAAAATTCAACTGTAATTGAACGGTCGCGGCTTACTCCGTTTGATTCATAACGGGGACTTGGTTCGCCAACAACTGCAGGTCTCTGTACACATAAAGGAATTATTCTGATTGCTGTAGAATCATTTGTTATTTTTACTTTCGTTACAGTAGATACTGCATTTTCAAAACTAATACCTTCTGTAATTTCTGTTTCGGGATTATCTTTGGAAACTGCAATCCATTTTATAAAACAGTAAGCAGGATTTTCTGTAAAACTCACTTCAAAATCATAGCCCTGCTTGGCTTTGTGATTTCCTGATGGAACTGTAGAACCTGTACCTTCTGCAGCCTGAACAAGAACTGTAATTTCTTTTGCATTATTATAGGCAATAGCTTCTTTTATTTCGTCACTAACGTTTCCTGCATTCAAAAAATTTTTACAATTACAAAATACCAATGCCGTTAATTTAAGCCGCCCTGTAGCAGAAATAGGTACATGATTTGGGTTTCAAATCTAATTCAAAAGAACGGCCAGGTCTTTCTGGCAGAAGATTTTTTGAAATCAAATAGATTACATTTTCTGCAGGGCACA
>JAFZXA010000028.1 GCA_017617115.1 Treponema sp.
CCCCACACTTGTGATAGTGTTTAGTCATACTAATTTCAAGGAGGTTGAGAAAGATTTATGATTGATTCGCGTTTTATTAATTCTTCGACCTCCGCTTTTCTTTTCTAAAAACTAAAGGCGGAGTTGTATTGGATAAAGAGATCCCGAAACCAGTTCGGGATGACGTCATGCTGAACTTGTTTCAGCATCTTCTTGACGGTCTTTATTAACTCTTGCATTTAGGAAAATCAAATTGAAAACAAATAATACAATTACTGCACGCGTATCTTGTGTGCAGAAAAATCAGTTTATGCTTTTGCCATGCGAAGGAGAAAGCAAAAGCGTAAATGCCGATAAAGAGTTGCTCGGAAAACTCAAAGGAAAATTTTACAATCTTGGACTGGAGCCGCCTGTAGTTGGTGACTATGTAAAAGTAATTACAAATGAATATGGCGATGCGCTCATAGACGAAGTGCTTCCACGCGAAACTGTATTCAAACGCCCTAACCGTAGCGGGCACTCAGAAGGCTTTGTAAAAAATCTTCTGGAAGAAACTATTGTTGCAAACTTTGATTATGTGTTCATCGTAACTTCGCTGAACCAGAATTACAACGAAAACAGAATTGCACGATTTGTTTCTATCACGCTGAACACCGGGGCAAAGCCTGTTGTAATTTTGTCAAAAGCAGACCTTTGCGATGACGTAGAACTCAAAGTTGAAATCACAAAAGCAATCTGCGATAAAGCCGATGTAATTGCGATTAGTTCTTTGACAGGTTATGGCATTGAACAACTCACACCATATTTGCAAAAGGATAAAACAATTGCGCTGGTTGGATCTTCGGGAGTCGGTAAATCAACTTTACTTAACACACTGAATGGCGGCGACCTTATGAAGGTAAATCATATTCGCGATTCCGATGGCAAGGGTCGGCATACCACAACCTACCGACAGTTAGTTAAACTTGAATGCGGCGTGTGGATTATGGATACTCCGGGCCTGCGTGAAATTGGAGTGCTTGACATGGAAGAAGGAATAGACGAAACTTTTTCTGATGTAGTTAGTCTTTTTGACAAATGCAAGTTCAACGACTGCTCGCATACAAATGAGCCTGGTTGTGCTGTTCTTGCGGCCCTGGAAGACGGTACGCTGAGTGAAGAACGCTGGAACACCTACCTTCAGCTTCATCACGAAAACGAATGGGGAAAAGCCAAAATGATGCAGATTGCAAAGTTCACGCGAGAGTATCAGAAGATGTGTAAGGCTGCTGGCAGCCGGTGTTGTATAGCAAACCGTTAAAAAAATTGCGAAAGCAATTTTTAGGTTTACCTTCTTATCAGGGCTGGGATCTCTAGGAGGCATTATAAAAAATGACAACAATCTATTTTGTCCGCCATTGCAAACCAGATTCAAGCTGGCAGGATGACAGAACAAGACCACTTACTCAGGAAGGATTTGAAGATTCGTTTGAGGTTGCTCGGATTTTGAAAGATAAAAAAATTGATCTTTTTATTTCCAGCCCTTACAAACGAAGCTTTGATTCCATAAAGCCGGCTGCAGAACTTTACGGCACAAGAATACAGACTGATGAGAGACTGCGCGAACGAAAAGCAGGACCCAATGGTAACAATCACGAAATGTTCCAAAAACGCTGGGCTGATTTTTCGTATGCAGAACCTGACGGTGAATCTATTGGAGCCGTGCAAAAAAGAAACATTGAAGCAGTTGAGGAAATCCTTAAAAATCACGAGGGCAAAACTATCGCGATTGGAACTCATGGCACTGCGCTTTCAAGTATAATCAATTATTACGAGCCGTCTTTCAATGCAGACAGCTTTATGAAAATCATTGATTTTATGCCCTGGATTTTACGCATGGATTTTGACGGAACAAAATATCTTGGCCGCCAGGAAGTTTTTCATATTTATAAAGAATACAAGGAATAGAAAATGACAACAAAAAAAATCAGATTCCTGGAAGAAATAGCTTCTAACGGGCATGTTGCCTTAAACATCATGCAGTATGATGGCTGGATTATGCGCTTTTCGAACGGCTACACTGGTCGTGCGAATTCTATAAGCGTTATATATCCTTCAACTATTCCTGTAGAAGAAAAAATTGCTTATTGTGAAAAATGCTATGAAAAACAAGGATTGCCGGCAAATTTTAAACTGACAGAAAAGGACACGGAATTATCAGATTTATTGGAAAAACGCGGATATCAGATTGTGACTCCTACAGATTTAATGGTGCTGGAAAATCTTGAAGCTTTTGAAGATGAAAAATTTTGCAGTTGTGGATTTTTTAAAACACCAGAAGAATGGCTGCCTTATTATTTTGAATTTGAAAATATCACAGACAAAGAAGATCAGGATACTTTCAAAAAAATGCTTTCAAAAGTTGTGGTAGATACAATCTATTTGTTTATTTTCCATGAATGCGAAATAGTTGCATGTGCTTCTGCAGCTATTGAACACGGTTATGCCCTTATACAGAATGTAATTGTAAAATCAGATATGCGTGGGCTTGGCCTTGGAGAAAAACTTTGTAGAATGCTTCTAACAAAGGCAAAAGAACAAGGCGCTAAACATGCATATCTTCAAGTAGTTCAGACTAATGAGATTGCAAAAAGGTTGTACGAAAAACTTGGTTTTAATAAGGCTTATAGTTACTGGTACATGAAAAAAATGCCCGCTAAATAAGAGGAGCTTTGAGAGGTAAAAAATGAACATTACAACAAAACAATTTCAAATCCTGTCAGACATAAATCTTGTTTGGGATTTCCTCGTAGAAACCTACGCCTGGAAAAATGCCAGCGGAAGACCAGCGCCTTTTTTTGAATATGCGCTCCGTTCTTCATGGATGGATTCTTCATACAGCTTTCTGGACAGGCTTTGGTTCGATGGCGACAAAGTTGTTGCCTTTGTGTATTACGAAGCTCCGGTAACAGACATATATTTCAACGTGCGCAAAGGTTATGAGTTTCTGGCTGAGGAACTGATTGATTATGCAATCAGCAATATGCCAAACTTTGGCGGCGAGCAGCAGTTTGTTTTTTCTGATGGTCAGCAGTTTTTAAAAGATGTTGCAGTAAAGCGCGGCTTTAAGCAGGTTTATGAATACGAAGACATGATTTTTGATTTTAAGAATGAACTGAATTATGAGCTGCCTGCGGGCTATCACTTTGTGGAGCAAAAGGATATTGATATCGTAAAATGTTCAAAACTCTGCTGGTATGGATTTGGTCATGGCGAGCGTGGTGAGTTTAAGGACTGGGATAAATACGATGATTCACTGGAATGGACACCTGCAAAATCTCATAAAAGCGGCTGGGGTTCTTTCATCTCGCCTTCTCCACATGAGACACCACAATACAACATCATCATAGCAGATGCCACCGAAGAATATGTCTGCTTTTCCGGTATGTGGTGGGTTCCGCAAAATAATCTTGCTTATATGGAACCGCTTTGCACTCACCCCGACCATCGTAAAAAAGGACTTGCAGCAGCGGCTCTCACACAGCATTACCGCACTCTCAAACCCCTTGGCGCAACTCACATGACCGGCGGAGATGATGAGTTCTATAAAAAAATTGGATACGGGAAAGGTTATCACTGGACAATATGGAGAAAGCAATAGAAACAAACCGTCTTATAATCACTAAGTTTACTCACGATATGGCGCAGGCTGTTCATCAAAATTCGCTCGATGAAGATACACGCAGATTTTTGCCGGACGAGGTTTTTGAAACTGTTGAAGATGCAGCTGAAACAATTGATTTTTTGATGTTGCAGTATGAAGAAACTGTCGGGCCGTTTGTATATCCAGTCCTCTTAAAAGACAAAACG
>JAFZXA010000029.1 GCA_017617115.1 Treponema sp.
ATAGATTTAAAAAGTTCATCTGCTGCCTTTTTTATTTGAGACATTCGTTCTTCTTTCTGCTCGTCTGAACGGGCGCGTTTGTATTCTGCCATACTCTTATAATAAACCAAAAACTTTTTCTTGACAAGTGATATTTTGTTTATTATATTTATTATTAGTTACATAGTGTATCTTATGACGAATTAGTCATCCTGAACTTGTTTCAGGATCTTTTATTAGGGAGATTCCGAAACAAGTTCGGAATGACAGCAGGAGATTTCATGTATTATTCAAATCTAACCCTTGATGAAGAACGTGCCCTCTATGCAGCTTCTGACTCTGTTATAGAAAACTGCCGCTTTGATGGCCCTGCCGCCGGAGAATCTGCATTAAAAGAAGCACATGACATAAAAGTTATCAATTCATATTTTAATCTTCGCTACCCTTTCTGGCATGTTACAAATGCAGATATTTCTAACTGCGAGCTTACAGCAAATTGCCGAGCAGCTTTGTGGTACGATAAAAATATCATAATTGACAAAGCTCAGCTGAACGGAATCAAAGCATTACGGGAATGCGAAAACATCACACTAAAAAACTCCGCTGCCACTTCCGAGGAGTTTATCTGGAAATGTCGCAACCTCACTATTAAAAATGTAGAAGTCTTAGAATCAGAATATCCTTTCTTTGAAGTTGACGGCGCAAAAATCTGCGGACTTAAAATGAAAGGTAAATATTCCTTCCAGTATTGCAGCGACATTGAAATTACAAATTCCGAGCTGAACACAAAAGATGCGTTCTGGCATTCAAAAAATGTAACGGTGCGAGATAGTATTATTAACAGCGAGTACCTTGGCTGGTATTCAGAAAACCTTACTCTCATAAACTGCCGCATTATTGGAACTCAGCCCTTCTGCTATTGCAAAAATCTTGTGCTCCAGAACTGTAATATGGAAAACTGCGACCTTGCTTTTGAAAGAAGCACTGTACAAGCCAGCGTAATTGGAAACATCGACAGTGTAAAAAATCCTCTGGAAGGAAAAATCGAAGCAGACTGCATTAAAGAAATTATCATGGAAGAAAGTGTTGTAGACGCAACAAAAACAAAAATCATCTGCCGGGATTGCCCCAGGCAGTGTGCATAAATAAAAACAAAACAGGAGAAAACTTATGAACGGAAACTTTTCTTATTCTAACCCAACTAAACTTTACTTTGGAGACAAAGCACTTGACTACTTAAACACCGAGCTTCCAAAATACGGAAAGCGCATTATGCTCAGCTATGGCGGTGGTTCAATCAAAAAGAACGGCATTTATGATGAAGTAATAAAAATCCTAAAGGCAAACAACAAGGAGATTTTTGAAGATCCTGGAGTTATGCCAAACCCTACAAGTGAAAAGCTTATTGAAGGCTGTAAAATTGCCCGCGAAAACAATGTTGATTTTATTCTTGCAGTTGGAGGCGGATCTGTCTGTGATTATGCAAAGGGTGTTTCTGTTGCAGCTTGGTATGACGGAGATCCTTGGGAAAAATATTATCTTAAAATGGAAGAACCTAAAGCCGGCGACAGAATTATTCCTGTTGGCTCTGTACTTACAATGGTTGGAACCGGAAGTGAAATGAACGGCGGTTCTGTAATTACAAATCACGCACAGAAGCTTAAAATTGGTCACATATTCGGAGAAGAAGTATTCCCGAAATTTGCGATTTTGAATCCAAAGTACACCTACACTCTTCCACAGCGTCAGATGGTAGCAGGCATTTTTGACATAATGAGTCACATCATGGAGCAGTATTTTTCCGGCGACGATGACAACACAAGCGACTATATTGCAGAAGGCCTTATGAAGTCTCTCATTCATTCTTCACGCATTGCTGTAAAAGATCCTCAGAATTACGAAGCCCGCAGTAACATCATGTGGACAGCAACCTGGGCACTAAACACACTCATTGGCCGCGGAAAGTCTCAGGACTGGATGGTTCATATGATTGGTCAGTCAATTGGAGCTTTTACAGATGCAACTCACGGAATGACACTTTCTGGAGTTTCTCTCCCTTACTACCGCTTTATTATGAAGGACGGACTTCCAAAGTTTGTGCGCTTTGCAAAGAATGTCTGGGATGTTCAGACTGCAGGTTTTTCTGATGAACAGATTGCAGAAGCAGGACTTGGCGCAATGGAAAACTGGATGAAAGAAATCGGTGTGTGTCTTCACATTGCAGAGCTTGGTGTTACTCCGGAAATGTTTGATGGAATTGCAAAAGGTTCATTCATTCTGGACGGCGGTTACCGCAAACTCACACACGAAGAAATTGTAGAAATATTGAAACAAAGCATGTAGGAGACCTCTTATGAAAGTATTAATTCTAAACGGAAGCCCAAGGTCAAACGGTAACACCAGCATTGCAGTAAATGAGCTGGCAAAGATTTTTGCAGAAGAAAAAATTGAAACCGAAATTATTCAGCTTGGTAGCAAGGATATTCGCGGCTGTATTGCCTGTGGTTCGTGCTTTAAAAACGGCAAGTGTGTTTTTGATGATATGGTAAATGAACTTGCTCCTAAGTTTGAGGC
>JAFZXA010000001.1 GCA_017617115.1 Treponema sp.
TGCAATGTGATATCCGATTTCCCATGCAGCATTTTCTGTCGGGACTGCCTGTACATAGCCGATGTTTGTTCCATCAGCAAGTAGAACAGGATATACCAGAGGCCCAACTGAGTCTGAGTTTTCGTACTGCGACATCAAAAACTCAATTGTCTCTTTTGCAGCATCAACAGTTTCAAAAACTTCATCAGGTAAAAAACGTCTTGTATCTTCATCAAGAGAATTTTGATGAACAGCCTGTACCATGTCGAGAGTAAAATTTGTGATGATCAGGCGATCTGTTTTCAACTGCATATTTTTCTTCTCCTGATAATTATCCAAGCGCCTTCTTTCGCCATTCTTCCAGAAGCTTCAGGCCTTCATCGATATCACAGCCAAGAACATCCTGAACCTTCTGAAACTTCTTTTGCTGATGCATAAAATCCATGACTTTCATAAATTCTTTTTTGCCGTATTTTTGGATAAACAAACCAAGAACTCTTACAGCGTTTGTTTCTTCGTCCAGGGCGTAGAAGCCTTTGTGGCAATTGTAAAGCTCGTCGCATTCGTAGCAGCCTTCGAGGCCTTTTTCTTTGCAGCAGGTGGCATTCGGGCAAACTCCACCTGGAGAATAAAGTGCATAGGAACAGGTGTTGTAAATTGTTCTGCACGAACCGCACCATTGTGTAAGGAAGCAGTGCTTGCAGTAAAGACCGCAATAGGCAATCAGATTCACGCCCGTTTTAGCTTCCTGACACAGCTTGTTTTTTATGCGTCGCATTGCCTCTACATGCATAATCCAGTGGCGTGAAAGAGGCATTTGAATCAGGCCTTTTATGGTTTTGCAACACCAGAAATCAATAAGCCAGGCGGCGCTTTCATCGGGGCTTACACACTTGCTTTCAATCAGGCGTTGTTTGTCCGCATCCGAAAACTTTTTCTTTAAGTCCTCAAATTTCAGCCCCTTCAAAAATTCATTTGTCGAATCCATCACAGCCTTACAGTATTCATAAAGTGCCTTTACATTCACCTTTTTTGAAAACTCCACAGTCTGTGTACCATCAAGCTCGTTACCGGTTGTGATAATCGGGCTTTTAGTTTTTGCCAGACGACCACCCTGTAACAAAATCTGTTTGTCCTTCAAAATCAAAGTGTGAACAACTATATCTTCAATCCGGAATGTGTGCCACAGCGACCAGGCAAGAGTCGTACAATGATTTCCATCCCCGGCACCAAACGGCAGCTGATAAAATGCAACAGGCGGAAAAGTATTTACAATTGCAGTTATCTGTTCAAAAATCTGAGTGCGCAGTTCGAGCAGCAGTTTGATTCCTTCTGCAAATGTCGCTTCCTTTGCAATCATCGTCTGCATCTTTTTGTTTTTTTCTGACCATTCTTTGTCCATAAATGCCTCCTGTTATAATTATGTTTCCTCACAAATCTCACCCTTATCAACTTTGTACATTTTTCCAAGTTTAAGGATTTTATCACGGCTTATGAAAATTGCGCTTTCATCTTCCATGGCTATAATCTGATGAAGCATGGACATTTCTTTCAGCGCCGGAATAAAGTTTGCGTCTGGCTCATAATGAGCTTTTATCGTAAAGTCTGTAAGCCCGATTCCTTCATAAAAACTTTTTGATTCCCACAATTCGGCAACGTGTTTTCCAAGGTTCATAGAGCCGGCACTTACTCCAAGAATTACCGAATGGCTCGCCAAAAGTTCCGGAATAAGATTTAAATCGCTGATCAGCTTCATCTGCCAGGTAACTTCGCCGCCCATAAGCCAGATGCAATCAGCCTGTTGTATAAGAGCGGCTGCCTCTGCCACACTCGTCCGCCGGTCAATTACATGATGCTCTTCAAATGCCATATCTCGTTCTGCAAACATCTGATGCATGCCATTTTCGTCGTCATCATTTTGCGCAAAGTTTTCCGGGTCGGCACTTATAAAAACAAGACTTTTTCGCTCGCTTAAATTTTCACGAAGAACCTGGGCAATTTCATCTGTAAAATGATGAGTCGGAAATCCACTGAATAATCCGATTAGTTTTGCGTTCATGATTTTTCCTTTCTATTTTTTAACTAAACGGTTTCGTCCGGATATTCCCAGAAGCCGCCCTTGTGAAAATTTTCGTTCCCCAAAGGTTTTGCAGTAAGCTTGAAAATCACGCAACCATCCGGGCAGACAATAGTTTTTGTATACTTACTGTCACCGCCAAGATTTTCCAGGTCACCGCCGCTTCTTACCGCTTCCATCAAAGGATAAAGCATCATCATAGTTTTAGAGCAGATTCCATATCCATCTTTATTTACAGGGCAGCCATAAGTACACTTGTAAGTGTCGCCAGGTTCTTCCCCGTTTCGGCAATAATGTTCAGTGTGGTTGCCATGCAAAAAGCCGGTAACTTCCACCGTGAACTCGTATTCTTCATCGTACCATTTTTTCATTGTTAGTCTCCATTATTATAAAGGGGAAAGCCTTCCCCTCGCTCGCACTTCGTTGCTCGCTACCCCTTCTAGCGGGGACACCCCGCAACGCCCCGCTCCAAAACAAACTTATAAACTTTCACACCGCCATTCATCTCAAAACCTTCAATTTTGAACCCGCATTTTTCAGTATAAAATTTCACATTCTGATTTTTATCTGCCGGAGTAACCAGTGTGAATTTCTTCCAGTCCTTGTAATACGATTTTGCAAATTCCATTGCGGCAGTTCCAATTCCTTTTCCCTGAAACTCCGGAATCACACACAAACAACCAACTTCAAAAAACCCCTTCTCTATCTCACGGCAGGAAATAGCCCCCACAGCTTTGTCATCATTTAAAATCAAAAACTTCGGAAAATCAATTATCGACTGCTCCATTTGGTTTTTTGTTCTTCCATAAGCAGGACACTCGCCGTACTTTATAAAATCATCATAGAATGCGGAATTGTAAATTTCTATGAGTACGGCGGCATCAGAAA
>JAFZXA010000030.1 GCA_017617115.1 Treponema sp.
CTATCACCTCTGAAGATTCAATGATGGGTACACTCTGGCAGAAGGTTGCCGTACTCCAGTAATCAGTAAGTAAAGGGGATAAAAAATGGTAAGAAGCTTGTGGACAGCCGCAACTGGTATGAACGGACAGCAGTCAAATATCGACGCAATTTCTAACAACCTTTCAAACGTAAATACAACAGGCTATAAACAGCAGCGAGTAGAGTTTGAAGATTTAATTTATCAGAACGTAAAGCTTGCAGGAACTCCTGCTACAGAAGATACAGTTACTCCTGTTGGTATTCAGCAGGGAACTGGTGTTAAAGTAGGAGCTACACAGCGCATAATGAACCAGGGTTCACTCCAGAATACAGGAGTAGATACAGACGTTGCAATTGTTGGCGAAGGATTTTTCCGCGTTCAGCAGTATGATGGTTCTTATGTTTATACACGCGACGGTACATTCAAAGTTGATTCAAACGGTCAGCTTGTAACAAATAACGGACTTCGTGTAATGCCAGAAATTATTTTGCCGGAAGGTTATGATGTTTCTACATTAAACATTACACAGACAGGTTTAGTTAGTGTAAAAGTAAACGGTGGAAATGATCCTATTGAAGTTGGACAGATTGAACTTTACCGCTTTCCAAACCCTGTTGGACTTAAAGCAGAAGGTGATAACCTTTTCAAAGTAACAAACGCAAGTGGTGAAGCAATTGAAGGCCGCCCTGGATATGATGGATTTGGTGATGTTCGCCATAAGTTCCTTGAAATGTCAAACGTTTCTGTAGTAAACGAAATGGTTCAGATGATTGTTGCTCAGCGTGCCTACGAGTTCAACAGTAAAGCAATCCAGACTTCCGATACAATGCTTAGTACTGCAGTGAACCTGAAGAGATAATGACGCGCGGTCCCTGAGCCTGTCGAAGGGACCCCAAAAGGATTAATTTATGAACATAGGATTAGTTAATAATACATATAGCGGCATAACCGGTGGGGACGGGGCACTTAATACCGCCCGCACCAATTCCGAAAATGCTAAATTTTCTGAGCTTGTAGAAAGACTTCAGGCCCAGAACGATGGTCGCGGAACACTTTCATCTGCACAGATTGCAGAAGAAGGCCGTTTGAACGGAGACTACACAACTGGTTATGCCGGAACATATACATTAGAATCTGATAAAACTGCAAAGGCAACTGGCGCTGCAGCAAATCAGGCTAATGAACACGTTGTTTCTAAAACAATTGATAAAACAAGCAAGCTTTACGAGAGTGCTTTGGAACTTGAAGGATTCTTTGTAAAGCAGATGCTTTCGCAAATGCGAAAAACAATCATGAAGTCAAACGAAAACAGCTTTGCACAGGATATGTACGAAGACATGTTGTTTGATGAATATGCCACAGCCATGACAAAGAATGCAGGCTTTGGTTTAGCGGATCAGATTTATTTGAGTCTGATGGCATAAAAAATAAAACAAAGGCCGCCAACGGCCTTGCTCAGGTGGGATATGAAAACAATCAAACTAACAATTCTAACTGCACTCACTGTGCTTTCCACTCTTTCTTGTATATTGCTTAGCGGTTGTAACTCAATTAAGGCAGTCCCGCTTGCTTACTCAGAAAATGAAGATATAGAAGTTGCTTATGTTTATTTTGATTTATATAAAAAATCTGAAATAAGCGGAGCAACTTTTATTACTTACGATGATAAAAATACTCCAAAAGCAGAAAAACTTACTTACTGGTCTCCGGTTGAACTTCCGGCAAATAAACCTGTAAAAGCATATTTACATGTTTATTATAAGGAACCTCGTTCAGATTTTGGAGATTCAACTTGTATTGGAGCTTGTTTAACTACAACAGCAAATGCGTTTGAGGCTTCGCGGGATGTTAATAAAGATATTGTTTTTAATATTCCGCCGCTCGAACCTTATACTGATTACAAAATCAGTTATAGAAAAGGAGCTGGTTTTCCCGGCTCAAGCTTTGTAACTCTAACCCGGATTGATACAAAGGAAGTAATCCGAGAAATAGAGTTTAACTAACTCGTCATCCTGAACTTGTTTCGGGATCTATAATTTAGATAATTTTTGGACTTGTTCCTGAAATTTTGTTTACATCCTTACCACCATTGTGCGTTGCATAATGGTGGTTCTTTTTTTATAATATAGATATGCAAGAGCAACAAGTTTCATTGCCGCAGGATTTAAACGGCATTCACATTCATTTTGTAGGAATCAAGGGAACAGGCATGGCCGCCCTTGTAGAAATATTTTTTCATAATGGTGCAGTCATTACAGGCAGCGATGTTGCCGACCGCTTTTATACAGACGAGATTCTTGAAAAGCTTGGAATCAAACCCGCCTTATTTTCTGCCGACAACATTACACCAGATATTCAATACATAGTTTATTCTTCGGCTTATAATTTTGAAACAAATCCGGACCTTAAAAGTGCAAAAGAATTAGGAGTGCCGTGTCTGCTTTATACTCAAGCACTTGGCTGGCATTCTTCACTTTCTTACTCCTGTGGTATCTGTGGTGTTCACGGAAAAACAAGTACTACAGGACTTACCGGTACAATCTTAAAAGAGCTTGATGATATTCCGGCTCAGATTCTTGCAGGTTCTGTAATTAATTCTTTTGGAAACACCTGTACTTATACATCGCCTTTGATTAAAGAGTTGCCTGCTGCCGACAAAAAGAAGAAATCAATTTTTGTTGCAGAAACCTGTGAATATCAGCGACACTTTATGTCTTTCCATCCGCAGAAAATTCTTTTGACTTCTGTTGAATCTGACCACGAGGATTATTACCCAACATACGAAGATATTCGCGATGCGTTTGTAGATTATATCTGCCGTCTTCCAATGTTTGGCGAACTCATTTATTGTGCAGATGATAAAGGGGCAGTGGAAACAGCACTTCTTGCTTATAACAAACGCCCGGATATTCACTTAGTTCCATACGGTGAAAATGCAGGCGGAGACTATAAACTGACTTTTGGAAAAGTTGAAAACGAAAAAAATACATTTACTTTGAAAGGTTTTGATAAAGAGTTTGCCTTGAAAATGCCTGGCCGTCACGAAGTACTGGATGCCGCTGGTGCAGTTGCTTTAGTATGCCAGATTCTGCGATATTTTGGAAAACATCCTGTTGAATATGCAGAAAAAATCTCAGAAGGTCTACAAAAGTTTACAGGTGGCAAACGCAGAAGCGAAATTGTACGTAATTTTAAGACTCCAAACGGTAATGATGTTATTGTAATTGACGATTACGGTCATCATCCCACTGCGATCAAAACTACAGTAAGCGGTTACCGTGAGTTTTATAAAGGACGCAAAATTATTCTTGATTTTATGAGCCACACTTACAGCCGAACAGCTGCATTACTTAAAGATTTTGCTGCTAGTATGGACGATGCAGATGTTGTAATACTTCATAAAATCTACAGCTCTGCCCGTGAAAATGCTGCTGATTTTAAGATTACAGGCCGAACTCTTTTTGAAGAAACCTTGCAGCATCAAAAGCAGGTTGGAACAAAAGCCGCTGCAAGCAATTCAATTTATTATTTTGAAGAAATTATGGATGCCAAAGATCTTATAGAACAGGAACTAAATAAACCGCTTGGGCCAGAATATCCCGACGGATATTTATTTATTACAATGGGAGCAGGCGACAACTGGCCTCTTGGCAAGGAGATATTTAAATGATAAGCATGACCGGCTATGCCTATGAAGAACAGACAACTCAAGAAGCAACAGTTTCTGTTGAAATAAAATCAGTTAATTCCCGATTTTTAGATTTGACTGTAAATCTGCCATCATATCTAAATGCATTAGAAAGTTCATTCCGCCAGAAAATCAGCGAAAAAGTTGCACGTGGCAAGGTTGATGTTTTTATTCGGATTAAGGAAAATGAATCTGATGCAGCAGTTACTGTAGATACAAAGCTTGCCAAAACATATATGGATGCCTACAAACAGATTGCAACGGCAGCAGGACTTTCTAGTTTTAGTACAGAAGCTGCTCTTTATGCACTTATAAATCAGGAAGGGGTTCTTCATTCAAACAAAGATTACGATGTAGAAAAATATCAGCAGATGATTGAACCTGTTTTTGATGCAGCCTTTACCCGATTTTTAAGCGACAAAGAACGTGAAGGTCAGAATATGAAAAAAGACCTTCTTGAAAAATTGAGTAAGCTCGAAGAATGCGCTGCCTTCTTCAAAGACTGGCAGCCAAAAATGGAAGAATACTTTAAAGAACAGATTACAACTAAGTTCAACGAGCTGCTTGGAGAAAACGCAGACCCCAACCGCATTATGACAGAAACTGCTGCCATGCTTGTAAAATACACAATCAACGAAGAAATTGTGCGTCTATGCAGTCACATAAGCGCAATGAAAGACGAAATCAACAATAACCCTATTCCGGGAAAACGTCTTGATTTTATCTGCCAGGAAATGAACCGCGAAATAAACACCATTGGAAGCAAAAATCAATTTGCAGAAGTTAGTGCCATGGTAATTAATGCCAAAGACGCACTTGAAAATATAAGAGAGCAAAGTAAGAATGTAGAGTAAGGAGGCATTATGACTTTAAAAAAAGATTTACGTATTGCAATCAGTGGCAAAAGTGGATGCGGCAACACAACCGTTAGCGGACTTTTAGCCCAAAAATTAGGCATTAAACTTATAAACTACACCTTCCGCCAGCTTGCAGAAGAAAAGGGCATGACCTTAAAAGAAGTTATAGAAGCCGCCAAAAATGATGACTCCTACGATAAATATGTTGACAAGCATCAGGTTGAACTTGCACTTGCAGAACCATGCGTTCTTGGAAGCCGCCTTGCAATCTGGATGCTTAAAGAAGCAGACCTTAAGGTTTATCTTTATGCAAGTGATGAAACTCGTGCCGGACGCATTTTCAACCGTGAAGGAGGCGACTTACAGGCAATAAAAGATTTTACTGCCATGCGTGACCGAGAAGATACAGGCCGCTACAAAGAATTTTATGGTATAGATAATAATGACTATCAGTTTGCAGATATAATTATAGACACTGCAAAATACCTTCCTGAACAAATTGTTGAGATTATTATTAATAAGTTAGTTGAAATGAAATTGGTAGAATAGATGCTGAAACAAGTTCAGCATGACACGAATCGTCATTCCGAACTTGTTTCGGAATCTCTTTTAGTATTTACTCTCAGAAAATCCTATCCAGCTGTCATTTGACAACAGATTCTTTTCATCATCATTAAGCTCAAACGGATAACTCTTTGAAAGTGAACCTGCAATAAGCTTTACCTTTGCCGTTCCGTCGTCGTTGATGACAATTTTGCATTCGGCATCTTTGTTGGCAAAGGTTCGGAACATATCGGCAAGTGATTTTCTGTCAATTTCAATTGCCATTATTGAGTTAGAAAACATTTCCTGGCGGAATGGCTTTGCAAAACCTGGGGCTACAACTGTAAAAATACCGCTTGTTTCAAGTGCCCACGATGCATTTTCCTTTACAGCGCCGCAGCCAAAGTTTTCGCGTGTAATTATAACTTTTGTACCTGCAACATCGGTCTGTGCATTAAAGCCTTCAATTTTCAAATCTTCAAATAGATGTGATTTTAATTCCTGTTTAGGAAGTTCTTTTAAATATTCATCACGAATAATTTCGTCAGTATTAATATCTGAACGGTCCAAAAAAAGAACCTGTCCACCAAAAGTTTTCAATTGTTTACTCCTTCGACTTCGTCATCCTGAACTTGTTTCAGGATCTTTTATTATATATATAAGTATAACATTAAAAAGCAAATAAGTTAAGAAAAAAGTTATCGTGTAAAGTCCATATTAAATCTTTCACTCTTTATAAACTTTTCAAGGCAGCTTTGCCAGGTTGGAAGTTTAATCTTGAGTTCTTTGCAGATTTTATCTTTGCTCAAAACAGAATAGGCAGGTCGTTCTACCTGTGCACCATATTCTGCAGTTGTACATGGGTTTACTTCACAATTTTGTGTTATTCTTCCGTATTTTTTACCAAGCTTATAGATTTCCTGTGCAAATTCAAACCAGTTTGTCTGTCCACCGTTTGTAAAATGATAAATACCAAAAGCCGGTGCACTGTGTTTTCCAAAAGCTTCGGTAGCGTTGTCCGATTTTTCAATAATCTTAAGAATTGCACTTGCAAGTTCAACTGCGCAGGTAGGTGTTCCCTGTTGATCATTTACAACTCTTATCTGATCATGACTGTTCATAAGCTTTGTCATTGTATAAACAAAGTTTTTTCCGTCAAAGCCATAAAGCCAGGCGGTACGAAGAATATAAAACTGAGTCATTTCCTTTTGGATTGCTTCTTCGCCAAGAGCCTTTGTTTTTCCGTAAATACCAAGTGGTTCTTTTTCCATATCTTCGGTGTAAGGAGTATTTCCTTTGCCGTTGAATACATAATCAGTAGAAATATGAATTAGTTTTGCGCCAATTGAACGGGCAGTTCTAGCAATATTCAAAGCTCCAACATTATTAAGCTTATCGGCAAGTTCAGTTTCTTCTTCGGCCTTATCAACATTTGTGTATGCAGAACAATTTATAATCCATTTAATGTGCTTATCGGTGCTGGATGTATCTAGATAAGATGAGGTTTCAACAGATTTTTCAAAAGCCGAAAGTGCTTCTCTGTCTGTAATGTCAACTTCTTTATCTGTACCAACCCAATGATACTTATTCTGGTCAAGCTGTCGTGCAACCTCACTTCCGAGCATTCCTTTACAACCAATAAGCCAAATCATTTGTCTACCACCTAGAATTTTGAAAATATAAAACTACAGAATGTGTTGATTCTGTTTATGAAAGATGTTTCAATTCTTTCTGTAAAAAATGGAATGCGAGGGGCATTTACACCACCAATTCCATATAAAACCCAGTTATCTCCGTCTCTAAAAAGAATAATACAGATTTTAAGTTTTTTAGGCCATACACAGTCAAATTCATCCTTGTAGCGAAGCTTGTTATTGTTTATCGATGAATAATAAACAGAATTTGTTGTTTGTGTAAGATTAATTGTTTCATATACTTTATCAAAAGGTTCCATTACAAAAAGAGCTTCAAGTTGTTTTGAAGTTTTATACGCATTTTGAGTTATAATTGTTTCCTTTTGAATTTCTGCAGAATCATATAAATTATAGTATTTTTTATTTCTTTCTGAATAATACGGAATGCCTTTATAGTCCGAAACATTGTATAAAAGTCCAGTTAGAATTTCCGGCAGGTTTTCGTTTCCTTTATATGGCTTAATCTGAATGATTTCTGCAAGATATTTTGGGCTCAACTGCTTTATTTCTTCTGTAAGAGCCTTTGTATCTTCATTAAAATCCTTATTCAGGCTCATATTCTTTTGATAAGCAATATTTTTAATAAGAACTTCGCCGCGATCAAGAGTTTTTTGTTCTTCGGCAGTAAGATTTTTGTTAAAAACCCCTGCAAAACTGTTCTGAACAACAAGAATCAGAATAACTGCAAAAGAAATTAATATTTTGAACTTAAAACAAGTTTTTTTCATATAAAGTACCTCCATTATAATCAAAAAAAAAGTTCTATTCAATAAACCTCCGTGTGTGATTTCAGGTTTCATAAGAATTTACTTATACAAAATATAGAATTTGTGGTATAATAAAAAACATGATTAGCAAAAATATAAAATCTCTTGTAGAAAGCCCATCTGCAGGTGTAATTCGTAAGATGTTTGAAGAAGGCGCTGTTCTTAAACAAAAATACGGTGCCGACAAAGTATATGATTTTAGCCTTGGAAACCCCGATTTAGACCCTCCACAGGCTGTAGTTGATGCAATTAAGGAATATGCACAGGATGTTTCTCATAATTGTCATGGTTATATGCCAAATGCAGGCTATCCTTTTGCACGACAGGCAATGGCCGATAAATCTTCAAAAGAGCAGGGTGTTCCGGTTCCAATGGAATGCGTTGTAATGGCTGTAGGTGCTGCAGGAGCCCTTAATTCTACGCTCAAGGCACTTTTGAACCCTGGTGATGAAGTTATTGTTCCATGTCCTTATTTTACAGAATA
This sequence comes from Treponema sp., assembly GCA_017617115.1. GTDB lineage: Bacteria > Spirochaetota > Spirochaetia > Treponematales > Treponemataceae > Treponema_D. Next base: position 8,055 of record JAFZXA010000030.1, read on the forward strand.
CGACCACTATATTCATAATCACGGTGGTGAAATTATCCGTGTAAAAACAAAGGATGATTTTGGACTTGACGCTTCAACAATCAAGGCTGCTCTTAATGAAAAAACTGCCGCTGTAATTATAAACTCCCCGAACAATCCAAGCGGACGCATTTACACCGATGAAGAAATTCAGGCTGTAGTTGATGTTTTGAATGAACAGGGAAAGAAAACCGGCAGATTCCCATATTTAATCTGCGATGAACCTTACCGTGCTATAACTTACGGAAAAAAGGTTGCAGCAGTTTTCCCTAAATATGAATATTCTGTAGTTGTAACAAGCTTTGCAAAAAATCTGAGCGTTCCTGGCGAGCGAATCGGTTATATTTGTGTAAACCCTGCCAACCCCGAAGCAAAAGATTTTATTGCTGCTGCCGTATTTGCAACAAGAGTTTTGGGCTTTGTTAATGCACCGGCATTTTTCCAGAAAGTAATTGCCAAGTCTTGGGATTGTGAATGTGATTATTCTCTTTATGAAAAACGACGCAATGAGCTCATAGAAGTTATGGACTACGCAGGTCTTGAATATGCCATGCCGGAAGGAGCATTTTATCTTTTTGTAAAGGTTCCACAAGGCTGGAATGATGATGATCTTGCATTTACAAATCATCTTAAGAATTACAATATTCTTTGTGCTCCAGGTTCTGCTTTTGGAGGCGCCGGCTGGTTCCGCATAGCTTATTGTGTTTCGGAACAGACAATAATAAACAGCAAGCAGGCATTTTACGATGCCGTACATAATAAATAAACGAGGTGTCCAATGAAAATCTTAATGGTAACTTCAGAAACTGTACCTTTTGCAAAAACAGGCGGACTTGCCGATGCAGTTAGTGCCCTTGCAATTAATCTTAGAAAGCAGGGTCACGATGTAAAAATAGTAATGCCTCGCTATTATAAAATTGACCGTGCAAAACTTAAGGCAATTGAAGAACCAGTAGCTGTTGCAGCCGGAACAATTGAAACCTGGGTAAAATATTATTACGCAGACCTTCCGGGAACAGATATTCCTGTTTATTTTATAGACCACGAACAGGCTTTTGGTCGTGACGGCATTTACGGTACAAAAGCTGAACCAGATTTTCATGACAATCCTTACCGTTCTGCAGTATTGTGCCACGGTGCTTTCCAGCTTTGCCGATTTTTGGGCTGGTATCCTGATATTATGCATGCTCACGACTGGTTCTGCGCACTTGTACCGGTTCTTCTAAAGCATGTTTGTCGTAACGGATATTTTGCTCACACAGCAAGTGTATTTACAATTCATAATCTTGGATATCAGGGCTGGTATCCGGAGTCTTCATTCCCGGCTTTGGGCTTGGACTGGAACCTTTATTACGGTGCAGGTCTTGAACGAAACGGCAGCATAAATCTTTTGCAGTCCGCAATTTCGTGTGCCGATATGATTACAACAGTAAGCCCGACTTATGCAGGTGAAATGCAGTCTGTAGAAGGCGGTTTTGGCTTGGACGGACTTTTACGTGTTCGCTCTGATTGTGTACGCGGTGTATTAAACGGCTGTGACTTAGAAACCTGGAATCCTAAAAAAGACAAGCTTCTTCCAAAAAACTTTGATGTAAAAGATATGAGTGGAAAAGCTGTTTGTAAGGCAGAACTCCAGAAACGCATGGGACTTCCTGTAAAGCCAGATGTACCTGTAATTGGAATTGTAACCCGCCTTGCAGACCAGAAAGGTATTGCTGAAGTTTTTGCTCCAACCTACGGTTCAATTTTTGCAATGTGTGCCAACATGGACATTCAGTTTGCAATTTTGGGTAGTGGTGAAAAATGGTGTGAAGATGAAATTAATGCACTTCAGTCAAAGCTGCCGAACCTTCGTGCTTACATTGGTTACGACGAAAGCCTTAGCCACTTAATTGAAGCAGGCTCAGACTTTTTCTTAATGCCAAGCCGCTACGAGCCATGCGGACTAAACCAGATGTATTCTATGCTTTATGGAACATTGCCAATTGTAAGACGCACAGGCGGACTTGCAGATACAGTTGAACAGTACAATGAGTTTACAGGGGATGGAACAGGCTTCCTGTTTGATTCGCTCACACCTGGCGCCATTTACGACACAGTAGGCTGGGCAGTGTATGCATACTACAACAAAAAAGATCACATAAAAAAGATGCAGCAGCGCGGTATGCAAAAAGATTTCAGCTGGGACCGTTCAGTTGACGGCTACATGGGAGTCTATAGCGAAGCTCTCATGCGCGGTTGTGGCATTAATACTAACGACTGGAAATAAAAGGGCCCTTCGAGAGCCTCAGGGACCCCGTACGCGAGTTTTTGCGTTTTTTGCGCAGCAAAAATGCGAGCCTTCGCGAGCAAGCAAAATACTCGACAATTTCACAATTGCTCTGCAATTGTGAAATTAAAACTCATACCATTGCTCGTCTGTTGTCAAATACCAGTCTGCAATAATGCTGGCATTGTTCGAGCTGCACCACGAAATAGAACCATTGTCGTTCAAAATAACAACTCTGCTGCCGTTTTGTGCAACGCTTTTTGGAATTGATGCAGAACGATTGTAAGAAGCGTTTTTCTTTGTTGTCATGTTATAATAATAAAGCTTATTCTTACCAATGTTTGTGTATAAAATATTTCCGTAAATGTAAGTAAAGGCTTCGGAATCTTCTTCTGCAAATTTAAGAAGGTTGGTAGGTTTACCTGTTGCAGTATTAAAGGAATAAACATAAGTTTCCTGAACATTATCGTTAGACTGTAAAACAATTCCGTAAATAATGTGACCGTCGGTACTTAAACCAAATGAAACGTTTCCTTTTAAGCTCAATGGTACTGTTTCATAAGTATCGGGGTTTACACTAATTAAAGGAACCTGCGGATTTGAAGCGGCAGATTTTGCAATATAAAGATTTCCGTCATCGCACAAAACTGCATCCTGAATACCTGTTCCTGAATAAACTTCTTTAAAAGTTTTATTTGTAAAATCATAAAGATTTATAAGGGAACCGCTTTCAATTTCGACAAGATAACTTTTTTCTCCAATTTTTCCAAGTCGCAGACTCTGAATTGTACCTGTAGGTGTAAATAGGGTAGTTCGAGTTTTTGTATTAAGGTTTATAAGCTCAACTTTTTCGCGGCTTGATTCAGACCATAAAATTACATTGCTTTCATCATAATTTATAATATTTGTCTGACCTTCAGAACTGATTATTTTGTTTACAATTCCTGAATCATAAGATGATTTGAAAATCGCCTTATCTGTAAGGAAGTAAAAATCAGTCGGGGCCTGGCACATATCATTAATTTTTGAATATGTATTCTGAGTAATTTCGGTCATGTTTGTAGTTGTAATTGACGGATCTGTGTCGACCTTGTAAACAGAACCTGTTTTACTGCCCAAAAGTATTTCGGTATAATTTTTAATTCCACTGTTTATGGCTGCATTACCTCTTGGTCCTCTGAACGATTTTACGACACGAGGATTTGAAACCTTGCCGCCATCCATGTTTTCAAGCATTTTAAGGTCATAATTATTTTTGCCGTCATATTCAAGATAATAAAGATTTGTGTCTTTGTAAGTAGAAAGAATAATAGGATTCTGTGATTTTATTGAAGTTACAGAAGTTCCTTTATAAGCATTGATAATGTATATTGTATTGTCTTTTACGCCGGCTAAAAGCTTGTTGTCATTATATAACTGTGTCTGGCTCAAGCCTTGAACGATTGTAAATTTTTCTTTGAGCTGGCCTGTCTGCATGTTGTAATAAGAAAGACTTCCGGCTGGAGAATAGAACACTGCAGTTTTTTCGGTATCGCTTGTATGAATGTAATTTACAATACCTGTGTTTGCTTTTATTTTACTTATTTTTGACCAGCTTGATGTATTGTAAAATTCAACGCCATCTACAGAAGCAGTGCCTACAATAAGGTAAGTTCCCTTTGTAGAAAATTCCAGCGAGGTAATTGAATCCTTATAGCGCCAGAATTTCTTGCGGGTCAAAGTACGCCAGTCCCATACACTGACTTTGTTTACAGAACCTCCATCGCTTTCATAAACTGCAATAAGATTTCCGTTTGGCGAAACTGCAATCAGCTTAATTCCAACATCACTAATCTGATAGTGCTCGCCTTCGTTGTTTTCATTCCACTTAATTAAAAATCCATCATCACCCGAAGTAAAGTATTCAAAGTCACTACCGGTTTTATAGGGAACAGAACGAACCGAAGTTACCTGTGCCTGATGTGACTGAGTAGAAATGTGAGTGTCTGCAAACAATGGAAAGGCTGTAAAAAATAAAGCAGCCGCTAAATATATAAAACTTATTTTTTTCATTTTAATTTTGCTCCGGAAATAAAATAATTTATATCACCGATTAATCCTATTATAAACAAAATTCCAATAAATGCAAAACCAATAAAGGTTATACGATATTGGATTTTTGGAGGAACTTTTTTTCGGCTTATGGTTTCAATAAGGGCAATAAGAATAAGTCCACCGTCAAGAACTGGTATTGGAAGCAGATTCATTATAAAAAGTGAAATGCTTATGACAGCCATAAGATTTGCAAGACTTATAAAGCCTGTTCTAAAGCTTTCAGAAAATCCTTCCTGTGCGGTAGTTCCAAGCATTTCGGTAATTCGTGCAGGACCACCAACTGCATTTTTAAGGTCTACGCCTTTAAACAAAATTGCTATGCTTTTAAAAGTCAAACCTATATATTCAAAGGTATCTAAAAAGCCGTGACCTATTGCTTCAAAAAAATTGTAGTCTGGTGTACTTCGTTCAAGCAAACTTTCTGTATCTGCGGCAACACCAATTTTTCCGGTTCCTGTTTCTTTGTCCATGTCGGAATGAACATAAAATGCTAATTCAACTCCATCACGCAAAACATATATCATCATATCTTCATCTGGACGGATTGAAACTTCTTCTATAATTTCGCTGAAATCAGAAATTTCTTTGTTGTTAATTTTTATAATTTCATCACCTGTTAGAAGACCGCCTCTTCTTGCAGCAGTAGAACTGTTTTCATAAAGCTCGTCGGCAAGAATGATTTTATTTGAATAAGTAAAATAATTGTAGCCAATTCCGTTTATGAGAGAAAAACAAAAGATTGCAAAAATAAAATTAAAGAAAGGACCAGCAAAACCAATGGCGGCTCGTTTAACAGGATGAACTCCATAAAGTGAATCTGGTTCTCCGTTTACTTCTGAAAGACCTAAATCAATTGCTTTACGGAATTCATTTTCACCTTTCATACCGCAATAACCGCCAAGAGGAATTAAAGAAAGTCTGTAATCGGTTCCTTTTACGGTACGGTGTAAAAGTATTGGACCAAATCCAATTGAAAACGATTCAACCTTAACACCAAAAAGCTTGGCTGCAAGAAAGTGACCGAATTCATGAAACAGAATTAAAAAGAAGAGACATAGAATGCCGTAAAGCCATTTCATATAAGCTCCGCTGTATATTTTCTGGCTTCGTCGTCTGCTGCAAAAACATCATCAAACGATTTAATTTTATGGTTCCAGTTTTTGTCGAGTACAGAACGTACAACACGCGAAATTGCCTGGAATGAAATCTTTTCTTCAAGGAATGCATTTACTGCAACTTCGTTTGCTGCATTAAAAGCAATAGGGTAGGCTTTGCCAAATTTTACACATTCAAAGGCATAGCTTAGCATTGGAAAATCCTGCATGCGGGGTTTAAAGAATGTCATAGTCTGATCAAACAATTCGAATGGTTCAAGATAGTTGCTTTGATTTACAGGCCAGGTAAGCGCATTCAAAATCGGGTGTTTCATATCGGGTTCAGAAATCTGAGCATAAAGCATGCCGTCATTTGTACGAACAAGTGAATGAATAAGACTTTGCGGATGAACAACAACTTCTATTTTTTCTGCCGGAACATCAAAAAGCTTTGCGGCTTCAATAACTTCAAGTCCTTTATTTGCAAGGGTTGCAGAATCAATAGTAATCTTTTTTCCCATTTGCCAGGTTGGATGATTAAGAGCCTGTTCAATTGTAACCTGTTCAAGCTCGGCTTTTGTAAGAGTTCTGAATGGACCGCCGCTTGCAGTAATTATAATTTTAGAAATATTTTCTTTCCCGATTTTTTCGGTAAGGCAGAAGATAGCCGAATGTTCAGAATCAACCGGAATAATTTTTGCGTCTTTGTCGTATGCTAGCTCTTTTATAAGATCGCCTGCCATTACAATTGTTTCTTTATTTGCAAGTGCAAGGTCAATGCCGTTTTCAAGAACAAGCTTTGATGGAAGAAGTCCGGCGGCTCCAGAAATACCATTTACAACAATATCGGGTTTTGAGTCTTCAATTAATTTTTGAAAAGCCTGTTCAGAATTATCTTCACTTGTTAACAAATACGGGCATTTTGAATTTTCCGCAATTTCTAATAAGCGGTCTTTATTTGAATGAGCCTGTACACCGCAAAGAACAAAATCTTCGGGCATATATTTAATTATGTTTAATGTATTTGTTCCAATAGAACCTGTTGAACCTAAAACTAAAACTCTTTTCATGATTGTGCAAAAAGATATAAGAAATGTATTCCGATATAGTAAACCGGAGCACCCAGAATAAGAGAATCAAGACAGTCAAGAAGACCACCTCTTCCTGGTATTAAAGTACCGCTGTCTTTTACTCCTAACGAACGCTTGAATACTGATTCTATTAAATCTCCGATTATTGCAGCAAGTGAAGTTCCAAAACTTACAAGAACAATTTTCCAAATTGAGCCAAAGAAAACTGTAGGAAAGATTAATTTGAATAAAATACCACAGGCTATTGCTGTAATTATTCCTCCAAAAAATCCTACAAGACTCTTGTTTGGACTTGCTTTAAAAAAGCCTCTTGTTGATTTTCCAAAAAGAACGCCAAAGAACCAGGCACCCGAATCGGTCATAAATACAAGAATAAAATAAAGATAAAGGAAAATAGAAGCGTTTTCTTTTATAGCAGTCAAATGAATAATGAAGGTTATCATATAACCGCAGTAAAAAAGAATTAAAACTGTAATTGCAATTTTTGTTACCGATTCGGTAAAATCTTTTGATATTAAAGATTCTGCACCCATAAATGTAAATATTTCAAGGACCAGGAACCAGGAAAGGTTTGAAAAATCCATATCAACAAGTATGGAGTTATAAGCTAAGAATGGAAGTGCTGCGGTAAAAATTATTACAGCAGTTTTAGGAAACATTTTGAACTTAAGCTTTGCCATGTTGTAAAATTCATGTGCGGCAAAAGCAGAACAGAAAATAGCGAGCATGTTTAAGGCAATATGATTATAATATGAGAGGGTAACAATACCTATTATAAATGGAACGCCTATGAAAAATACAAGAAGTCTTTGTGCTACTTTGTTCATAAAATACCCGCTATTTCTTCTCCGATTTTTCGGCTCCGAACCTTCTGTTTCTGTGCTGGAACTCTTCAATATTAGCATAAAAATCTTTGACAGTGTAGTCCGGCCACAGAGTGTCTATATAAATCTGTTCAGCATAAGGTATATGCCATAACAGGAAGTTGCTAAGTCGTTTTTCTCCGCCTGTGCGAATTAATAAATCAACATCAGGACTTTCAGGCATATCAAGAGATTTTGAAATAAACTCTTCGGTTATTTCTTCTTCTTTTGTGCCGTTTCTAATAATTTTTTTTATTCCACGTACAAGTTCATCACGGCCACCATAATTAATAGCCAGATTTACATTCATTCCGGTGAATTCTTTAGTATCTTCAATTCCATCTAAAATGTCTTGCTGAACAATTGGAGGTAATGCACTTAAATCTCCAATATGATGAAGTCTGATTTTATTTTCTTTATAAAAATCAAATTCCTGTTTAAGATGGTTGTGAATCAGATTCATTAAAAATCCAACTTCTTTTTCGGTGCGCTTCCAGTTTTCTGTTGAAAAAGCATAAAGAGTAAGATTTTTAATCCCCAGGTCAGAAGCAGCTTTTACAATTTCTTTTAATACATGAAGTCCTCGGTCATGACCTGCTGTTCGTGGGAGTTTTTGATTAGTTGCCCATCTTCCGTTCCCGTCCATAGTAATGGCAACATGGAGCGGAAGATTTTGTTTATCCAAAGACACTAGTTCAGGATTTCCTTTTCTTTTGCATCGTAAATCTTGTTGATTTCGTCGATGTATTTGTCGGTAAGCTTCTGAAGTTTGTCTGTTTCTGTCTTAAGACCGTCTTCTGTAAGCACACCGTCCTTCTGCTGCTTTTTAAGGTCATCGTTTCCATCGCGGCGGATATTGCGGATAGCAGTACGGCTGTTTTCTGCAATTGTCTTAGCCTGTTTTACAAGCTCCTTACGGCGGTCTGCTGTAAGGGCAGGAATAGTAATGCGAATAACCTTTCCGTCATTAGAAGGATTAAAGCCAAGGTCTGCAACCTGAATTGCTTTTTCAATTTCGGAAATAAGAGATTTATCAAACGGCTGAATTATTACAGAACGAGCTTCTGGTATCTGAATAGTTGCAACCTGATTAAGCGGTGATTTAGTGCCGTAATAATCTACGCGAACCTTATCAAAGATTGCTGCGTTTGCACGTCCAGTTCTAATAGCATTTAATGAATCTTTTAATGAAGCAATAGTTTTCTCCATTCTCTCTTCTGTGTTTTCTGCCATTTGATTTCCTCCTTATTTACCAAGAACAAAAAGCTTTGCTGCAACGAAAGCAAGTGTTGCACCTGCTTCTTTTCCAACTTCTGCGAGTTTTGCTGTTACAGTCTTTTTGTCGTCTTTTACGAACATCTGGTCTTCAAAACAGATTTCAGCAAGGTGCTTGTTTACCTTACCCTGTAAGATTCCTTCCTTAACATTTTCTGGTTTAGAAGCCATCTTTTCATCCTGATCCATCTGAGCCTTGAAGATTTCTTTCTGTTCGTCAATGTAGCTCTGTGGAACGTCTTTCTTAGATGTGTAAGCTGGTGTAAATGCTGCAATGTGAAGACAGCAGTCATAAGCAAATGTCTTTACAACATCAGCCTGTGAACCACTGATAACTACAACAGCACCAGTTTTGTTGTCTGAGTGGATATAGTAAGAAGCTGTACATCCAGCTGGAACATCAATAACTTCTACCTTTGCAACGTTCATGTTTTCGCGGATAGAAACCTTGAGTGGTTCAAGCATCTTTGTGTGTTCTTCTTCTACCTTTGTGTAGCCCTTTTCAATAGATACATCAAGCATCTTTTCACCAAGAGCAATAAAGTCATTGTTCTTAGCAACAAAGTCTGTTTCGCAGGTAAGTTCTACTACGTAAACCTTGTCCCCAGTATTGCGGATAAAAAGGCGGCCTTCTGCTGTAGCGCGATCTGAACGCTTTGCAGCTGCGGCAAGTCCTTTTTCCTTAAGGTATTTTGCAGCTTCGTCAATGTTTCCGTTGCATTCTGTAAGTGCTTTTTTACATTCAAGCATACCTGCACCAGTCATTTCACGAAGGTTTTTAATATCACTTGCTGTAAATGCCATATATTAGTCCTTATAAATTTTGTCTTCGTCAATAAGACTTTCAGCTTCATCAGCTTCGCGGTCTTCTTCTTTAATTTCTGTAGGCTGGTAGTTAGAGTAGTCTACAATTTCTTCATCTTCATCTTTCTTAGCAGCATCAGTTGTAATTTCTTCTTCGTCGTTAAGATTTTCAAGAATCTTAAGACCAGCTTCGTTGTCTGATTCAATTACAGCGTTAGCAATAATAGATGTGAACAATGAAATAGCGCGAATAGCATCATCGTTACCAGGAATAGGGTAGTCAATGCCTTCTGGGTTACAGTTTGTATCTACAACGGCAATGATTGGAATACCCATTCTGCGTGCTTCTGCAACTGCAAGCTGTTCCTTGTGTGTATCAATAATAAAGATAGCTCCTGGGAGTTCCTTCATTTCCTTAATACCACCAAGGTTCTTTTCGAGCTTAGCCTTTTCCTTCTGGAGTGCAGCTACTTCTTTCTTTGTAAGATTTTCGAATGTGCCGTCAATTTCCATCTTTTCGATTTTCTTGAGGCGCTGAAGTGATTTTTTGATTGTAGCAAAGTTTGTAAGCATACCGCCAAGCCAGCGATTGTTTACATAGAACATACCGCAGCGTTCA
>JAFZXA010000031.1 GCA_017617115.1 Treponema sp.
AAGGTGCGTTATGACTTCATCGGCGAAAGCTTCGCCACCAGGACAGGCAACAATCGCAAGACTTGTTGGCTCGGTATAAGGCATAATAGACCTCTTATATAGTGTGGTTTATACCTGTACTATACTACATTTAGTGTTTTTGTGGAAGTAGAAAAAGGGAATAGTAAATAGTAAATAGGGAATAGTAATGAGGGGGAAGCCCCCTGCGCTCCGTTCACTCGCCTATGGCTCGTTCACTCCCTGCGGTCTTTTCCGCTACCCCCTATGCGGGCAGTCTCTTTTGAATCAGGCCCGCAACGCCCCAAACAGCAACAATTAACGCGCCGCCAAATAGAAATCTTCAATCACTTAAGATATTCCTTAATAACAGCCTTCAGCACTTTAGTAGAAAACGGTTTTTTAGAAGTTTCCATAGTAATAATAAGATTCTTACCCGGGAAAAATCCGTTCTCCTGGTACAACTGGATTTTTTCGGCGGCGCGGGTAGCATAGTCGGGGTCGTCCATCATACCAAAATGTTCCCAGGCATATTCCTTACGGGTTCTTAAGTTGAGGCAGTAAAAATCCGGATGAAGATTGCAAAAATCATAATCAGGGAACTCGGGGTCACTGGCGTTTTTGTCCATTAAAAGCGGGAACTCATAACGGTAGGGAACGCCGGCATTTTTTAATGTGTTTGCAATTATTACTTCAGATTTTGAACGAACCAGCTCTCCGTTATCTGTAGACATGCGTTGAACTTCAGGCGCAATTTTCTTTTTTCGGTATTCCACCTTGAGCCAAGCAGCAGCATATTGTTCATCAGTCAAGGTCACAGGCTTTACAATTTGCCGGCGAGGAGCGGCAAGCTTTTGATAAACAGTGTCTACACTTTTGGCTGCGTACGATTTCTTGAACTGCTTTAGTACTTTTATTTCTTCTTCAAGTGCGGAAATTGCCTTTAAGTCATAATCGTTTTGAATAAGAGAATGAGCAAGTGAATCTTGAGAACGCGGCATGTATTTTCCCTGTGCGTCATCGGCAGATTGCCTTTTATAAAACTGAAGCTGTCCTTTTCTCATTACAATTCGTACAAGCCCCGATGGTACATTTCTTACAGCAGCCTGTTTCGATTTTAAGGCTTGTTCTAGCTCCACAATTCGCATATCAATAGCCAGAAGAAACTGTTCCGGTGGCAGAGTTTCCATTTTTTTCATGTTCAACTCCCTTTTTTGTACAGAGCCAGCACTATAAAACTTGATTTTTACGTATAAAAGAGGCTTTTGTACATATATTTTTCACTTTTACCTCAAATTATATGTACACTTTACAAAAACATCAACCAAAAAATGATAAATTAAACATAAAATTAAACTAGAGTACATATATTTTTCGTATTATCACAATTAAATATGTATTCAACTTGAGTGAAACTGCTTTTTCTATAAAAAAATAGCATTTTTCAACCCACAAGTACATATATTTCTACACTTTTTACATTTTTATATGTACCAAAGCCTATTTTTTACCAATTCTTCGCCCAAAAAAGGAGGTGGAAAGCCCCCTGCGCCCCAAGTGGGAGTTTTATTTTTGAAAAACCACACTCTTAGCAGTTTTGCCGTTTGCAAAGTGGACTACAGCACAATAGCAGCAACCAGATTCAATCTGGTCTACTGGGAAATCATAACTCTTTGGCAGTAAATAATTTGTTGAATTAAAGCCTAAATATTTATCGCCAATATGGTCATGGTAAAATTCCCAGTCTTCGACAGACCAGTCTTTACATTCATCATAAGACTTACAGGTTACAAGTGTATGAACAAAAGCTGGTGCATCAGAGTAAATAAGTATTTGATTCGGATTACTAGCACTTGGCTGAATATATTCATAGTCACCAGAACATGGGGTACCTGTGTAGAGATAGAAAGGAACAGAATATCCATACCCTATACTACCAGCATAATCCTTGTACACAACTCTTACTATTGAATCTGAAGGTAAATCAATTCCATTTATTTCATATACATACCCTTCTGCGCTATTACCTGTTTGAGTAATAGATAAACTTTGTTCGGAATTATAAGAGGTCCACTCTCCATTCGTATTCAGTTCTTCAACAATAACCGAGGAGTCTCTGCAATTCAAACTGGAACTAGTTTTCTTGGTTTTCAAATTCCATGTGGTACTGCTTTTTGTAATTGAAGAAATATCAGGTAATACATTAATAGGAAAATCCAATACGCCACTTATAAAATTTTCTGCCTTGTCATAAAAAGTATAGTTAATCGTAAATGCAGGTTTCTTTTTATCTACTTCTCTTACAGGAATTGTAAATGAATGAATAGTACCATAATAGTTTTTTGGACTTACTGCGTATTCAGTGTATTTCTTTTTAAATCCTGGTATAGTTATTATTCCTCCATTAGGACCAGATTCATAATCGGCAATAGAAACAATAGCATTTTCCCAATCCGGTCGTCCCAATGCATCACCCACCTCGGGAGATTGAATAAAAGGGTCAACATCATCAAATTCTGTTCCTGTTACTAAAGGTATTGTTTTCTTATCTGATTCTGACAATGCATTTTGTTTTATTCCATATAACCAGAAATTGATGCCAGTGGAATAAGCCTGCAATGTATCCACGCGAAATGTACATGTAGGAGGTTCTCCAGCTTCAAAAAACCAGGCAGGTTCATTATCTGATTGGCTGGTTTTCAAATAAATGCAATCGAAATTCTCCCAGGAATCATCTGCAATAGAAACAGTTATATCAAGATAACCTTTCCTAGAAGAATTTGCTATAGAATAAAACTTTGTTGAATTATCATAACTGTTTTTAAGCTCAACTTGTGGAGGATTACCAAGCGTGGTGTTAAAACTGTATGTAAAATCTGGGATTTCTACATAAAAATCATTTCCTTCTGAATCCCTAACACGAGGAATTATCTGGAATGTATAGCCGTTATCAATTTCTTCTGTTCCTGTATAGCCGTTACCATAATGTTTAACCGTTTTCACCCCGTTCGAATCTTCTGCAATTTGTACTCCGCTTGTAATTTGTTTTCCATCGCCTTCGGTTGTAATAAAGTGAACATATTTGTGAAGATACTCACTATATAGTAGCTCTTCTTCAATTCTACATACTATATTTTCTGACTTAGGGAATGAAAAAATTCTTTCGGCAGCGTTACCTATATCATCTTTAGCTATAATTTTCAAAGTTGAGCCAGAAAGCTTTGCTACATCTTCCAAGTTGGTTCGCCATGTACGTTCAGAAACATAATCAAATTTCTTTGAAACTAAAGTACCAGCTGCATTTGTATACTCACAAGTTATAGAAAAATTACGAAGCTGCTCTTCGTCCAATGTGTCCCAATCATATAAATGTACGAAATTGTCTTTATAATTTCCATCATTAGCTATCAATGTTATTGTTCTAAGAGCATTTTTATATACATCCTCATCAAACTCTAATTCTAATTCCGGATTAAAGGTAATGTAACCTGAATTAGAAAGACTAACATTTTCATATTCTCCCCCAGTATCGGTATGAGCTATTTCCAAATTCAAGAAATCCCTTTTTATAACCAAAAAACTTTCTGTAACTCCATTTCCTGCAAAATCGTTTACAGTAAGCTGTACAAGTACAGCACCATTTTCAGACTTTAGTTTATATGGCATACAAAAAATTGTATTACCTGTTTCATCATCAAAGAATTCAATTCCTTCTGAATGCGCATTAAAAGGACCTGCATCTATTTCTATTTGTTTATCCTTTTCAATATCATAACCTTGTAAATCATTTGTCTGAGTTTCTTTTAGAGTTACAGACGCTACCCTGCTTCCACCATCATAATATGTACCATAAATGTAAATAGTACCGTTGGTGCGGTTTTTAATATAATCATCATGGTCCATTGCATCAATTTTTGCTATAGTAAATCTGTTATTTTCGGCAAGCGATAAAGCATCCCCTGCAGTTATCTGATTTCGCGAAACAATTAATTCATTTCTTCTTGGTGGATCATTTTCTTTTTCGGGTTTATAGCGGATTTTAAAATTTGATTTAGAATTCTGAATAAAAGGAAGATCTGTTTCGCCACTTCTTATTGTAATATTTTCTCCAAAGGTAACAGACAGTTCTATAAATGCTTTTTCTCCAATATAACTAATTAATTCAGGTGACTTTGGAATAAGTGAAATTATTGTGTAATCTTTATTAAAAACAGGACTTTCAAAATAATCACGCATATCAAAGCCATTATAAAATAACTGAATATTGTCATAATTAATTGAAGAATTATTACCTAATGCAACTTCGTCTTGTAAAGACATATTGAATTGTATTTCTATACGAGTATTTGCAGGAACTCCAGATGAAACAAAATCGGGTCCTATAGAAACTACCCGCGGATATTCAATACAATCTGGCTGAATCTGAATATCGTCTGCGTATTTTATTACCTTTACTTTTATTCTATAAAGATTATTTTTTTGATCTTCTAAGCTCTGTTTTTCAACACTAAATTCTACACAATCAGCACGACTTTCTTCAGTTATTCGACTGACAGCTTTGAAAATTGTTTCGGGATTATTAATAAAATAATTAGATTCATTCGGAATAAACTGAACTTCAAACGGATAGCCCACCTTTGCCTGAAAAGCCTGCTGTGGAAAAACACTACCCATGTCTTCTTTACAGGAAATTGAAACATTTACACTTTTTGCATTATTGTAGGCGATGGCGTCTTTGATTTCGTCGCTGATATTGCCGGCGTTCAGGAAGTTTTCGCATGATAGAAGGACTATACAAATTATCGCCCCCCCCCAGTATAGTGGTAACGGCAGTTTTAAAAGAATGATTACGAGTTTTCATTGCATCCCCCGAAAAAATGATAATTACTCTATTTTACCATAGCATTACGGGATTTGTCATTAAAAAAAACGTTTCGTTCTCACTTTGCTCGTAATTAGCTTTTACTTTTTTACAAAGGTAACTTCGTATTTTTCTTCGGTGAAGTTGCCTGATGCAATACTTTTTTTGAACGAAACTGTATATTTGTTTCTTTTTTTGTTTGTTTTGATGGTTGCTTTTTCAGGGTAATTTTTTTCCATGTTGACTGCAGAAAAAGGTTCTGCATTAGCGGCTGCAAGTTCTTCTGCCGAAGCCTGTTTGTTTAATTGCATTGTAACTGTTGTATCTTTGATTGTTACTTCTGCATCGGGATCTTTTTTAGACTCGAGTTCTTCTTTTACCTTTATAAGCTGATCAGTTTTTACTCCGGAAGGTAATTGTACACTATAGGTATCAACAGTTTTTACACTTTTAAAAGTTCCTTTTCCATCTGAAATATTACATAACTGCTCAATTTCTTTTGTTTTTACAACCTTTATAGCATCAGCTTCAAAAGTACTATTTGATTTAGTAATAATATACCAGGTTCCATTTGACAATGATATTTCGGCAACATCAATATTTGGATTCTGCATACATGCTGTAAACAAAACTCCTGCAACAAAAAGGAGTGCTATGAAACTCAAAAGTTTTTTCATTTTTTACCCTCAAATATAAAACGATTATACTTTATTGTTACAAGAGTTGATTTGTTTGTCAATTACCTGCGATTCTTTTCTATATCAGCATCAGCGGCTATTCAAAAGTCTTCACAACTTCCTTGAGCAAATCAATAATCTGAAGTTTTTGAGGACAATGTCCTTCGCAGTTACCGCAGCCAATACATTCTGCAGGATTTCCGCCGTCACCGTTTTTGGTCATGTTGTAGTGCCACTTATACAATTCAACTCCATAGCGCTTGCTTTCGTTATAAAGTTCAAAATATCGCGGAATATTGATTTTCATAGGGCAGCCACCGTTTGTTTCGTCTACACAGTAGCGGCAGGCAGTACATGGAATTGCGATTGTTGATTTTATAAGGTCTGCTGCCTTTTGAACACAAGCCTGTTCGTCGGCGTTCAAAGGAACAAAATCCTTCATGTAAGACATGTTGTCCTCAAGTTGCTCCATATTACTCATGCCGCTAAGAACAACAAGGATATTGTCTAAGCTTGCACAATATCGCATAGCCCAGCTTGCAGCACTTGCAGTTGGATTATAATCTGTGAAGATTTTTTTGGCGTTCGGCGGGATATTTGCAAGACTACCACCCTTGATTGGCTCCATGATTGAAACAGGAATTCCGTAGCGGCAGCAGATTTCGTAGCACTTGCGGCTTTGAACATTGTCGCTTTCCCAGTCGATGTAGTTTATCTGCAGCTGAACAAGTTCAACCTCGGGGTGTTTAGAAAGCATCATTTCCAAAGCGTCCGCGTCGTCGTGAAAGCTAAAGCCCGGATGTTTGATTTTTCCTTCTGCCTTCATTTTCTGCATCCATTCAAAGGCGCCCAGGTTTTCGGCAGTCTGAAAAACATCTCGGTTGAGCGCGTGCAGAAAGTAATAATCAAAATATTCTACACCACATTTTTTAAGCTGTTCATCAAAGGTCTTCTGTAAGTCGGCAGGGTCTGTTTTACCCCAAAGAGGCATTTTGCTTGTTACCTGAAACTTTTCGCGAGGATATCGCTTTGCAACAAGCTCGCCAAAAACACGCTCAGAAAATCCGCCGTGATAAACCCACGCAGTATCAAAATAAGAAAAACCTTGTTCCATGTAAGCGTCAATCATCTCGCGGGTCTTTTCCAAATCAATGTTTCCCCAAGTTTTGTCTTCCGTGTATGGAAGTCGCATTAAGCCAAAGCCAAGTTTCTTTATCATTTTCACCTCTTGCTTCCATTATAAGGCACAACTTCGGATTCTGATAGTAAAAAAAGCGATGTAAATTGTATAAAATGGATTGCCGCGTCGCTACGCTCCTCGCAAAGACGAGAGAAAAGCCTGGCACCCTTCCAAAACATCCTCGTAGGTCTGGTCAAAGTTGCCGGTGTACCAGGGGTCGGCTATGTCGCGGTCTTTGCCTGCAAACGAAAGGAGCATTCTTATTTTGTTTTTTGGGTCACCACCCCAACAGCGGTTCATGTAATAAAGATTTTCATCATCCATGGCAACAAGGTAGTCGTAGCGGTCGTAATCATCAGGCCTTATCTGGCGGGCGGCACGACGGGAAAAAGGAATGCCCATTTCGCGGAGTTTTGTGCGGGTTCCGTAGTGCATGTCGTTTCCAAGTTCTTCGCGGCTGGTTGCGGCTGATTCAATTAAAAAATCATCCTCAAGTCCTGCGCGGCGCACAAGTTCTTTCATAACAAATTCGGCCATAGGCGAGCGGCAGATGTTTCCGTGGCAAATGAAAAGGATTTTTGTCATGAAAAAAATATAGCAAAAAAACATGATTTTCGCTATACTGAAAACTTCAGAGAGAAGATTCCGGAGGCCTTATATGGGTGGCATTTTTGGTGTTGCTTCAAAATCAGACTGTTCTTTAGATTTATTTTTTGGTGTTGACTATCATTCTCACCTTGGAACAAGACGCGGTGGTCTTGCTGTTTATTCAGAAGAAGGACGTTTTGAGCGTTCAATTCATAATATTCAGAACTCTCCGTTCCGTACAAAATTTGAAACAGATATTGAAGAAATGCACGGCCATCTTGGAATTGGCTGTATAAGCGACTACGAACCTCAGCCTCTGCTTGTAAACTCACACCTTGGAAGCTGGGCAATTACAACAGTCGGAATTGTTACAAACAAGGACGAGCTTGTAAAAGAAGTTCTCGACTCAGGCTACACACACTTCCTTGAAATGAGCGGTGGTGAAATAAACCAGACAGAGCTCATTGTTGCTCTTATAAATCACGAAAAAACAATTGTTGACGGAATTAAATATGTTCAGGAAAAAATCAAAGGCTCAATAACAATGCTTGTACTTACCAAAGACTGTATTTATGGAGCCCGCGACAAGCTTGGACGAACTCCGCTTCAGATTGGTAAAAAAGACGGTGCCTACTGTTTTTCTTTTGAAAACTTTGCTTATGTAAATCTTGGCTACACAGACTGCCACGAGCTTGGACCTGCCGAAATTGTAAAACTCACTGCCGACGGTTATGAGGTTTTGCAGCAGCCTGGAAAAGAAATGAAAATCTGTACCTTCCTTTGGATTTACTACGGCTACCCTACCGCTAGCTACGAAGGCGTAAATGTTGAATCAATGCGCTACAACTGCGGAAAATATCTTGCAAAACGCGACAAGGGTTCTGTTGAGCCTGATATCATTGCAGGAGTTCCAGATTCTGGTACAGCTCATGCAATTGGTTACGCAAACGAAAGCGGCATTCCTTTTGCACGACCTTTCATTAAGTACACACCAACCTGGCCACGTTCATTCATGCCTACAAACCAGGAACAGCGAAACCTTATTGCTCACATGAAGCTTATTCCGGTTCAGTCGCTTATTAAAGGTAAAAAGATTCTTTTAATTGATGATTCAATTGTCCGCGGAACACAGCTGCGTGAAACTACAGAATTCCTTTACAACTCTGGTGCAAAGGAAGTTCATGTTAGACCTGCATGTCCTCCGCTGCTTTTTGGATGTAAGTATTTGAACTTCAGCCGTTCGAAAAGTGAAATGGATTTAATCACTCGCCGCATTATCAAGCAGTTTGAAGGCGACAACGTTACTGATGAAGTTTTACAGGAATACGCAAATCCAGACAGCCCGAAATATGCCGCAATGCTCGAAGAAATCTGTAAGCAGCTTCACTTTACAAGCCTGCGCTATCACCGCCTTGATGATATGCTGGATAGCACAGGATTGGATCATTGCAAGCTGTGCACTTATTGTTGGGATGGAAGAGAGTAATTAAAGTCTAACAATAAACGGTTGCGCCGGGAGCCCGCTCTTAGAATACAGCGTCACAAATTCAGGGCAGTTGGTCCACAGGTAGCGGAGCTCTTTTATTGGGTATCCGCTTTCTTTTATTTGCGAAGGAATTTCTACTTCTATAGTATCCGGGCCAACAACAGTTCCTTTTGCTTTTATATGAAGACTGTCGTTTCCGGCAAACGGCGTATCTGATTCTCGGCGGCAAACAAAGTACAAGCCTTCTACTCCAACAAGCTCGGAATTGTTCATTATAACTTCCTGGTCAAAACGAACTTTTACCTTGTCGGCAACAACTGTAAACTCTTTCATAACCGGGGCCGTGGCACTTTCAATTCCATAACCAATACGCAGGGCTTCGCGGGCGGCACGTTCTCCAACTACAATTTTATCTTCCGGGTGAAGGTCATTCCATTCACCGGCGTCGACCATTGAAGCAAGAGCTGCATTACCGGCTGCCGCAACTCCATCGGCCTGTGCCTTACGCAGCCATGCCCAGTCTTCGGGGTAATTGCGCTGTTCGTCCTTGTAGCCATCGCCCCACTTTGGAAGCTGTACTACAACAACAGGCATGTTCTTTTTAGAGTAAACGAACTTTTCGCGCCAGGTTGCAATCATTGTTTTCAAAAGTTCAGCATATTCAAAAGCACCCCAGGTGTTCGACTCTCCCTGATACCACAGAGCACCCACAACTGCATAATTAAAAGCCGGACCAAGCATGGAATTATAAAGTGCTGTAGGCTGCCATTCCATAAAGATTACACTCGGAGCATTTGGTGCATCGCAGGCAACACGTTTTTTCCATTCACCATCAAGGCTCAACCGCTCTTTTGAATTGAAAATTGCATAAGTTTTATCTTCAAAAAATCGGATTGGTGTCTGGTTAGTTTTTACAACTCGCACAGTTATTGTATTTTTTCCAACATGAAGTACATTTCTTGGAATAACGTATCGGCGAGGAGGATAACAATAAGGAGTTTCTCCACAGAAGGTTCCGTTTACCCAGGCCTTGTCTGACTCAACAATTACACCAAGCCACAGTCTTATATCTTCATTTGGCATTGTAAGGGCGGCAAGTTCTGCTGCAGAAATATCAATTTCTTTTTTAAACCAGCACACACCGCCTTCTTTAAGGTCATAAAAATTATTTGGAACAAAACAAGTTTGCCAGCTTGAGTCATTACATATTTCTTCAAAGGAAAGCTTTTCCCAGTGCTCATTCAAACCGGTATCTGTTGCAGCAAGATTTTTAAACCATTCCTCCTGTGCACGAGTCTGACGTTCCAGCTGCTCTTTTACAGCACCCGGCTTTCTCCATTTTTCAAGCTGTTCAAGATAGTTAGTTTTTCCTAACTGCTTCAACGATTCCTCGCTCATCCATGAAGTAATTGGAGAACCACCCTGACTTGCATTAATAATTCCAACAGGAACACCAAGCTCCTGCTCAAGGTAACTTGCAAAAAAGTATGCCGTTCCGCTCATCTGGGCAATAGTTTGCGGACTTGCACAAATCCAGGTGGGATTTTCTACAGTATCTTTTGGACCATCGTAAGAATAAGTAATTGGAACCGTAATCATGCGGATATTATCATTTTTGGGAAGCTTCATTCTGTGCGGATAACTGTAGCGGAGCCGGTCCATTGGAAGCTGCGCATTTGATTGACCGGAATTTACCCACACTTCGCCAACCCATACATCATTAAAGGTGATGGCAGAACCCGCACACTCAAGTTTCATTTCAAAAGGTCCACCAGCTTCACCGGGATTGTATTCTATTTTCCAGGTGCCGTCGGGAGCAGCCGCAGCAGTTAAAGTCACGTCTCTAAACGAAAGCTTTACTTCGCCACTGGCTCTATCACCAAAAATACAGTTTACAGTATTGCGCTGTAAAACCATTCCGTCTGCATATATACCTAAAGTTCTGAATTTATTTTCACTCATATACAAAAATTATACCACAATCAGTTAATAAAAAAAACCTGCAATTCTATACCACTTTAGAATTGCAGGTAACTTAAAAAAGAGGATTAAAAATAATTATTTACGTTTCAAGTATTTAACACTATCAAGAGCAACTGCTGCAATAAGAATTAAACCTTTGAAAACGAACTGAAGGTTTGTATCAATACCCAGGAAGGTAAGACAATAAGTAAGACCTGTAAAGATAATTACACCAATTACAGCTCCACGAATCTTACCAATACCGCCGTTGAAAGAAATACCTCCAACTACACAGGCTGCAATTGCATCAAGCTCAAAGCCTTGTCCTGTTCCCGCACTTGCATTTGCACGGAAAGCTTCAAGGAAGGCACCACAACCATAGAAAATACCTGCCATAATAAAGATTCCCATTGTTACGGCAAATACATTTATACCACTAACTGCTGCTGCTTCGGCATTTCCACCAACTGCATACATGTTCTTTCCAAAGGTTGTTTTATTCCAGATAAACCACGCAACAAAAATTGCTATAATCGCAGGAATAATCAGTTTAGGGAACGTTATGTAATCTCCGTTCAGTTCTCCTAAAATCCAGCGGCCACCAATTAAATCCTTTACTTTTGGATCAATAGAACCTACCGGAGTTCCACTTGTACCAAAGAACAAAAGTCCGTAAATGATGAGCTGTGCCGAAAGTGTTGAAATAAACGGATGAATCTTAAACTTTGCCGAGAAGAATCCAGAAAAGCTTGAGAATAAAACACACAATGTAATTGAAAGGAAAAGTGCCATTGCAAGACGACCTGCCATTGGAAGTCCTGTAAAATCCCAAGGTTCCATTCCAAAGAAGCTTACAATATTTTTTGTAGGGTGCAGAATAAGACCTGTTGTTACAGAACCAAGTGCAACCATTCGGCAAACGCTTAAGTCGGTACCGGCAATAAGAATAAGACCGGCAACTCCAAGTGCATAGAACATTCTTGTTGATGACTGTTCAAGAATTGTAAGGATATTTGCAAGTGAAAGAAGCTGTCCGTTTCCAGAAAGTGGAGCAATGATAACACATACAATAAAGAAAATAAGGATTGCAACATACAAACCGTTGTCGAGCATGAACTTAGACATCTTAAAGTTGTTGACATAGTTTTTCCAGTTCATGGTCATGTCTTCTTTAAGATTTGTTTTTCCGTCACGCAGAGCACGGTTGAACATTACATGGTCTATATATGCCTGGTTTTTTGCTCCCCTGCACTTTGCAATTTCGTTCTGAAACTTATTCTTTGCATCAAAAAGAGCAGAATCACCTTCGTATTTTGCAACATTAATTTCTTCTTTGTTCGAAAGTCTTGAAACACGATCTGCAGTTGAAGCCTTTATATCGGCAACACGCTTTTTATAACCTTCCTTATACTGGTTTTCCAAAGCAGTCTGTTCTTCGTTTACCTGATTTATATAAGCCTGCGAAACGATGTTTGCATAAGCAACTGCTTTTTTAGAAACCTCTTTTGCTTCTGCTTTTTTTGAAGAATCGGCACGAAGCAGGGCGAGCTGTTCCTGATATTTTTTAAGAACTTCATCCTCGTTTAAAGGCTTTACAGTTTTTGCTGCAATATCCTGTTCAAGCTGTTTAAGGCTTTGAGTCTGAAGCTGTTCTATTTCTTCATTAAAATCTGCCATATTTTTACCTCTTTTAAATTATAAGTATTTAGCAGAAAGGCGCAGAAGCTCTTCCTGATTCGTTTCTTTTGTATTAACAATTCCTGCCAGCTTGTGATTTGACATAACTGCAATTCTGTTTGTAATACCAAGAATCTCGGGCATTTCGCTTGAAACTACAATAACAGTTTTGCCTTCCTTTGCCATTTTAATAATCAGCTGATAGATTTCGTATTTGGCACCAACATCAATACCACGGGTTGGTTCATCCATTAAGAAGATGTCTGGTTTTCGTTCCAGCCATTTTCCAATAATAACCTTCTGCTGATTTCCACCAGAAAGTGCTGTAATGTTTTCTTCAATTGAAGTACATTTGGTTCGCATAACAGCAACTTCGCGGGTTGCAGCTTCGGCCATTTTTCGTTCAGAAAGAATACCGTATGTTTTATACTGTTCAAGATTTGTAATTACAGTATTAAACTTAATTGTATCTTTACCAAACATTCCGTTTAATTTACGCTCTTCTGTAACAAGCGCAAAATTGTGGGCCATTGCATCTTTACTGCTTTGGAATCGAAGAGGT
>JAFZXA010000032.1 GCA_017617115.1 Treponema sp.
GAAAGACATTGATGACGAAGTTTTTGCACTGATTGAAGAAACCGGATTTAAGATGCTTTGCGGTGAACCTCTGCTCCTGCGAAATCTCGTAAAACTTGGCTATTACGAGGAGCCCGTTGTTAAAAACGAAATTGACACACTTTTTGCGCTAATTCAGGAAGATGGTGGATGGCAATGTATCAGCACAAACAAAAAAATCAACGACCCGAAAAAGCCTCACAAAAGCTGCATAAAATATACTGTTGAGTTCCTTCTGCTTGTTGCCGAGCTTCATCTTCAGGGACACATCATGCCTTGCGAAAAAGCACTTGTTCATTATTTTACAAAACGCAATATTTTCTACCGCACTGATGATATGAAAACTCCTGTCTTCGAAGTTATGCTCGGAACTTTTTATACACCAGACCCAATCAAGATTGGCGCACAAAATACTGTTTATGCTCTGCGTGCTCTTGGCTGTCCACTCGATTCCGACGCGATGAAAGAGGGCATCAGAGTTTTGAATCAGCACAAACTTGAGAACGGCCGTTACATTCTTACAGATTCAAAAAGCGTTCCTGCCTTCAAAGTCGGTAACATCGGTGAAGAAAACAAGTGGATTACACTTTACGCTTATATGATTCAAGAAAAATGCGAAATATGATAGAATCCCAAACATGATTAAAGCCGTTATTTTTGACATGTTCGAAACGCTTGTTACTTTGTTTGAAGGGAAAACTTATTTCAGCGAAAATGTTGCAGAAGACCTGGGACTCGGCTCACAACTTGAAGAATACAGAAAATACTGGCACGCAACAGAAAATGACAGGACTACCGGGAAAATCACTTTTGCACAGGGAATTGAAACTGCACTCCGCGCGCTTGGTCAGTATACGCCACAAAAAGTTGAACTTGTAATGAAACACAGACTTGCGGCGCTGCAGGATACTTTTTCTGCAATTCCAAAGGAGTCGGTTCAGCTTTTGCAGGAACTCAAGGCACGCGAAATAAAAATTGGCCTTATGACAAACACTTTTTCTGATGAACGCGATTTTATAAGAGCCTCTGAATTGTTTCCTTATTTTGATGTTCCGCTGATTTCTTATGAAATTGGAATTTGTAAACCAAGCCAGGAAATGTTTTGCAAAATGACAGAGCTCCTTGGTGTGCCTGCCGCAGAATGTCTTTATGTTGGTGACGGCGGTTCGGGTGAATTATATGCCGCCCGCCAGGCCGGAATGCATCCTGTTCAATGCACCTGGTTTCACGAGCTTGCTTTTGAACCTCATGTGCCTTGCCCGATTCTTGATGATTTTGAACACGCAGAAAAACAGATGGATGTACTGGAGTTTTTATAAACACTCACGCGCTTCGGTTTCTATCCAGGCTGGTTCAAAACCGCTTGCAAGGGCAGTTTTCCAGGAGCCCAGATTTGAAAGACTTGTTCCGTAATATGGAATTGCACCGCGGCGGAAGGCTTCGTCTTTAAGAAGCGATACAAGAGTTTTTGCAACACCACGTCCGCGATATTCAGGCAGAACATCAATTCCAATCTGCCAGAAAAGTGGAGTGTCTGCAGAACAGCCTGCCATGCCCATAATGCGGTCGTTATCAACTGCCACAACTGCAAGAACATCAGGGCGCTCGGGTTTGAACTTATCGCAGATTGCATTTGGGAAACGTTCGTCGCCATAAAACTTCATGATGTCGGACTGTTCCAGCCAGCGGATTTCAAAATCGGGATTTATTTCAAGAGGCTCTGGCGTGGGTTCCACCTTTGGCAAAAACATGTGATGAGTCATCGACATTTTGTAGCCGTACTTTCGAAGCTCGCATTCAAGGTCAAAAAAGTTGTGCTGCTCAAAAAGCCAGATTCCGTTTTCTCCTTTTACCCATTCGTTGAGCCAGGCGTGCATTTTTTGGTCAGCAGAAATTACAGTGTTTCCGCCAAGCGAAGCCATCTGCAAAAAGAAAGGCTTGTTCGAAAAATGACGGCGTCCCTCGTTCAAAACAGAAAGCGTCACAATGTTTTCCGCCTCCCGGTCGAGTGAAAAATCCTGTGGCTTGCAATTAAACTCGCATGACAGCTGTTCCAAAAGCTTTTGATATATTTCAGAATTATATGCGTCCCAAAGTTCCATTTTTTTATCCTATTGTACAAAGTTTTCCCTGCAGAACATAACCTAGTTTTACATAGCAGGCATTCGAAGCAGCGTAGTCAGCATCGGTGTAGAGCATTGGAATGTAGCCGGAGTCGGCAGCAATTTTTGTAACCTGGTAAACAAGATTTTCTGCGTAGTGCTTGCGGCGGAAATCCTTGCGGGTAAAAACAAGACCAAGACTCGCCATGTTGCCGTTGACTCTGAAATCGCAGCTTGCAACAAAATTTCCTTCTGCGTTTTTCCAAAGGTATGTGTGGCCGTCTTCAATAAGCGCCTTTGCAGATTTTCTGTAGCCTTCGCGGTCGGTCAAATCAAGCTGGAGTTCGGTGTGAAAAACTTCTTTAAAATCTGTAAGAATCTCTAAGTCCTTCTCAGTGCAATGATAAATCTCCCCGTCTGTCGGAGTAATTTTTTCCAGAGCCACAGGATTAAGGCAGTCGTAGGCAAACATGTTTTTCAAAATGGAAAGTTTTTTGCCGTCGCACGCAGCCCGTTTCATAAAATATTCAGCAAGTTCGTACTTCATGTTTATGCCGTGGTTGCCGTCCAAAAATCCATGCTGGTCTGCAAGCTTGTAGGCGTTTTCCATTTCCTCTTCGGTAGCGCCATCCACAGTCCAAATCCAAACTGGAAAAGGGCTAGATGAATAACAGATAATCATGCGGCTATGGTCGCTCAAAAGTAGCTCGCAGTCCCGCGTCATAATTCTGGACAAAATAAAAAAAGTATATTTGTCAGCCTTAAGAATTTTAAAGTCACGTTCGTCTACAAAGTTGTCCATTACTTATCCCCCAAAAAAAATCCGCAGGTCTCGGTTGTATAAGATCTGATTTTATTTCCAAACATTTCCGTTTTTTCAAATGGCACTTCGTTCGCACAAACCTTCTGCCAGGCAAGCTTTACCTTTTGAGCATAATCAGCAGGCAGACAAAACTCATCGTGGGAAGCATAAATAAAATCATACTGGGATTTTTCAGTAATAAGTTTATCCAGCGAAGCACCAAACTTTTCCGGCTCGCGTTGTGCCCCAAACATAAAGATGTGCCCTTTTTGAACAGAGTCCCCCGAATAAAGCACGCGGTTATTTACATCCAGAATTGCAAGACTTCCGCTGGTGTGCCCGGGAATATGAATTATTTTAAGAGGCCTGCTGCCAAGTTCAAGAATGTCACCATCGTCCACAGGAGCAAGTGCAGTCCCCGGAAATTTCTGAGCAATCCCGCAGCCTTCATAATCCTTCTGGTGCATATAGATTTTAGAAAAGCCCACCGTGCCAGAAGTGTGGTCAACATCGCCATGAGTATTCAAAAGCATAACAGGTTTTTCTGTTAATTTTTGTGCAAGTTCAATCGCATTCGGACAGTTCATTCCGCTGTCAATCATCACCGCTTTGTCCGCCCCCTCCAGAAGAAAGAACCTCACAAATCCATCTTCGAATCTCCAGGTCGTCTTATTAATTTGAATTATTTCCGGCATGTAAGCTCCTCCTTTTTTTATTTCAACACAGGCTTCCAGTTGTCATTGGAGTCCAAAAACAACTCGGAATAATTTTCGTCCATCACCAGTTGAAGCATTTTTTCAAAGTGCCACATGGTGGAATAATTTTTGAGCTCCGAAACTTCCACCCAAAAAACTTTTCCTTCTTCGGATGATTGCAAGGTGCCCGAAAAATCTGTTGCCTTAAAAACAAAAACCATGTAGCGGCTGCCGTCTTCTTCGAACCAGTCTTTTATGCCGCAGAGCTTTGGATCTTTAACTGTAAGCCCGGTTTCTTCTTTTACTTCGCGAATCACAGAATCTACAATTGGTTCATTTTCGTCAACATGACCGCCGGGGCAGGTGATTCCTTTAAAGTCCTTGCCAATCTTTTCCTGCACCAGAAGCTTTGTTCCGTCAAAAACCATGCACATATTTGTAAGAATTACTTTTTCTTTTCGTTCCATAATTGCTCCATTTTACGACTACCGCGAAATCAAATCCAGCCGTTTGAAGGCATTCTGGCACCACACAAAAATCTCTTCCATCACTGCGTCGAAATCAAAATCATCCGGGAGCGAGGCAAACTCAAGAATGCGGCGATCTGTTTCTGACACGGCGGCTTTCAAATCTGCCTTTTTCAAAATAAAATTTCCGGTTTCAAGATAATGCAGATTCTGAATCAAGAAAAAGAAAAACTTACAGGTGCCGCGAAACTTTTCAATATTTTTTTCGCGAGGCCTATGAATGTAACGGTGACATAACTCGTGATAAAGATTCCCAAGACAAAACTTTACATAATTAATTTCATCTTCGCGGGTAAATGGTGTAAGCAGCGGTTCAAGCTTTCCGTAAACATCTTTTGTTGTATAAAGCAGCTGGCAGGTTTCAAGTGGTGACCAGCTTTTCATTTCGTCCTTACCACAGATAAATCCGCAGGACTTGTCATAATTTCCAAGGCCCTTAATAATTTCGCGGTAAGTATCCATGTCATAAAGTGTGATATTATCAATTACAACAAACACATCAATGTCGCTGTTTTCGTTAGCTTCACCGCGCAGGTAGCTGCCCATAAATCCAACATAAAGCAATCGCTCGCCAAAAGCTTCCTTGCATTGAGAAATCAGATTTTGTAAATAAGAATTTATATCAAACATTTTTTTTACCCGAGATTTTTATATAAATATTTTACAAAAATTTCGGGAAAAGTTCAAAATGAGATTCTTGTTTTCTTAGGAATTAGCCATAATACGCGCCATTTCAAATACAGCACGTTTTTCTGAATCATTGAGTTTCATGATATTTTTTACAAATTGCGAAAGCATTTCAGTGTCTTCGGAGTTTGATTCTTCGGGTAATTTGTTATCAATAAAACAATCGTAACTTACAGAAAATAACTTTGAAAGTGAGCGCACAACCGAAAGCGGCGGTTCCAGCTCCATATTTTCATATTTTATAAGCGCCTGTCTGGAAATCCCAATTTCCTCAGCAAGTTTTACCTGTGTATATCTATTTTTTTCTCGTAAGAGTTTTATGACCGATTCCATTACTTATCCTCCGGAGTTTTCTTTGAAACATCCTCTATCAGATTTGTAACAATTGAATTTATTTGAGCGGCATTCTGCTCGGATATAACGGAATGTCCTATTTCTGCTTCAAGCTCTTTTCTGGCATTTCCAGCAATTCTTCCGCCTCGTCTTGCCACAGATTGATTTTCTTCGAAGTTTTTTGGATTTTCAGTTTGCGAGATATTCTTTGCGGCAGTTTCTGCAAGCATATTCAAAATGATTTCTGTGGTAGTCATATTATCACGCAGGTTCTCTTTTTTAAGCCCCTTATGATTTTTATAGGCACGAGTTGTCATTCCAGACCAGGCTTTTGTGATTTCATCTGTAAGAATTGCGTATTCAACACCTTTCTTTATACCATGCTGCTCCCATTCATCTGTCAGCTCTTTTCGCACCTGAATTGCCTGTAAACGCTGATTTATCCATTCGCGGGAATAACCTTTTTTTGCATAAGTTTCCAGTGCGCGGTCTATTGTCTGCTCAGGATCAATTGTTTCTTCAATGCGTTCTCTACCGACCTGCGCAAGCCACATTTTGAAGGGCTCGGCTTTTTTGGATGGAATGGACTGAACAAGTCTAAGCAACTGCTCTGTGTTCATGCAATCAGTTTTATAAAACTTACAATCTGAACTTTGCATCTTCAGTTGGTTACAATTTGTAACCAACTGACTGCCTTCTTTCTTAAGTCTATTCTTTAAAACTTTCCAGTAATTGTTAGGATTTTCACTTTCCGTCAGCACCCCAACCACATCAACAACAGAAAAATACCATTCTTCTTCCTGTTCATTCCAGGCAGTACGAATCATAGAGTTTTCAAATGATTTTGATACATGTTCTTCCATACGCAACAGTATATAATCAAAAAAATCAGATGTCAATGATATTAGCAATTATTGTATAATATATTAAACAAATTTAATAATTCTTATTATGGCTGACGCCCCTCCAAAAATTGCTGGTCGTCATACACCATGTGATTGTGAACAAAAAAACTGTACTTGTAAAGGCAATGGAAATTCTATTTATTGTGTAAAAGATTATAATCTATAATATCTAAAAAGATGGGGAAAGATAATTGTTTCCCCATTTAATTATATTAAAGAATTTGATGAATGATTATTAGTTTTTTTTCATTTTGTATTTTGTCATCAAGAGGTTCCACAAATTTATGCTCATAATTTTTGTTACAATCATTGATTAAAGCATTATGATCATAAATTAATTCAAGGCTATGTGTCTTCATAACTTCTAAAGCAACAGGAAAATATAAATCAGGAGCTTCGCTATAACTACTAACATAGTAACCGTTATTATATCTTTTTTCTGGATCATCTAAATCTTGGATAGCAATTGAATCTTCACAAAGTGAGAAAAAATTCTCAATGATAAAATAGTATGTTTCATGGGGTGGAATTGTGAAATTAATATCAGGTAATGTTCCTTCAATTCTTTTGTAAGTATATCTTACCATTATTTTTAAATGGGCATCTCTATCGGTTGTATTAGTTATTTTTCCAGTAAAATTCTTTCTGTTTGTAGTAGTAGAAAATTCTTGTCTTAGTTTCTTTGATTTTTCTTTATCTGCACAAAAAGCCAATTTATACGCTTCGTTATATTCTTCATAAGAAACTGTAGGTGAATAAACAATTTCTTTTATTTTTTCAATATTTCTAAGGTCTGGATGATATGCATCATAGAATTCTCGAATATATTCATCTTGCTTAGTCGAAGCACAGCCGTTAAGCATTCCAGCTATCAAAATTGCAATTGCTGTCAAAATCATTTTTTTCATAAGCCTTATCTCCTTTTTATTAAGATTTACATAAATATTATAAGTAAAATGCAGAAAAAGTTCAAAATGAACTTCTATTCAAGTTGCCTTTTACTGGCTGACGACCCTCCAAAAATTGCTGGTCGTCATACACAATTGCTGCCTTAAATGAAAAGGATAAGCCTGTTTCTGTTTTATCTACGGCAAATGAATATGTTACAAATGCCTTTTATCTGAAAACATCAAAAAAAATATATAATCTGGTAACAGACAGCAGTGTCCGCACCTCTGCAAAACGTACAACCGACGGTGCAATGATTCTGTATGACATTCCATCTGTTGCTCAGATTACTGTAAACTTTTCATGTTTTGCTTCTCAAAAGAAAAAAGACGCAGATATGGTAAAGGTAACTGCTGCAGTTACAAATACAAGGGCTGACGACCCTCCAAAATTGCTGGTCGTCATACCTATCCTTACACCTTCACCGCCTTTGTTGCCATGGACGTATTAATATAATTGTCAAACATCCAGCAGCCGCGGTCTTCGTAAAAGCCTGCGATTACAAAGCCGGCGGAAATCTGGCCCTGGATTTGTTCTTCTATGGGGTGGCCCCAGCTGTAGCCTTCGGCC
>JAFZXA010000033.1 GCA_017617115.1 Treponema sp.
GAAGGGCCCCGGAATAAATTCCATCCAATACCGCACCAAGTTGTGCAATATAATTAAAATCATTAAGGCTGTCTTCGCCAATATTTTTACCAGCCTTGGCAAGCATTGCACTGTTATTGTCGCGAATTGCCCCAATATGAAGCTGCATTACAAAACCTTTTTGTGCATACATTTTTCCAAGTTCAATTAAAACCCAGCCTTTGTATTTTGAAACATCTTCAGGCTTGAGTTTTTTTCCAATCCAGGCTTTTTCAAAAATGTAATTTACATCTTCATAATTTGACGGTACATAAAAATCGGACTCAAGGGAATGATCGCTGACCAAAGCACCACACTGCTTAAAATAATCCATTCGGCGGCCTACAGCAGCAAGCATATCGGAAATATTTTTAAAACGAGTGCCGTCAACCTGCTGAAGACGAGAAATATATTCAGGAAACTCAGCAGCCCCTGCATTCAAAATAAAATCGGGACGGAAGGATGGAAGTACGCCAGTAAGTTTTTTATGCCATTGTAAATCATCAAGAGGATCATCAGTTGTACACAAAACCTTTACACCCATTTTTTTAAGCAGGCCCTGCGGCGCATATTCAGGTTGTGCCAAAAGTTCATTACATTTATCCCACACCTGACGGGCATTTTTTTCGGTTAATGGCTCGGTTATTCCAAAATATCGCTGCAGTTCAAGATGACTCCAATGATAAAGCGGATTTCCTACACAGTCCTGAAGAGTTTTTACAAAAGATAAAAAGCGTTCATAATCGCGCCCTTCGAGAGCCTCAGGGACCACAAGATGCCCCGTAATCAGTTCTTCATCTATTCCTGCTGCACGCATGGCACGCCACTTATAATGGTCATGGTCAAGCCAGGCATTTGCAAGGTTTCCAAGCGGCTTGTTTTCATATATTTCCTGAGGAATTAAATGGTTGTGAAAATCAAAAATCGGTTCTTTTTCTGCATATTTATGGTAAAGCGTTCTGGCAGCCTGTGTCTGTAATAAAAAATCATCATTTAAAAATGAAATCATAAAATCCACCTCGCAATAGATTATACTACAAAAAAAAGAATTTGCATAATCTTTGTTATGGTAATAAAATAATATGGATAAATATTTGCATTTTTTCGGAGGAAATATCATATATGAATTCCAAATTAAAGAAAATAAGCATTATTCTTGCCATTGCAGGTGTAATTGGTCTTGTTCTGCTTTCGGGACTTATTGACCAGATTGCACGAAAACGTTTCCGCACCCAGTCTTACGATGATATGGAAATGATTGCACGTGTTAAAACTGCAAGCTTTGAAACTTCTATGAATGAGCAGCTTACTTTAGTTTTGCAGATGATGAAAATGCCTTCTATTAAAGCATATCTTATTGACCCTGATGACGAAGCAATTCGCGATGCTGCAATTAAAGACCTGCTGACTTTTAAAGATTCTTTTAAGTCAAAATCAATTTTCTGGATTTCTGATACAGACCACAAATTCTGGAGCGACATGGCCTATGTTTACACTCTTGATCCTGACAATCCGGATGATTACTGGTACAACATGACAATGTACGAAACCGATGTTTACAACTTTAACATCAACTATAACCCTTCACTTAAGCAGACTAACCTTTGGGTAAATGCAGTTGTAAAAGATGACGGTAAACCTATTGGTGTAATTGGAACAGGTATTCCTCTTACAGACATGATTGCCGAAATGTATGAAGGTCTGGACCCGCGCATTTCAATGTACCTGTTTAATGACGCACTCGAAATTACCGGTGCACTTGATGATGAAATTATTGAAAATAAAAAATCAATTCTTGAAGAGCTTCCACAGTTGCAGGCAATTAATTATACGCCAGAAAGACTTGGTTTTGAAACAATTAAACACAGTGAATATGTTTTAGCTCCTATGTCACTTGTTGGCTGGCACATGGTTTTGTTTAAAACTTATTCAACTGCCGATTACTTTAGTTTTGGTCGTGTTGCAATTATTTCCGGTATTATTGCAGCCCTTATTGTAATTGGACTTGCCATTCAGATTATCCAGATGGTAAACCAGCTGACAATTCTTAACGATGCAGTAAAAGACCTTAGTTCCGGAAATGCAGACCTTACAAAGCGCGTTACTCTTAAAGGACGTTCTATTTTCAAAGTATTCGGACAACTTGTTGAAAATGAAAACACCTTTATAGAAAAGCTTCAGGCTATTATTGATAATGTAAAAACTGCCGAGCTCAATCTTAATACTGTTGGTGATGACATGGCTGCCAGCTCTCATAATACGGCAAGTGCCATAACCCAGATTATTTCTAATATTGATGGTGTTCACGAACAGATTAATCACCAGTCAGAAAATGTACAGGAAACTGCAGGAGCTGTAAATCAGATTGCTGCAAATATTGATTCGCTTGAAAAAATGATTCGTCAGCAGTCCGACGGAGTAACACAGGCTTCCAGTGCCATTGAAGAAATGGTTGGAAACATTCAGTCGGTAAATACTTCTGTAGACAAAATGGCCGATTCTTTTGGACAGCTTGAACGACAGTCTCAGTCTGGTCAGGAAAAGCAGCTTGCCGTAAACCAGATGATTCGTGAAATTGAAGACAAATCAAAAATGCTTCAGGAAGCAAACCAGGCTATTGCAAGTATTGCAAGTCAGACAAACCTTCTTGCCATGAACGCTGCAATTGAGGCTGCACATGCCGGCGAAGCAGGTAAAGGATTTGCCGTAGTAGCAGATGAAATCCGTAAACTTAGTGAAACTTCTACTGCTCAGTCAAAACGAATTGGTGAACAGCTTAAGAGCATTCAGTCTTCAATTCTTGAAGTTGTATCGGGTTCACAGGAAGCAAGCAATGCCTTTACTGTTGTATCTGACGAAATTAATAATACTAACCAGCTTGTTACCGAAATTAAAGTTGCAATGAGTGAACAGAATGAAGGTTCTAAACAGGTTATTGAAACACTGCGTGCAATGAACATGAGTACTCAGGAAGTTAGCAATGCCGCCCAGGAGATGATTGAAGGTAACAAACTGATTTTCCGCAATATTGCAGGTCTTCAGGATTCTTCGGGTTCAATGAAATCAAGCATGGATGAAATGGCAGTTGGAGCCAGAAGAATTAATGACAGTGGTGAAGAGCTTTCTGAAATTGTAAACAAAGTAAAAGATTCTATTGCCGAAATTGGTGAACAGATAAACCAGTTTACAGTTTAAACTGCTGTTAAAACAATTCAATTTTTCTACATACTGAAATTCTTGCCAAGATATACTTCACGCGCGAGCTCACTGGCAAGGATTTCGTCTTTTGTACCCTGCAGCATAATTGTTCCGGTATTAATGATAATTGCTCGGTCTGTAATTTCAAGAGTATCGCGAACGTTGTGGTCAGTAATTAAAATACCAATTCCACGTGCAGCAAGAAGCTTTATTACACTTTTTATATCGGCAACGGCGATTGGGTCAATTCCGGCAAACGGCTCGTCGAGCAAAAGGAACTTTGGTTCAATTGCAAGGGAGCGGGCAATTTCGGTTCGACGGCGTTCTCCTCCCGAAAGTGTATATGCTTTTTGATAGCGTATGCGGCCAATTGAAAACTCATCAATCAAATCATCAAGACGCTGCTTTTTCTGCTTGTAGGTAAGGTCGCGGCGTGTTTCCAGTACAGACCAGATATTTTCTTCTACTGTAAACTTACGAAAAACTGACGGCTCCTGTGGAAGGTACGCAATTCCAAGACGCGCGCGTTTATACATTGGAAGACGTGTTATACATTTATCATTCAGAAAAACTTCACCGGCAGTTGGTTTATAAAAGCCTACAACCATATAAAAGGTAGTTGTTTTGCCGGCGCCGTTTGGTCCCAGTAGTCCAAGGATTTCTCCTGTCTTCATTGAAAATTCAATACCTTTTACAACTTCCTTACGGCCAAATGATTTATATAAACTGTTTACCCTAAGAAGCGGGGGTTCCTGTTGCAACTGTGGAGACTGGGGTCCCTGAGGCTCTCGAAGGGTCCCTTCCTGTTCCAATTCTTCCATTACTCTCCCCCTTCCTGTTCAGCAGGCCCTTCGACAGGCTCAGGGACCGCGGGCTGTTTAGTATCAGTGGATTGTTCAGTTTCCACAGTTTCTTCTTCCTTTTTCTTTGTTTCTGTTACAGAACCCTTTACATTACCCGAAAGTGTAATATTCTGTGTATCAAGATTAAGCGTAATCTGCTGTGCGCGGAAAACATCTTCTTCCTGTTTTACCTGAGCGTTTCCACTTATTTCGAGCATCTGTTCATTTTTTTGATAAACTGCATAAGCTCCTGTACAAACATTCTTTTTTTGTGTAAGTGTTATACCAATTTGAAGAACAGCAATATTTGTATTCTGATTATATTCTATTAATTGAGCATCGGCTTTTACATCGTTTTCGGTATCGACAAGCTTTACATTTCCCTGCAGCTGTGCAACCTTTGTTTCACGGTCATACGACATTGAATCGCAGGTGAACTCCATTTTTGATTCAAGATTTTTTCCGCTTATATTTCCTGTTGCTTTTATAAAGCGGTAATCGTCACCAGAAAGTTCAATTGAATCGGCACTGATTTCTATTGAAGAAGTTTGAACAAAAGCTCCACCAGTAAGTGTTGTTGTTGCCGAAGAGTCGCCTGCCTGTCCGCTCATGCTGCCCGCAGAAAATGTTATTTTTTCGGCAAAAAGTGCGGTATAAAGAGAAAATAAAATCAGTAAAGAAAATAGTTTTTTCATTCCTGAGTGCTCTCCTGCTCAGTTTGTTCTTTATCTTTAGTTTCTATTTCACCAGAAACAGTACCGGTAAAATTAAACGTCTTGCTCACTCCACTTGCAGAAAATCCGGTTCCATAAATTACAGTTCCGTCTTTTTCAATTCTTGCAGTATCGCGTTTTCCGCCAGTGAGCTGCTCTGTTTTTCCGTTCCATTTTAATGTATTTGCAAAAAAGTTTGTATTCTGTGCCTTATTATAAAGCTTAATTCCGTCATAAAGCTCATAGACTTCGGTTTCGGAATCGGCAAAAACATATCCGCAGGAACCTTCAGTTTCAACTTTCTGTTTATCATCATAGGTAATAAAGTTCACATTCTTAGCGTAGGTTTGATCCGAATCTTTATACTGTTCAATACTATCGGCAAAAACCTTAACTGACTCTTCGGCTTTTTTATATCGAATCATCTTTGCATGGGTAAAAACAAATTCAGGATTTGTTTCTTCGGCATTTGTAGTTTCATCATATTTAAGTGAGCAGGAAAAATTTAAAATAAAAATTGAAATGAGCAATATGAATGCTATTCTGCTCTGATGTATTTTATTTTTCATCTTCAGATTTTCCTCCTCTTTTTATTTTACCATTATACGTTTTTGAAAGCTCTTTTACAAATAAAATTTTTCGAGGACATTTATAAAGTGCTGTTTTTTCGCGTACAAAATCTAAGATTCTGCGTTCCATGTTTTTATTTGCTTCGTAGCCTGATTTTAACACAACCTGCGCCGCAACTATCTGACCGCGTTTTGAATCTTCTTCGCCGTATACATAACTTTCCAAAACCACTTCAAAATCATTTATTATTTCTTCTACTTCAAAAGGGCTTATTCTAAAACCTGCCGATTTTATCATATTATCTTTGCGGCCTATAAAATAGTAGAACCCCTGATTGTCTGTACTGACAAGGTCGCCAGTTCTGTAAAATCCTTCGCTTTCTGCTGACTTTGGATAATTTGTAAAAAGTCCGAGCGGTTTATTTTTTGAAATATCTATAACAAGTTCACCTTCGCTATCAACAGAGATTCCGTATAGAGGAGAAGGTTTTCCAAGGGTGCCGGAGCGAGGTTCAAAATCGGGGAAATCAAAGTTGGCGCAAAGCAAAGCAGTTTCGGTCTGGCCATAACCTTCGTATATATGCAGGCCTGTTTTTTTTGTGAAGGCACGCGATATTGAAAGGTCTAGCGATTCTCCTGCGGAACAACAGTGCGTAAGATTTGTCAGGTCGTATTTTGAAAGGTCAAGTTCCGAAATATAACGGTAAAAAACCGGTGGTGCACAAAAGGTATTTATTTTATAGTCTGCAATTTTCTGCAGGACTGTCTGAGGGTTGAACTTTTTACGGTCATAAACAAAAACGGCCGAACCGCAGATCCATTGTCCGTAGATTTTTCCCCAGCTCGATTTTGCCCAGCCGGTTTCGGCCATGGAATAATGAAGGCCTCCGTCTATGTTTTTCTGCCAGTATTTTGCAGTTATTATATGTGCCAGCGGATACAGCCAGTTATGCATTACAGGCTTTGGCTCTCCCTGAGTGCCGGAGGTATAATATAAAAGCATAGGGTCTTGCGGCGAAAGTTCCGGGCGCGGGATTTCTTTAAGCTGCAGACTCGGATTTTTATAATAAGGTTCCCACTGCTCCTGCAAAAACTCTGGAGTGATTATAAGACTAACCATACAGGCAGCCAGGCGATATTCAATATCTTTATGAGTTAATTGCGAAGAAACCGGGAATGCAACTGCTCCAAGACGGTGAAGAGCCAGAAGAAAAATCCAGTATTCATAACGACGGTGAAGGCAAAGCATTACAATGTCACCTTTTGCAATACCCTGATTTTGTAAAAAGTTTGCGGCAATGATGCTTTGGCGGGCAAGGTCTTTGAAAGTAAAAGTTTTTGTTTCGCCGTCATCGTTACACCACACAAGGGCGCGCTGGTCTGGGGCGTGTTCTGCATAAAAATCTACAACGTCATAGGCAAAATTGAAATCAGAAGGCACTTTGATTTTACATTCTTTGTAAAACTCATCATAACTTGAGAACTCTGTCTGTTGTAAAAATGCATTCAAAAGATTCACTTAATTTCATTTTATATCGTTTTATGTTATTATTCAATTTATGAGCGAGCGCTGTTTTAAATGCTTCAAACCTAAATCTGTATGCCTGTGTAAATATGGTAAAGAACTTGATACCGGGGTGAAATTTGTTTTTTTGATGCATCCCAAAGAGTTTCGAAGACAGCGCACTGGAACTGGGTATCTTTCTCATTTGTGTCTCAAGGATTCTGAGGTTATTGTAGGTTTGGATTTTTCTAAAAACGCACGGTTTCAACAGCTTATGGCAGACACTCAATATTTTCCAATGCTCATGTACCCGGGGCCTGATGCAATTACTGCAAAGACAGTCCTGCAAAAGCTAACTGCAACTGAAGACGCCACCCCTGCCCCGCAAAAAAAACTTCTTCTTATAATTCTTGACGCCACCTGGTTTTGTGCAAAAAAGATGATTGAACATAATCAGTTTTTGCTCGAGTTGCCAAAGCTCAGTTTTGAAGGCTCCTACCGTTCTATTTTTACTTTTAAGCGCGAGCCTTCGCCGGAATGCATTTCGACTATTGAATGCTGTTATTATATTATTAAGGAATTTCAGTCTGCAGGATTTGTAGATAAGACTCTTGACCCCGAACCCCTTATGAATATTTTTAAGGCAATGATTAAGCTTCAGCTCACGGCCGAAAATGAAAGAGTACTTGGCATCCGCGCAAACTCGCACGATTACGATGCCAAGTACAACAAGATTCGGGAAATTCCGAAATTTCTGGATTGTCGGGTCAAGCCCGACAATGACAATAGTTCTTCTGATTAGTTATCGCTGAACAATGGAGTTGAAAGGTAGCGGTCACCAGAATCAGGTAACAGAACTACAATTGTCTTTCCCTTGTTTTCAGGGCGCTTTGCAAGAATGCTTGCGGCTTTAAGAGCAGCGCCACTTGAAATACCTACCAAGATTCCTTCGCTGCGGGCAAATGCGCGTCCTTCGGTAAAGGCATCTTCGTTTTCAATAGGAATAATTTCGTCGTAAATCTTTGTGTTCAAAACATCTGGAACAAAGCCGGCTCCAATTCCCTGGATTTTATGAGAACCTGGAGTTCCCTTTGAAAGAACAGGGCTTGTTGCAGGTTCAACTGCTACAACCTTTACATTCGGGTTCTGTGATTTAAGATATTCACCAACACCTGTCAAAGTACCACCAGTTCCAACACCGGCAACAAAAATATCAACCTTTCCATCTGTCTGCTTCCAGATTTCTGGTCCTGTTGTCTTTTTATGAATTGCTGGGTTTGCAGGGTTTACAAACTGTCCAGGAATAACGCTGCCTGGAGTCTGTGCATGGAGTTCTTCTGCCTTAGCAATTGCTCCCTTCATTCCTTTTGCACCTTCGGTAAGTACAAGCTCTGCACCGTATGCCTTAAGAAGATTGCGGCGTTCAACACTCATGGTGTCTGGCAAAGTTAGGATTGCATGATATCCTTTTGCGGCTGCAACTGCGGCAAGACCAATACCTGTGTTTCCGGAAGTTGGTTCAATAATTGTTGCACCTGGTTTAAGAATGCCCTTCTCTTCTGCATCTTCAATCATTGCAAGAGCAATACGATCCTTTACGCTTCCTGCCGGATTAAGATATTCAAGCTTAGCAAGAATTGTTGCATCTGTAACACCTGCTTTTTTTGAATAACCGTTTAACTGTAAAAGCGGAGTTCCGCCAATTAATTCCAATGAACTTTGTTTAATATCTGCCATAGAAAACCTCCTGAGTAAGTCCAATATACACCTTATTACCTACTATGTCAATAGGTTATTAGTAAAAAAAAATCTCATTCCCGGTAACTAAAGTCACCCAAAAAGTAACTAAGGTCACCGTTGTCAACACGATAATTCGGGCTTATATTAAACATAGATTCCGAAAAAGTTCGGAATGACAGGAGGTACAGCAATGGCAAGTATTATTCAAGTTCTAAGCAATAATCTGCCGTGGGTTTGGGTGGCGGTCACTATTATTTGTGTAGTGATTGAATCGCTCACACTCTCGCTTACTACCATCTGGTTTGGAATCAGTTCCTTTGTGCTGGTTTTTCTTGCGTTTACACCAATTCCGTTCGGAGCACAGCTGTTTATCTTTGTTGCGCTTTCGCTTGTTCTGCTCATTTTTACACGACCTGTCGTAAAGAAAAAGCTGAACAAAAAACAGATTGCAACAAATTATGAACGCATAATCGGACAGATTGCGGTTGTTACAAAAAAAATCACGGCACTCGACAAGGGTTCTGTAAAAATCAATGGTATGGAATGGACTGCAGCCGTCAAAGAAGACATAACTTTGGAAAAAGGC
>JAFZXA010000034.1 GCA_017617115.1 Treponema sp.
GGCTAAGCTTGGAATTGCATATCTTTTTATTGCGCACGACCTTCTTGTTGTTCAGCATATTTCAAAAAGAATTGCAGTTATGTATTTGGGAAAGCTTGTAGAAATTGCAGATTCTGATGAGCTTTGTAATAATCCGCTGCACCCGTATTCAATGAGTTTACTTTCGGCAGTACCAATTCCGGACCCAAAAATTGAACGCGCCCGCAAAAGAATTGTTCTTGAAGGTGATGTTCCAAGTCCGCTTCATATGCCCGAAGGCTGCCCGTTCAGAACAAGGTGTCGCTTTGCTACGGAAAAATGTGCACAGGAAATGCCTCCTCTAACCGACAGAGGAAACGGTCATTTTTCTGCATGCCATAATAAATAAATCATAAAAAAGGAGATATATTTTATGAAAAAAGCTTTTGTTAAAGTAATTGCTCTCGCCGGAGCAGTTGTTCTTTGCGCTTGTCTTTCTGGATGCTCTAAAAAAGAAGCAGCTAAAACTGGCAGTGCAAAAGCTTCGGGACAGGCAGCTGTAAAGGATGCCTCAGAATTGGTTAGCAAATCATTTATTGACCCTGTAAAAGGCTGGGCAAAATATGATGAGCTTATTAAGCAGATTAAATTGGAAACAAACTATGCTACTCGTACACAGAAAATGCACGAAGCAGAAGACATCCTTATGTCTAACTATTGTGTAATTCCAATTTACTACTACAACGATGTTTACATGCAGAAATCTTATGTTAGTGGAATTTATGCAAACGCTTTTGCTACAAAGTTCTTTATGTATGCAAAAATGAGCAACGGTGCTAAAACTCTCCGCATCAATCTTGCTTCTGAACCAGATTATCTTGACCCTGCATTGAACTCTTCTGTAGACGGTGCTTGTCTTGCTGCAAACTCATTCAGCGGTCTTTACACTTACAACGAAAAGGGTGTAACTGTTCCAGCTTGTGCAGAAGGCTACAAGGTTTCTGAAGATGGTTTGACATACACTGTTACTCTTAAAAAGGGACTTAAATGGTCAGATGGTTCTGCTTTGACTGCCGAAGATTTTGAATATGCCTGGAAACGTGCTGTTGATCCAGAAACTGCTGCAGACTATGAATATATGTTCTCTGGCTTTGACGGTTATGATGACGGCAATATTAATGTAGAAGCTGTAGATGCTACAACTCTTAAGTTTGTTCTTACAGCTCCTTGTGCTTACATGGAAGACTTGATGGCATTCCCAACATTCTATCCGGTTTGCAAGAAATATGTTGAAGCTCATTCTACAAAAGATCAGCCAGGTGCATGGTGTACCGAAGCCGGTTTTGTCAGCAATGGTGCTTATGTTTGTAAGGAATGGAAGCACGATGTTTCTATGGCTTACGAAAAGAACCCATACTGGTACGATGCTGCTAACGTAACTGTAGAAAGACTTGAATTCATGCTTTCTGCCGATGATACAGCTATTTACGCTGCTTACAACGCTGGAAACCTTGACTTTGCAGACTCTGTTCCAACAGACGAAATTGCAACTCTTCTTTCAACAAAGAACAGCGAATTCTACATTGTAGACGAACTTGGTACATATTATGTTGCTTTCAATGCAAAGAGCAAGCTTTTCGACGGAAAAACACCTGAACAGGCTGCATGTATGCGTCAGGCATTCTCATTGCTCATCGACCGCGATTACATTGTTGAAAATATTGGACAGACAGGACAGGTTGCTGCTAACGCTTTCATCCCTCTTGGAATGGCAGACGGAAACGGCGGATTGTTCAAGTCTGATGCAACAGCTCAGGGTTACTATGATCCAAGTGCTATCAACAAGGATGCCGCTGGAACAACTGCTAAGGCTAAAGAACTTCTTATGGCTGCCGGCTTTAAGTTTGATGACAACGGAAAACTCAGTGCTGAAACACCAATTGCAATTGAATATCTTACAAACCAGAGCTCTGGACACATTGCAATTGCAGAATCTATGCAGCAGGACTTTGCCGCTGTAGGAATCAGCATGTCAATTCAGGTTCAGGACTGGAACGTATTCCTTGAAGAACGCAAGAACGGAAACTTCGACATTGCACGTGAAGGCTGGATCGCAGACTTTAACGACCCAATCAACATGCTTGAAATGTGGACAACCACTTCAGGAAATAATGATTGTCAATTTGGACGCTAGAACAAAAGAAAAGTGTCACACGGATTCGAAACGACTAACGTCGTTTCTGGATTTTAAAAATTTAAGAAAAAGGAATTGCGTTAGCAATTCCCAATCCGTGTGGCGAACCTAGTATAAAAAGGCCCTGGTTATTCACCAAGGCCTTTCTTTTTTTATGAATGACAGATTCTTCGCTCGCACTCGTGATAGATTTCACTTGTCTTTGCGACAACTTCTGCTGGCACTTCCTTAATGGTTGGGTCGCCGGCCAGGTTGTTGGCCTTTAACCAGTCGCGCAGGAACTGCTTGTCGTAGCTGGCTGGGCTTCCACCAACTTCATATTTTGATGCATCCCAGAAGCGTGAGCTGTCTGGTGTAAGAACTTCGTCTGCAAGAACAAGCTCGCCGTTTTCATCAAGACCAAATTCAAATTTAGTATCGGCAATAATAATTCCGTTGGCTTTAGCATGCTCATAGCACTTTTTGTAAATTGCAAGTGCAACCTGTTCAATTTTTGATCCAAGCTCTTCGCCCAAATCATCCTTCATATACTGCAAAGTAACATTAATGTCGTGGCCTTCTTCGGCTTTTGTACTAGGGGTTACAATTGGTTCGGCAAGTTTTTCTGCCTGCTTGTATTCCTTATCAAACTTGTGACCAAGGAACGGTTCACCTTTTTTGTAAGCTTCGTACATTGAACCAAACATATATCCGCGTACAATAACTTCATAAGGAAGCATCTTAAGTTTTTTAACTAAAATTGTGCGGCCTTCAAATTCAGGCTTCTGGAATTCGGCAGGCATATCTTTTAAGTCGCTCGAAATCATGTGATTTTTTACAATATCCTTTGTGTAATCAAACCAGAAGTTTGCAAGAGCGTTTAAAACCTTTCCTTTGTCTGTAATCATTGTAGGAAGAATTACATCAAATGCCGAAATGCGGTCTGTAGTAACAATAACCATGCGTCCGTCTTCAAGATCATAAACCTCGCGAACCTTACCAGAAATAATTTTTTTCATTTATATACTCCAAAATATGATTTGAGAATTGATGAGGTTATTATAACGAAATAAAAAGGAAATGTAAAAGCCCCGCATTAAATCACGTTAAATCTAACCGAAAAAAATCCTGTAAATCACGTAAAAATCTAACCCAAACAAAAGGCCCGAAAATTAAAACAGAGGGCTAAAAATATGGGGTTAACGATGCAAGAAAGAAAA
>JAFZXA010000035.1 GCA_017617115.1 Treponema sp.
ATATATAGAAAGCGACGGCTGTCCCATTCCTGTTCCCTGAACAGAAACCTTTTTACCGTTATAAGTTCCGGTAAAGCCGTACATTCCACGCACTTCGTTATAACAAACTGCGTTTTCCAAAAAATTTTCTGCAATGAATTTAGCGCGCAAAGGGTCTCCCGGAAGAAGAACAGCTTCGGCTATGGCACCATCAGGTGCATTAATATGTGTACTCATGACTTTATTATAAGACGAAAGTTTGAAAATATCAAATGCTACTTATTAAACTGCTCGTTCACTTTTTGCACTGCCTCAAACAATTCGTCAATTGCCTGTGGTGTTGTATGCGGACCAAAGCTAAAGCGTACTGCGTTTTCGCTAAGTTGTGGCGTAATATGCATGGCTTCAAGGACAGGGCGTTTATTTTTTTTGGAAGAACAGGCGCTGCCGGTTGAAATATAAAAACCTTGAGAATCAAGAGCGCGGAGCATAACATTTCCCGGGATATGGTCAAACGAAGCCTGAACTACATAAGGAGAAAAAAGCTCCGGATTATCCAAACGTCCCGGCGGAATAATTGTGCAGCCTTTAAGTGCGGCAAGTTTTTTTACAAAATCATCAGTTACTGCGCGCTGCTGGGAATTATCCTTGTTGTAATAGCGATCAAGTGCCAGCGAAAAGGCAACTGCACCCATTACGTTTTCGGTACCGCTGCGGATTCCTTTTTCCTGACCACCACCACGCAAAAATGCATCAAGATTATCTTTTAGATACAAAATGCCAATTCCTCTTGGACCACATATTTTGTGAGAGCTTAATGCTGCGCTGTCAATTCCAGGGTGTGCCAGATTCAACTTGATTTTTCCGGCGGCCTGAACGCAGTCTACATGAAGCTTTGGCTTTCGTTTGCCTTTGCCCCATTGGGTAAGCATATCTGCAATTTCGTAAATCGGCTGAATTACACCTGTTTCGTTATTTACTGCCATAATGCAGACTAAGGTTGTATCGGAAGTGAGCTGGTTTTGAACCGACTCTGGTGTGATTATTCCGTTTTTATCGGCAGCAAGGTGAACAATATTCCATCCGCATTTTTTAAGTGCAAGCGCCTGTTCGCGCACAGCAGGATGTTCAATAGAGCTTATGAGGATTGTACCTGTTGCGGGTTTATTCAACTGTGCTAAAAGTGGAATCTGATCGCTTTCGGTGCCGCCGCTTGTAAAATAAACTGTGCCTGCTGGAACTCCAAGAGCTTTTGCCGCACG
Source organism: Treponema sp. (assembly GCA_017617115.1). GTDB lineage: Bacteria > Spirochaetota > Spirochaetia > Treponematales > Treponemataceae > Treponema_D. The sequence goes on from JAFZXA010000035.1 coordinate 1,242, forward strand.
TTCGCGGGCCTGTTCCAAAAGTGTCCGTGCGTTTTTTCCAACTGTATGTGAGCTTGAAGGATTTCCCCAGTCTTTGAGCGTAAGTTCCATTGCCTGGCGCAGAATACCTTCGTCGGCAGGACTTGTTGCAGCCCAGTCAAAATAATGATTTGTTTGCATTAAAAGATGTCCTTAGTAGGTCTTGTCCATTGCCTTAAGTTCTTCGATGTTCTTTTTAAGGCGTTCAATTTCGCGGGTAAGCATGCGTTCATAGTCTAAGTCTCCGCTGACTATGCGTGCATTTTCATCTTCCCACGCCTGTTTGTCTGTTATGTACAGGAAACTAAAAGAAGGAGCACTTGCTTTTTCGCACCACACCTTTGCTTCCTGCCAGTAGTACAAGCCTGCTTCATAACAAGATAACGCTTTTTCCATGTTTCGTAAATATTCATCTTTCCATGGGGAGTCGTAAAAGTAAATGCATTTTTTGTCGTAGGTGCGTCCAAGGCGAAGATGCTGTTCGATGAGTTTAAGATTTATATGCATCTGGAAAAGGTAGCGGTATTTTTCCCACTGTTTTTCTGTTTCGATTTTGAAGTCTACGTACTGAGGATTACAGAAGTCGGCCTGAGCTGCTTTTTCGAGCCAGTAGATATTTTCAATGCAGTCATCGGGATACTGCTGATAGTGCACGTGATAAAGCTTGTACCAGTCTTCTTTGTATTTGACCATATATGCATGGGTTGGCGAAAGAGGAATTGTAAATAAAAGAGATGCAAACAGTAATGATAAAATGAGCTTTTTCACATATATAGTATCGGAACAATAAAAGATGAATTTTAGAAAATAATGTATACATGTAGAAAATCTTTACGAGCGGGTCCCAGCGACGGCGTAAAATAAGGCCTCTCCCCGGTCGTTCGTTCACCATAACGGCTTTGCCGTTATGAGTTCACTGACCGGGGTCCCCCCTCATTTTCCGCCTGCATCCCACTCGTAAAGATTTTCAGATGGATTTTTGTTTACAATACTTATTTTTCTATTTCTTCTTTTATTATACGAGAGATTTCCTCTATAGTCTTCGTGGCATCTATGCGAATAATCTTCATTTCTTCACGTTTAGCCGGATTGGATTCGTACATGGAGATTACTTTTTCATATAGTGCAGCAATTTTCTTTTGAGATTCTATATTTTCATATATTTCTTTCTGACCAGTACGGTTATTTACACGTCCCAGGGATATTTCTGGATTTATATCAAAGAAAAACAAGTATTCCGGCAATGGGAATGGCGAATTTAACAGTTCCGGCAACTCAAGGCCGCAGGAAACTGATTGATATGCTAAACTTGAAAAGAAATAACGGTCGCTAACAACAGTTTTGCCAGAATCACACAGTTCTTTTACACCGCCCTTACCAAAAATGTGTTCGCAGCGGTCGGCAGCAAAAAGATACGCATTTGTTTTTTCATCAACATGGAATTCTCCGGCTAACATGCGGCGCAAAAACTTTCCTGTAGGCCCGGAAGTTGGCTCTGCTGTAGCAACAAATCGTTCCGGATCCTTTTCAACCAGCTTTTTTATCTGCGTAGAAGTCCCAGCTCCGTCTATTCCTTCAAAAACTATAAAATTCTTTAAAACCATGGGTCTATTATATAGCATTGTTGAATAAAAAAGCAATTTATGTTATTTTAGTTTTACTATTTTAAGGGAAGGCAGGTGACGATTATGGGCGCACGCGGAGAACTTTTTACTACTCAAATCTATCTGGACAATCGTTCATATTTTTTTAATGTAAAAGAAAACAGAACTGGTGATGTATTTTTGCAGATTGTAGAAAGCAAAAACAGAGACGGCGTTGAAGCAGACAGACATCAGATTGCGATTTTTGCAGAAGACATGCAGAAGTTCCTTCAGGGAATGGACAAATCGCTTGAGTTTATAGAAAAAGACCGCAAGGCACGCCAGAAGGCAGCAAAAGAAAAACGTGCCGCCAAAGATGCAGCTTACGCAAAAGGAACCACTGCAAAAAAAGTTTACCGCGTAAAAAGCGACAAACCTGCCGCAAAGGTTGATGACGGAATTAAACGCACTGGCAGAGTGCATGTTGTAAGTAAAAAGGTTACGGACTAATACTTAAACGACAGCCGCTGGATTGGGGATGGGCCCAACTGGCGGCATATTTTTTTATGGGCAGGGGTTGGATATCCCTTGTGACCTGCGTATCCATATTCAGGGTACATTTTATCATATTCAAGCATAATACGGTCTCGGCACACTTTGGCAATTATTGAAGCAGCCATTACGCACGGATATTTTGCGTCGGCCTTGGGTTCTGCACGGCATTCAAAGGGGACGTCTGGGATGAAGGTGCCATCGGTTATGCCGGTTATGGATTGCCGCGCTTCGCTCGCAATGACGTACGGTCCCTGAGTTTGTCGAAGGGCCGTCACGCTGTCGTAACGTCTTTTCAAATCCTCATACGCAAGTTTCATTGCTAGTAAACTGGCCTGTAAAATATTAATTTCATCAATTTTTTTGTGGTCTACAATTCCTATGCCCCACATGGCTTTTTCTTTAATAACAGCTTCGGCAGCAAGACGTTTTTTTTCTGAAAGTTTTTTTGAGTCATTTAAAATTTCAATTGGAAAATCAGGCGGTAAAATTACAGCCCCTGCAACGACTGGTCCCGCTAAAGGTCCGCGCCCTGCTTCATCAAAACCTACTGTCATCTTTTTGTGTCAGGCTGCTGGCTTTGTCGGCATAAACAGGTGCAGCGTTCGAAGAATTTTTCAAGCTTGCTTTATAACTGTTTTTTTCAAGAGTTGCTGTTACACCAAAAAATTCTGCAACCCTTCCCTTTTCACCCGAAATCTTAAATGAGTTATTGCCCATATAAACATCACCCTGGTTCAGAGAAACAATTACAGAAGTTGCAGCTGTTGTATTTATTGACGAATTCTGAATATTCAGATTTGTACGAACCCCCGAAATAAACGAAGCATAAACTGTAGCCGAAACGGAAGCAATTGTTCCATTTACATTTACAGAAGAACGGATAGCCTCTGCAAATAATCCGTTAGAATCAAAGGCAGCGGCAATCTGGCTGTTTTTAATATCAAGCACAGAATCTTCAAGCTTAAAATACGGAACAATGCCATCAATTTTATAAACTGCTTTTCCGTCACCTGCGGCACAAACAGTAAAGTTTTCTAATGTAAGATTTGAGTTTTTAACTACAAGACTTGCTCCCTGTTCAAACTCAAGCGAAGCGTCGGACTCGTTTACAAAAAGGCAGTTTGAAAGAATGTAATGAACTCCGGTTGGAACAACAAGCGAACCCTTAACTCTAAGACACGCATAGCGGCCTTTGTTTACAGCTTCAATACACTGGTCAAAGGTGGCATAAGGGCGCAAAGCAGTTCCGTCGGCAATTGAAGAATCGGCAAACGAATTATAATAATAGTTGTACTGATCAATTATCACACTGTAGGTTGCAACTGCACCAATATTTTTTTCATTTTTAGAATAAGCGGCAATCTTAAAATATACGGCACCGTTTCCTTCCGGGGTGAGCACCATACTGAGCGAAGACGAATCGGCCTTTTTAAAATCATCAGCACGAATTGAAGCAAAAGCAGCAGAATCAGCAGAGTAAGTTTCGGAAGCCGAAGTGATTGTATATGGCTCACTAACTGCATAATAAAGGTCACTCATGCTTTCGCCTTTAATTGTAATTGCAACAGGCTCTCGCGAATAAAAAGCCGCACTGCTTGAAGAAATGAGCGGAGTTGAAGGAGGTCGTTTGTTTATTGCAAAAGGCACCTCAATCTTTCCCTGATAAACTGAGTTTGTATAAAATCCAATCTGGAGAGTGCCCGAAACACTGTCACCATAGAACGTGTCTACACCAAGCTGCTGGAACAATTCCTGATACTGCGAAGAAGAACCCGAAGTACCTCCTGTAGAAAGCACGCTCATTGAATATGAAGCATCGCCATTCAGGTTAAAAATCAGACTGCCGTCATCGCCGGTTGACTGTTCAAGCTCCGGCTTAGGTGGAAGCACAAAAAAGTCTATTGGGTTTCCTTCTTTGTATTCAAGGTTCTGCCAGCGGATCATATGACTTACTGAACGGTCAAGCTTAATGCTTTTTTTAGGAAGCTCCCAGTATTCAGAATCTATTTTGTAAATATAATTTTCGTTTGTAAAAGTAATTGTGTCCCAGTCTGTAATTACAAAAGGAACATCGCGGCGGCTGTAAACTCCGGCTGTCTGCGGAAAGGTTTTAATTATAAAGCGCCACTTTTTACCGCTAGCGTCATCTAAGAGTGTACACGGAATGTAGCGGGTCAAAACTGAACTTTGCGAAATTGAAAGGTCGCGCCCGGTCAAAAAAGAATCCGGTGGAAGACCAAAGCTGTACATAAGAGATTCCGGAATAGAAAGAATTGAACCTGATGTGTAATTCAAAATACCCGAATCATAAAAAGAAGAAATAAACGAGCTGTAAGACGCAGTTAAAGCACTGTCGGGAATAACTGTATATTTTACTGTAATTTCTTCCTTGTGCTTACCTGTTTTTGCAATGCGTATTTCTACAGGGCCATCAAGGTCAATAAGTACAGGTCCATCGTAGGCAAAACCAAAAGCTTCGGGGTCGGCACCGTTGAGCGAATAATAGCAGTCGCCGCTTCCGTCTGTTTCGAGTACAAGCATCTGACGGTTTGCAAAAGTTCCTTCTATTGGGCTGATAACCTTAAGCTGTGCAAATGCGGCAACAGAGAAAAAAACACTAACTAAAAAAACAATCAGCTTTTTCATTTACTTTTTATTTGTCTCCAAGAAACGGCTCTAGAACATCAATGAGTTCAGGGTCGTCCTTAAAATAATACTCTTCAAGTTCTTTTTTGCTAAGACCAACAAGCTCATGGCTCATATAGTGAATCCAGCGGTTTTCGTCCGGATTATTAATTTCAAACTTGCGGCAATAGTAGTCCGGCTGAATCGGAAGCTGCTCTTTGTAATAGGTAAAATATTTGTAGTCATGAACAACAACCTTGATATCTTCGCGCGGAATGCCACGACTGTTCATAAGAGTTTCTACAAGGCAGTTGATTGTGCGGCCGGAATCAAAAATATCATCTACAAGAAGAATTTTGTCACCAGGACGCAGGTTTTCAGGAGGATAAGTCCAACCGTCAATAAAAACCTTTGTGTGCTGTGCAACATCAGAATAAGAGCGTGCCACTACTCCCGCATAAAGCACCGGATGAAACTTTTTTTGCTTGGCAATAATTTTAAAATACTCACTGATGATGTTAGCCATATAAGCCCCACCCCGCAGCGAGCAGTAAATTACATCTGGAATAAACCCATCTTTGTAAATCTTATTAGCAAGCTTAAGCGCATTGTTGCGCACTGTGTCGTATTCAAGAAATTCTTTAATCATGATTGCCTCAGAACTAATTTAAATAATTATACTTGATTCTGCGTGTTTTTTAAAGAATTTTCCAACTTTTTTCAGATTTTTTCAGAATTTACTTCCTAAAAAAGAAAAATTTTTTGTTAACTATGGTAGGGGAAATTTAATTTCCCAAGGAGACAAAATGGAAAACAATTATTATAATCCAAAACCTATCGAACAATTGACCTTTACAGACAACGGTATGTTCCAGGCGGTGCTTCATGAACCGGACATTTGTGCCGAGCTTGTAGAGCGGCTCCTGCATATTCCGGTTGGTCATGTTGAATACCCAGAACTTGAAAAACAGATAAAGCCTTACTACACGACTAAAGGCGTTCGGCTTGATGTTTATCTTAAGGATTCTGATAAAATCATTGATATTGAAATGCAGTCGTATCAGCAGAAAGCACTAGGCAAACGGACCCGATACTATCAGTCAATGATTGATATTGATGCAATTATGAAAGGTGAACCTTACAAAAATCTTAAAGACAGTTATATCCTTTTCATCTGTAAAACAGATCCCTTTGTGACTGAAAATGAAAAAGGCTATGGATTACCCTGTTATACATTCAGGAATATCTGCATGGAAAACAGTGATGTAGATTTGGATGACAAATCTATAAAAGTAATTTATCCTATGTTTATTGTCAAGCGAAGTTTTGATTTTCTCCAGTTCTCTTATTTGCAATCATTAAAGCCCTCTCTGATAAAAGTGAAATATCAACTTCACAAGGTTTATTAAAACTC
>JAFZXA010000036.1 GCA_017617115.1 Treponema sp.
AATCAGCTATTTCACCAGAACGCTTTACTACCGATTTAATAAAGCCTTTTGTCTCTTGGTCGGAACTGGAACCTAAGAAATTCCGCCATTCCGGAAAGATTGACTGTTCACTCATTTTTTCCCCTCTTATGCCTGTGTGGCATCCCTTTTATTAATATTTTTGACTTCTGTAATAAATTCATCAAGATCCTCAAAATGTTTATAAACAGATGCGAATCTGATGTATGCGACCTTGTCTATGTCAAAAAGCTTTTCAAGAACAAGCTCGCCTAATTCTGCGGTTGAGATTTCGCGTTCATCTTTTCCTATTTTGATTGCCTGGTCTTCAATATCGTTTGAGATTTGTTCGACCATGACAGTAGGAATGGGACGTTTTTCAAGAGCACGGTCAATTCCTTTTTCGAGCTTAGATCTGTCAAAAGGCTGGCGTCGGCCGTCTCTCTTTACAACCATAAAAGGCTTTTCGTCAATGCGTTCGTAGCTGGTGAATTTATAACCGCATTCCTGACATTCCCGTCTGCGGCGGATGCTTTCCCCGTGCATCAGTGTTCTTGATTCAAGAACCTTGTCTTCTAAACTCCCACAATAAGGACAACGCATTTTGTTATTTCCTTTTTGAATTAATCATACATTTAGTGTCGTTATTACATCATATAACACTAGATATGATAAAACAAGTGAATTTTTGCAAATTTTGAAAAATATTTAAAACTTTTTTACTTGACAAATTGTGCGTTATGTACTTGGGGTTGCGCAACAGCTTATTTTTTATGCTTCTTTTTGCTTTCGTGCTTTTTAGAACTCTTTTTTCCCTTCTTTTGCTTTCTAAGAACAACAGGTTTGTTGCGTTCAGAAGGAATTGCGTCGTACATATTAAAGCTGCAGGCCATGAAAATTGAAGCTAAAACGAACAGAATAATACAAGAATATGGCAGCCAGTTTCCGAACCTTGCATAAGGGGTTATAACTCTTTTATAAACCGGAACATCATAGGCAAGTGAAGAGTCTTCAAAAAGCGGCTGATCTGCAATTACTTTACCAGAAGGGTCAACTACAACTGAATATCCGGCATTTGTAGAGCGAATAAGCGTTGTTCTGTATTCAATTGCCCTGTAAGAAGCAATGCAGAAATGCTGATATTCACTTGATTTTTTAAGAGACCAGGAATCATCAGTAAGATTTACAAAAAGTTCGGCTCCATTTAAGAAAAGCGGGCGTATAACATCGGTAAAAGCATCGTCAAAGCATACTGGAGTGCAGATTCTTACAAGCGGCTGCTCATATTGCTGTGCAATACTGTAAGGAATTGAAATATTTATGTTGTTTACGCGCGGAGTCGTCTTTTTGTCATAATAACTGCAAGGAATTTCAAAATATGTAAGTTGTTCACCAGGTGTCCAGCCGGCAGAAATACCTACAACTTTTCTGAAAACTGTCTTTATTATTGGATTATCAATGCCTGGAATTGATTCTGCAAACGGAACAAGATGGAGTTTGCCGTAATATCCGCGGAAATTTGCTTTATCATCAAAAACTGCGGCAATATTATAATATTTGTAGGACGGTGTTTCTTCATACGTAATTGTTCCATCCTCTTTTTTTTCTTTTGTTTTTGTATAAATTGTTTTGCGATAAATACCGCCTGTTAAAAAAGGAACTGCATTAGACCTTAAAAAATCAAGCAAAGGTCTTTCTTCGGGTTCCCATTCATAAAGATCGTAGGCTCCTGGAAAATGGCGCTGTAAGGATCCTTCACTCCAGACTATTAATTGCGGTTGTTTATCTAGTTTTCTAAGTTCATCTATCTTGTTTTGAGTTAATTCTTCAGATTTGAGGATTGTTTCTGAATCGGATGAAACCTGCCAGGGGTCATAATTCTGCTGCACCATAACAGTTGTAAGTGTTTTTTGAGGTTTTCTTACAAGGTTATATTCGCAGTTACCCCAAAAAAGTGTGATGGCAAATAGAATTCCAAAGGTTTTGGCAGCATTTATTACTGAATAAAAGCATTCATATTTATAATCCGGGTGAACTTTACAGGAAATTATAAGTGTATGAACTGCTTCTACAACGATACAATCAAACATTACCGTTAAAAACGTTATTCCGTAAGTTCCTGTTATTGCGGCTAATTGTGTAAAAGAATGCCATTTGTACATTGCAGAAGAAATTGTGCCCCACGGATATCCTAAAAAGCCGCTTGATTTTGCCCATTCATAAAGGGTGTAAAGCGAAGCAAAATAAAGGATTCTGAAGGAAGAGTCTTCATAAAATGGTTTTTTTTGTGCAAAACAAGAAAGCTTGCGGAATATTTCTGTTTTTCTTGAAAAAGGAAGATAAAGAAAAAGTGCAAAACATCCGCCGATAACCGCGGTTCCTATGGCCGAAGCTCCAAGTGTAAAGATTGCAAAATCCTTAAAATATGCAAGCCAGAAGCTTGAGCACATATGAGTTGTAAAAGCCTGCAGAAAACCGGCTAAAAAAGCCTGTCCGTAATTTTTTGATTTTTTAATTGCAATATAGTAAGGTATAATAGCAATAAAGGCATAAAAAGGATTTCCAAGCAGAAATAACTCGTTTGGAATGCCAAGAGTAAGCAAGAGACCCGAAAAAACTGAATAAAAAACTTGTAAAATCAAAGCCATTATTTTATAATAGAATATCTGTTTTTATTTATTTGAATATTAACGCTCTTAAAAAAAAAATGCAATAAATAAAACAAAAGAGAAGGTGTGGGGGATTTTAAATTGAAAGTATTAAACGATGCACATAATATAGAATACGGAACTAATCCGGATATAGCTGTAAAAGCACCGGGGCGTTTCCATCTTATAGGCGAACATTCCTGGTTTTTTAAAGATAAAACTCTTTCTATGGCAGTAAACCTTCCGGTATATGTTGCTGCTTCAAAACGAGATGATCTTGCACTTAAATTTTATTTTCATCAGCTTAATGAACGAAAAAAATCAAGCATTTCTACTTTGAAGTATAAAAAAGAAGACAGATGGGCAAATGTTATTAAGGCTATAATATCTGGTTTTATTTCTATGGGCTATGATATTTACGGTATGGATGTAACAATCTACAGCGAAATACTTCCTTCTGCCGGCTTTGGTATTACAACTGCAATAAAATGTGCTGCCGCAAAAGCAATCAATGAATTATTTGAATTAAACTGCAATGAACAGCAGCTTTTACAGGTAATAGAACGCGGAAACAGACGTTTTTTACAGACTAACAACTATATTGCAGACAATTATTCAGCGCTTTTTGCTAAAAAAGGAAACCTTATAATAACAGATCATCATAAAAATACATGGGATTATGTTCCGTTCAGCTTTGAAGACAAAAAGATATTCCTTGTTGATACAAAAGTCCCGCGCATTTCTGTTTGGGATGAAGAAACCTTGTTTGAGCCTCAAAATGCGCTTCTTTTGGGTGACCTTCGTGAAAATAAGAACAATGCGTACGGCGGATGGCAGTATATAAACAATGTTACAGACATAAACGAAGAGCTTTCTGTTGTAAGTGAAGATACAAGACGCAAACTGCTTTCGATTATGCGTGAACATAATGATTTGCTTGATGCACGTGAAGGTCTTACCAAAGTTGATTTCTTTAAATTTGCACGCGCCGTTAACCACAGTCACGAAAGCATGCGCGATATGTATGAAATATCATGCCCTGAAATTGACTGGATTTTAAAGCGTGTAAGCGAACTTGAACCAAATCTTGAAATGCTAAGAAATCCGGTTTCGTGCGGAAGAATTACAGGTAAAGGTTTTGGCCGCTGTCTTTATGCAATAATCCGCGAAAGTGATGTTGAAAAATTTAAGTCAAAGCTTTTGGAATTTGAAAAGATTTTCCAGTATCATCCGGAATGTTATGAAGTTGTTCCGTCTGAAGGAACAGTTGTTGTAAAGGACTAAATTATAGTAGACTATATGAAGTTTTCGTTGTAAAATATATAAAAAGTTAATGGGTGGGACCAATGGCTGATAATATTTTAGGACAAGGCATTTCTCTTTACAGACAAAAATCTTATACAGGAGCGCTTTCATTTTTTCTGTCATTACCGGTAGATTGCGGGGCAGATAAAAACGAAATAGCTTATTATCTTGGACTTTGTTATGCAAAGCTTGAGCGTTATGATGATGCGCTTTTGTATCTTGAACAGGTAGTTACTTCGGGTACACATCTTGAACGAACCTTGCAGTGCCGCTTTTTGCTTGCAGTTATTTATGCCTTGTCTGGCCGCCGACGTCTTGCCGATTTTGAATTGAATAAGCTTTTAGAAACAGGTTATATGACTCCTTCTGTATATGCAGCAATTGCCTTTGTTGCGTGGGAACAAAACGATACAGAAAAATGCCTGGCATATTATGAAAAATCACTTGAAGAAAATCCTCAGAACTTAACTTCAATGAACGGTCTTGGATATGTGCTTGCATGCGAAGACAAGGATTTAACACGTGCACTTTCTTTATGTAAACAGGCAGTTAATCATGCACCTGATTCTGCAGCTTGTCTTGATTCTCTTGGCTGGGTTTATTACAAGCTTGGATTATACGAAGATTCACGAAAGTATCTTGAACAGGCAGAAATGCTTGATAAGGATAATGCAACAATTATGGAGCATATTCAGATGCTCAATAAGGCGGGCCGTTAATGAAAAAGTTTTTTAGCCTTGTTTGTTTGTTTTTAATTGTTTTGTGTCTTTATGCACAGCAGACTACAGCTAATGCAGGTCTTACTGTTCCGGAAGATCGTATAAGAACTGGGGAAGAAGGTTTTGCAGCAGAAGAATTCCGCCGGGGTGTTCAGGCTTTTTACAAGGGCTCGTTTAATGATGCCATAGTTCAGTTTGAAAAAGCACTTTCATATATGCCTAATGACAATTTAATTCTGGAATGGCTTGGAAAAGCATACTATCAGGCTGGAATGGAAGGAACTGCGCTTTCTTACTGGCAGACTGCATCTGACAACGGCTACGGCGGTCTTTTGCTTGATAATAAAATTGAAGTTGTAAAAGAGCGTCGTATTACAGGCGATTCCGAAGATAAACTTATGAGGCTTTCTGAATCGGGCAGCTTTGAAGGAACTGTAAACGGAACAATGATTTTTTCGGGGCCTGTTTCTGTTTTACCGGATTATGACGGAAGCTTCTGGGTAACCTGCTATGCTTCGAATGAACTTATTAAGATTTCACTCAATGGTAAAGTTATAGAACGCATTACAGGACCTCTTACAGGCTTTGACAGACCTGTTGATATTATACGCCTGAATGATGGAAATATGCTTATGAGCGAAAGTGCCGGTGACAGACTTGCACTTTTAACCGAAAAGGGAAAATTCATTAAATATATAGGTTCAAAGGGCAGAGGGGTTGGAAACCTTGTAGGTCCACAATTTTTAGCTCAAGACTCAATGGGAAGAATTTATGTAACAGATTATGGTAACCGCCGTGTAGATGTTTTTGATTCCGAAGGAAATGGTCTATATTATTTTGGACTTAAAGGGGCAGATTTTGCGGGGCTAAAATGTCCTACTGGAATTGCAGTTGTAGAAGACAGTGTTTTTGTTGCAGATGAAGACACAGGCTGTATTTATGAATTTGACCGTTCAGGAAATTTTATTCGAGACCTTGTTGAAAAAGACACTTTTGATAAGCCCGAAGCTCTTAAGTACTGGAACGGTTCTCTTGTTGTAAGTGACAGAAACAGAATAGTTGCCGTTGATATTGAAACAGGTTCGATTTTTGAATATGCAAAAACTGGAAATGCACCAAGCCGTGTAACGGCAGCTGTTCCTGATGTAAACAACAATGTAATTGCAGCAGACATAACTGCAAATGAAATATATGTTATGTCAAAAATGCAGGAGCTTGTTGGTGGACTTTTTGTTCAGATTGAACAGATTGATTCTTCTCGCTTCCCTGAGGTTACTGTTGAAGTAAAGGTAGAAAACCGTCACCGACAGCCTGTTGTTGGTCTTGAGCTTGAAAATTTTTATTTTACAGAAAACAAACGAACAGTTTCTAACCTTCAGTTTATTGGAAGTGCTGCAAACAATACTTATGCAGATATAACAATTATCATAGACCGTTCTTCTTCAATGAATAATTACAGGGAAGAAATTGAAACTGCCGTAAAAGAAATTGCAGCATCAATGAATGGCCGCGGTTCTTTACGAGTAATTTCTGCAGGTGCAATTCCTGTTAAAGAATATTCTGGAAATCCTGATGGTGTTTCTGATTTTACTCTGGAAGCGCTGAAAACTCCTGTTTCAAAATCTGTGCCAGCAGATCTTGCAATTCGTCTTGCAGCAAATGATTTGATTAATGCCGCTAAAAAACGAGCAATAATAATGATTTCTGATGGTTCTGTTACAGAAAGTTCCTTCGCACAATATACGCTTACAGAGCTTTCTGCATATCTTAGTAATAATGCAATTGATTTCTCATTTATTCAGGTTTCACAGGGTGCCGTTAGCCGTGAATATGATTATATTCTTAACAATACTGCCGGTGAATCGTATTACGTTTTCAGACCAGAAGGTCTTAGTTCAATTGTCCGCGATATTATAAATATTCCTCAGGGAACTTACCAGCTTAAATATGTTTCGGCATTGCAAAAGAATTTTGGTCAGAGTTATTTACCTGTTGAAGCAGAAGTATATTTAATGAACCGCAGCGGCCGCGATGAAAGCGGTTACTTTGCACCGTTTGAATAATTGTGAGCGAAACGCGGTAAGCTATTAAAATGAAATTTTCATACCTAACTCATAGTTTAATCCAAGACGGAAGGTTTTTCCCTGTTCAAAACCAAATGAAATACCTGCTGCAGAAGTAAGATTAAAGTGCGTAAGGAATGTTATTTCTGAAGATCTTTGATAAGTATAAACTTCTTTATGTGTTTTGTTTTGTGTAGAAAGTGAAATACTTAAACTGTCTTTTACTTTTGGTGATAAATCTAGAGTGTTTGATTTTTTCCAGCATAAATGAGTAAGCTCTAAAAGAAGGCTTTTATTTGTGTCCCGACTCCACGCGGCAGAAGTTTTAAAATTCCAGTTTATGTAATTATCTATATAAAAATCGGTGTTCAGGTTAAGTGTGTTTGAATCCTGAATATAAAATGTCAATAATTCACCCGAGGATATTTGAAAATATGGAGATGAGTTTTTGCCGGGTGAAAATTTTATAAGGGCCGAAACAAAACCTGTATATTCTTCCTGTTTATACCAGTCAAAATAATTTAAGGTACTGTTGCTTCCAAAAAGATTAATAAAGTTTGAAGAAACTTTTCCTTTAATTTGCAGGGTATCTGTTGTTTTTTCTGTTGAATTAATAACATCACGACTGATTCCCGTAGTAGTTGAAATTGGAATATAAAGGTCCTTTATATCATTAAAAAGTTTGCGGCGCCAGGTAAAATCATACTGCAGTGTTCCTGTAGAAGGCAGCTTATTATTCTGTATTAGTGTTTTGTATTGTTTATCAAAAAGTGCGTAAACAGGAATTGCAGTATAAAAAAATCTAAAATCTTTTTGCTGTTCAAATAATTGTTTTATGTCTTGTGAATAATCTGTTGTGTTAATATTCTGCGCCTGAACAAATCCCTTGTGTGTAAGATTAAAAGAAAAAGCATTGTTTTGAGTAGAAAAAGGAATTGCAAAATTTAATGTATCGCTTGTAAGATATTCTTTTTGTTCGGTGTTATGTTTTTTACCTGTCAACTCAAGACTTATTTCTGGCGAAAGCTTTAATAAATTATAAGAACTTTTATATTGTGTAAATAAATCTATATTTCTTTCTGAGGCTGCTTTTCCTTTTGTAAACTGTTTGTCTGATATTAAATACCAGTCTTTAAAATAATTTGAATATTTTATTTGAGCATTATTTGTTTCAATGTTAGTCTGCTGATTTGCAGAAAATTTTAAAGTACCTGCTTGTGAGGTTTGCTTATTTTTATAAGTTAGTGTAGTAAGGGCTAGATAATTTTGTTTATTTGCAAGCTCTGTGTTTTGGGCAGTTGTTTGAGCAGAAAGAAGAAGATTTTCTGTTGTAAACGAAATATAATCTTTTTTTTCAAGCTCATTTTTTGAAAAGCGGTAAATCTCTCCAAAATCTAAAACCTTAAAAAGCGGATTTTTTGTTACAAGAGAGTGACCTGCTGTCTGTAAGTCTAAATATGAAAGTGAAGCATCGGCTGCTGCTTTAATTCCAAAAAGTGCATAAGAGCCTTTCAAATTTGTATTTATATAATCAGAAGCTTTTTTTCCACTTGCTGTGTCTACTGCAATTCCTTGAGACGATACTGCTTGTGCTAAAGTATCCTGATTTTCATATTTTATGCCGGCCTGGTTTTTAGTTACAAAAGAATTGGCAATATCTTTCTGTGTTTCTACTGCTGTTGAAACGGCATCATAAGCAGTAAGATTTTTTCCCTTATAAGAAATGCCGTTAGTTAAAGAAGAAAAAGATGATTTTGAAACTTCATCAATTGAATCGCCTGCCTGATATTTTCCGGTAAAGCTTGTATCAAAAACAAGTGAAGGAAGAATATTATATGCAAATCCTGTTCCTGTTGTGACAAATCCTTTAGAGCTGTCCGAGCCTTCTTCTTCGTAAACAATATATATTTTATCAAGTTCGCTTACACTTTCATTTAAAGAAACAAAACCGGTATTGCTGTCGTAAACTGCACCAGTTATCAAAACTCCGTTTTTATAAACTTTAACAGAACCAGCCGAAGCTTTTTTACCAATATCAAATTGTTTTACAGGCGTAATATTTCTTTGGGTAAAAACTAAAGGTAAATCTGGTTTTGTTTCAAGATATACTTCAGGATATTTTTGAGCAAAAGGGTAGCGGTATTCTGGTAATAAATAATCTGTACCTGCATTTTTATAATTAAGATTCTGAACCTGAACATAACTTTGGTTTTCTTCAAAAAAATCGGTAATTACAAAATAAAAATCATTCTGAATTTTTGCAGAAAAAGAAGTCTCTGTCGTTTGCGTATTTTTATTTTTTATAAGATATTCACTTGAAGCATTCGGTGTAATTTTATATTTGTTTGCACAAAGGTAAGGTAAAAAAGAATTTGGATTTTGAATAATATAAGCAGTAGAACCGTTTATTGTTTTTGTTAATGCTTCAAAACTAAGATTTGAATAATCAGAAAGTTCAAGGTCTGAGTTAGATGTTTTAAAATAACTCTGAACCTTTCCTGCAAACGATGTACTGTCTGAATAAGAACCTGTGTCATTAAGAAGTGTCTGACAAAAAGAATCATCATCAAAGGTAATAAGAATGTAAGGAACCGTCTGCGGAGTAATTATGTTATTTACAGAATCTGAAAGAAGAAGAAGTTTTTTTTGCGTATCAATAATATAATCCTGTGAAGAAAGTTTGTAAAAGTTTAAACCATCCTGTGTTTTATAAGTTCCGTTATTTGACTGAATATAAATATTGCGGATATGAAAAACAGCTTCTGAAGGAATAACAAAAGTATTTGAAGTAACATAGTTATATAGCTCGGTATTTGTATCAATTACGCTGTTGTTTCCATAAAAAAGAGCAGTTTTTTGTTCAGTCATATCATATCGAACAAGAAAATCTCCACGCCATTTTTTTTGCTCATAATCATCAAAGTGAAGTATTATTCCAGGTGCTTCATTTTTTCCGCCTGCTATTCCATAACCATTCAAAGATGAAGAATAATCAGTTGGAAAAGTTATATTTCGGTTTGAAAACTTAAACAGATTCAGATAGCCTTCGCCGTTATAACCTATTGTGTAGGTGTTGTTTTTAAATTTATCGAGGAACTCCATTTGAAAAAATAAATGAGGTGTAATATTTATGATTGCCGAAAGATCAACTTCGGTATCAAAGACTGGTGGGGCAGCACTTATACCAAAAGCATTGCCCATGCCAAAGGTTGAATCAACATTGCCTTTCATCGTACCCGACCACGTACCTGATATTTCATAAGTGCTTGTTTCGTTTGATAGTTCGGACTGTTGCTCTTGTGCACAAAGTGGAAATGAAGAAACGGCGCTTAATAAACAAAAGCTTAGAGCTGCTATTAAAATCTTTGTATCTTTATTAAGCTTTTCAAGCATTCTTGCTTTATGGATTTTTATTTCGGGATGTTTTTTTTCAAGCTTTAAAATTGCTTTTTCAACATTCTGTTTTTTTTCATTATTATCATCAAAAAGACCCGGCTGGTAAGTGCGTTCAGTTGCTTCAATATTTTCAAGGGCAATGCCTAAAAGACGGATTCCTCGGCCTCGTTCATATTTTTTTTCAAAAAGCTCCTTTGCAGCTTCATATAAAGCATCAAGCGTAAGAACAGATTGTGGGTAAGTCTGCTGAATTGAAACTGTAGAAAAATCTTCATAACGAATTTTAACCTGAACTGTACGCGAAAAACCGTTTTCTTTAAGAAGTCTGAAAATTACTGAATGACATAAATCAAGCATGGCTGTTTCGGCAGTATAAATGTCTGTTAAATCAAACGGAAATGTTGCTTCATTACTTATAGAATGACTTTTGGTTTTTCTGTCGAATGTTACTGTTTCAATACCTCGAACAACATTATATAAAAAGCTGCCCGTATTCTGCCCAAACATAAAGCTTAAAGCTTCAAGGCTTTTTTCATGAATATCGCGTGTTGTCTTTAAGCCTGCCATTTTTAAAGCTTCGTAAGTTTTGTCGCCAATGCCCCATACTTTTTTAAGCGGAAGGTTCAGCATGAATTGTTCTTCTGTGCCTTCTTCTATCATGTAAAAACCATCCGGCTTTTTCATGTCGCTTGCAAGCTTAGCAAGATATTTTGTTGGAGCAAGCCCGATTGAAACTGTAAGGCCTGTTTCTTTTTTTACACGCTCCTTTATCTTAAAAGCTGTTTGTTCCGGCGGGCCAAAAAGCTTTTCGGTACCGGTTAAATCTATAAACGCTTCATCAATTGACATTTGCTGAACATCAGGTGAAAAATCTGAAAAAATCTGCATAATCTGGTACGAAAGCTCTGAATAACGTTTCATTCGGCCGTGTACAAAGATTCCCTGCGGACAAAGCTGATATGCTTTTGCAGTTGGCATTGCACTGTGTACTCCAAAAACGCGTGCTTCATAAGAGGCAGTTGAAACAACACTCCTTTTGTCTTCGGGTCTTCCGCCAACGATTACGGGTTTACCTCTGTATTCAGGATGATCAAGTTGTTCTACCGAAGCAAAAAAGGCATCCAGATCGGCGTGAAGATAATAATGCTTTATTTTATTTTCTTCACTGCTCATTGTGCCGCTCCGGTTGTGAGTGTTTTTGTAATTGAGTAATACTTTTGTTCTTGTGAAGAATAAAAAATCTGTTCAACGCTTATTGTCTGTTCAAGATTATCTGTTCCGTAATTAAACTCAAGTTCACTTGCAGGATAAAGAGGAAGTAAAAATTCTGCTTCATCAGAAGAAATAAGCATATAATCATTTTCGGAATAAAGTACTGGATTTGATGAATATACTTTTACACAGGTATAAACCGGAAGCGTAGAAGATGTAATTTTAATTTGCCTGATAATATCATCAAAAATTGTGTTGTCTTTGTATGAGAGCGAAAAATCAAAGGAAGACTGTGCCTGGTTTTCTACAGGATAAATCTGAATGTTTTTTGCGGTTTCGTTTTTGTTTGAATAAAAGATTCTGTTTAAAATAAAAAGAGAAAGCATTATAAACAGGTATGCGCTTGCAATAACAATTGCATATATTCTTTTTTTTGCATATCGCTTTTTCATTGAGTTTAAAATTCTAAGCCACATAAGATAAACAGGCAAAAGAACAAGTGAAAGAATAAATGGCAGCGCATTGCTGTTTATAAGAAGATTATGAAGACTTGATTTATCAGAAACTGTAAATAAAGTATTTGTGTAAGGTATGAACGGGACTATTAAAAAAACAAAAAGAATTATATGAATCCAGTTGCGTCGGAATATAAGTGAAATAACTGCTACTAAAAAAATCAGCAGAAAAATTGGAAAAAGAGAAATGTCAAACAGAGTAAATATAACCAGATTTATAAATGTATCAATAACTAAAAGAAAATCAAGAGAACGGGTAGTGTACTTTTTTTGCAAGGAAAGATTAAGCATAAAAAATACAGAAACTAAAAGCGTTGCAATGGAAATCTGAATAATTATAAAACCATAAACTGTATAGTTAAGATTGTCCGGATGAATAAAAAGCTTGTATAAAAATCGGCCTGTAAAAAATCCGCAGTACGAAATAATATAGATGATTGGAAGTACATACCAGATTAAGCTTATTTCATTCCAGAATTCTTTTTTAATTGTTTTATTAATAAAACCAATACAAAAAACAAAAAGAAATCCCATAACGATGATTATGATAATTGAATTAATAATTCCAAACTCCGAAAACCATATTCGTTTACCAAAAAAACGGAACATAAAAGTATGAGAGTCCGAAGGCTTTAATGAGGATTTTTCATAATCAAAAATCAGGCTTTTTAATACATCATTTATTTTATCTGGTTCCTTAAGCTCGGCAGAAATACAAGGAATATCAAGCTCTAAAAAAGAAAGCAAAGTTTTATCGGTTGAAAATGTATAATCGGCAACCTGACTTATATAGCACACAGGAAGTCCTTCGGTGAGTTTTGCAGAGCTAAAGGCATCGAATAAATCTTTGAGCATCCACGAAGGTGAATGATTTTTATTGCTTCCTGGAATTATAGCGTTTTTTTGTGCATTAAGATTAAAAATAAATACATTATTTGAGCCATCGGAATTAAGGGAATGTGCATATACTTCACAACCATAAATAATGTTTTCCCGGGGCAGCTTTAGATGACTTCCGTAGCAAAAAACAACTGAAGTACTGTAATTCTGATTATGCAAATCATCAAAAACCGAACAAATTTGTTCTTTATAGGTATATGCCTGTTCAAGATCAAATAAAAGAACTAAATTCTGCTCGCTTTTTGTGTCTTTAGACGGAAAGTTGACGATAATATTATAAGGAAGATTGTTAGTGCCTCCTGCAGTAAGCAGTTGTGCCTGAGGCTGGAAACCTTTTTTATCAAGAAATGCAAAAAAATCTGTGCAAATATTTTGTGCACAAAGAGGCATTGCGATAAACAGGAGTAAAAAAATCATTAAAAGTGATTTTATGTAAGGTTTCATCCTCTTTCAGTTTATTATTTAAGTGTTTACAATGCAAGACCCTTGTGGTACAATAAAGATTAATAACAAAAAGTGTTTGAGAAGGTGAAATGAGCGCATCCGATAAAAAATTTATTATTGAACTACCTCTAAAAGTAATTCTCACCGAAGATGGTGCTTCAAACTTTATCAGTCATAACAAAAAACTTATGAGATTCCGATTGGCTGATAATGTTGATGAATATGGTATTTCATTAAATAAATTTTCTCCACAGTCAATTCAAAGCATGATTCTTTTGGACTATATTTCTAAAATTGAAATTTCTATGTCCGAATTTGTTTCTTCACGCCAGGAAGTAATGGACCTTTCAAAGGTTGTTGTTTACTCTCTGCTTTATAAACAATTTGACCGTGATGTTTATGCCGCTTTAATTCAATGTGAATGTGTACGCAAGCACAACAGGGCAAATCCTAGTCACCTTATTGATGAAAAAACCAAGATGAGTGAACGTCAGCTGCGTTCAATTCTTCAAAATAAAGAGACAATTATTCAACAGACCAGACGAAGCATTCTGGATCCAATCTGGAAAGCCATAATGACAAATCCGGATTATTCTGATGAAGAAAAAAATATTTATCTTTTAATGTCAGAAAAGTTTATGAACAGGCTTGGACTTATGAACTGGTATATTATTACTTTGTTCCATAAGTCAGACGGTGCAAACGAAATGTTTATTGCAATCCGCAACCTGCTCAGTTCTTACATGGAAAAATCAAAAGTAGCAGAATATATTTCGGTAATGGTTATGGAACTTGCTCTTAACAATGAAAATACCAATATCCGAAAAGAAGCAAGAAATATGTATCAGGATGTTGAAGATATAGACTCCCTGATTTTTGACCCAGAAGTTCGTGCAAAGATTGTTGCAGAGCTGCAGCGTAATCACGAACTTGTATTTATTTCATGGAAGCTTGGTGGTGGTTCTGCATCAATTGGTAAACAGGGAAAGCTTTCAATTACACTTTATAACAAGGACGATGAATTCCAGGAAGTTAAGGAAAACATTGATAACGCAAAATCTTCGAATACTGCAAAGAAAACACTGATTGACTTTTACCGTGAACTGCCGGATGGACAGGAAGGAACAGACCTTGGTTTGTATTATCTTTCTTATCTTGATGATGCATGTAAAAAGGTTAATGTTAAGTTTGAATCTTTAGTAAATCAGTTCTCTGCCAGTGAACTAACCGTTATTACGCTGAACTTCAACTTTTAATTTATGAATAAAAACTTTTTTCAAAAACACTTTTTTCTTTTCTCTGTTTTAATCTGTGTATTTGGAATATCGTGTTCAAATAATGCTCCTCAAATTCAAAATGCAAGAATGGCTGTTGTTTTTGATTATAATAATAAAGAAGATTTGCCTAAGGCACGATTAAGTATATTTGTAGAAGCTACATCGAATCCACGAAGATTTGAAACTGTAACTGTTTCAAGCGACCAGAATGAATATGTTTGGGAAGCAACAGATTTAGTGCTTGCAGCAGATGAAACAAATACTTACTGCGGTGTTACAAATCTGGTTATGCCTGCTGATGAAAAAATTCCGGCTGGTGAATACACAATTGTTTTTATTCAGTCCGATGAAGAAAAAAAAGAAATAAAAAGAACCTTAAGCTATGATAAATCACTTTATGAATCAAAAGCAGCGGATGTTCCTGATATAATGAAAAAGTATTATGGAACAAGAATGCTGACAATTTTTGATAACGAAAAAAGAGTGCTTTATTACGGACCTCGTTCTGCAGAACTTAATGACGCAAGAGGAATCTGGAATAATTATAGAGATGCTGCAGAGTTCCAGGAATCGTGGGTAAACCAGAATGGAACAGTTATTTGTAATTTGCCGCTTGAAAAGGTTGTACCCGGAAACTAATTATGGATAATTCAGAACACCATCGTACAGTAAAGACTTATGTTATGCGTTCGGGAAGAATGACTGCAGCCCAGGAACGTTCCTACAAGGAGCTGGCACCGGTGTGGTGTATTCCCTTTGAAAACAAAAAGCTTAATTTTATTGATGTTTTTGGAAATACAAATCCAATTATTGTTGAAATTGGTTTTGGTATGGGCGATGCAACAATAAAAATAGCAGAACAAAATCCCGATATAAATTATCTTGGAATAGAAGTACACAAGCCTGGTGTTGGTAAAGTCTTAAGTGAAATTCAAAAACATGAACTTAAAAACCTTTATGTAATTGAATACGATGCGCTTGATGTTCTTGAAACAATGATTGGCGACAACAGTGTTAATGGCTTTCATATTTTCTTTCCGGATCCATGGCCAAAAAAACGTCATCATAAACGCCGCCTTGTTCAGCGTCCTAAAACAGATTTGTTTACTCAAAAGCTCACTCCAGGCGGATACATTTATTTTGTAACAGACATAATTGATTATGCAGAATTTGCTCTTGAACAGCTGACTGCAACTCCACATCTTAAAAATAAATATGATGGATTTGCCGAGCCTCAACAATGGCGTGCCCGCACAAAATTTGAACGAAAGGGACTTGCTGCCGACCGCGCAATTACAGAAATCCTTTTTGAAAAATGCAGTGAATAAAAAGGTGATGCCGGAATGAATAATCCACGAATCCTTGAACTTGAAAAATTAATTGTAAAATACCAGACCTCTTATTATAACGGCGAAGGTGAAATAAGCGATGCCGAGTTTGATGCTCTGTGGGATGAACTTAAGGCTCTGGACCCGACTAATGCAGTACTGCAGCGTGTAGGTGCAGACTCTGGTAACTTTGAAAAAATACATCACGTTATGCCAATGGGAAGTCAGGAAAAAGCTGCAAACCCTGAACAGTTTTTAGCGTGGGCTGCAAAGCATGAATACGAAGAATATCTTGTAGAATATAAGCTTGATGGTGCTTCGCTTGAGCTTCAGTACGAAAACGGCTATCTTGTTCGCGCCGTTACTCGCGGTGACGGAAGTATAGGCGATGACATTACCGCAAATGCAAAAAAGATGAGCGGTGTAAATGCTGCTATTTACAAGGATGGAGAACTTGTTCCTTTTACTGGTGGAATACGCGGCGAAGTTATAATGACTCATGAGGTTCATAAAAAATACTTTGCTGACAAGGCAAACTGCCGTAATGCCGCAAATGGACTTATGAAACGAAAGGACGGAACCGGAAGCGAATATCTTAAGCTCATAGTTTATGATGCACTTAGTACAAACGGTCAGTCTTATTTTACAAACGAAAAAGAAAAAATTGCCTGGCTTATGGCCTGCGGCTTTAATGTTGTACGGCTAGTAATTTGTAAGAATGCAGAACGCGTAATTGCATACCGTGCAAAAATAATGGAAGAGCGCAAGGATATTGAATACGATATTGACGGCCTTGTAGTTAAAGAAAACCGCATAGATTTTGAAGATGCTTCGCGTGCCCGTCCGGACAGGCAGATTGCTTTTAAGTTTTCACTTGAAGAAGCAACGACTGTTTTGCGGGAAGTAGAATGGAGTCAGAGCGGGGCAACTTATACACCTGTTGCAATTTTTGATGAAGTTGAATTAAACGGAACAAAAGTTCAGCGTGCAAGCCTTGCAAACCCAGATACAATGCGAAAACTTGGAGTTAAAATTGGAAGCCATGTTGTTGTAGTAAAGCGTGGTGAAATTATTCCAAAAATCGAAAGCGTTGTAGAAGAAAAAGATATTCAGACAACAGAAATTGTTTTTCCAGGTGTGTGCGAAACGTGTGGAACAAAGCTGGTAGATGAAGGTTCAAGGCTTTACTGCCCGAACAAAGAGTGTTCAAAACGGGTGCTTCATCAGCTTTTAAAGTTTGTACAGACTGTCGATATCAGGGACCTTGGAGAAACTTTAGTAACCCAGCTTTTCAAAAACGGAAGATTAAAAAGCATTACAGATATTTACACATTAACAGTGGATGAACTTGTGCCATATTTCTTAAATGAAGAAAGCATGGAAAACGAAAAGCGCTCCCTTGGTGCCGAAAAAGTCTATAAAAGTATACAAGCTCATAAAACTATGACACTTCCGGTATTCCTTGCAGGCTTTGATATTGAAGGCTTTGGCGAAACTCTTGCAGAAAAGCTTGTACAGGCAGGTTTTAATACTTTGGACAAGCTGCTGCTTGCAACAGAAACTCAGATTGCAGATGTTTACGGCTTTGCACAGATTATGGCACATACAATTGTTCAGGGCCTGGCGGAAAATGCAGCAGAAATGAGGACACTTGTTCAGGATGGAATAATAACAATTGAAACTAAATCTGGTGGAAAACTTGAAGGAAAATCGTTCTGCTTTACAGGTGAGCTTGTTACAATGAAAAGGCAGGATGCAGAGCAGCTTGTAAAACAAAACGGTGGAGTGTGCAAATCTTCTGTTACAAAAGATTTAACTTATCTTGTTACAAATGACACAACAAGCGGTTCAAGCAAAAATGTAAAGGCAGCCCAGCTTGGAATTCCGGTAATTACAGAGGAACAGTTTTTAAAATTATTATGAGTAGACAAAAAAATAATTCAAATGCAATAAAAGAATTTCTCATTACTATTTTTTGTATGCTTGTATTTGTCTGGGTTTTCTTTATTTTTGTTTCATACATTTCTGTATATCATGCTTCGGAACAGCTGGAGCAGTCAAACCAGCAGGAATATTTAAGAGTAAAGCTTTACGGTTCTTCTTCATCTTCCGATGGCAACACAATAAGTGCTTCGTTTTCTATAGTAGATACTGCAGGAAATGAAATTGCAGTAATTGAACGGTCCTGGTCTGGAAATTATCTTTCTGTTGATTTTGCTGAAACCTGTTTTAAAGACAAGTTTTATATTTTTCCTGTACGCATTTACGGAAAAGAAAGGATTTTAGAAACAAAAAAAGATAAGCATGGCGGAACACTTCTTGAAAAATACTATAATGATAACGGCCAGTGTCTTTTACTTGGTTATGGCTCTTCTCTTTATGAAAGACAGCTTTTGTATAAAATTGCCCGATTTGCAAATAAAAAGCTTTTAGTAGTTCCGCCGTTTGGACACATAGCAATCTATTCTGTTGATTTATCTGAATGTAAAAACGATGTTTATTATTCTATTCAAATTTTACCAGACGGCAAGATTGTTGTCCGAGAAATTTAGTTCTCATTTTCAAAGGCAAAATCATCAAGGAAAAACTCTGGTCTTACTGCACTGCCGTTGAGTCTCATTTCCCAATGAAGGTGTGGGCCTGTTGCAAGTCCTGTTGAACCTGATTTTGCAATTAAATCTCCCTGTTTTACAAGGTCGCCTTCTTTAACATCCATTGATGAAAGATGATAGTAAAGGCTGTATAAACCAGGCAGATGTTCAATTACAATGGACCAGCCTGTAGAAATACGGTTTTCAGCCATAACAACTTTACCGTCGGCACAAGCACGAACTTCTGTTCCTTCTGGAACTCCATAGTCATTTCCGTAGTGAAGTGAAGTAGAAGATTTTCCGTTTGAATAAGCGTAAGTGCGTCGGTCACCGTAATAGGCAGTATATCTTGTAGAAGTTGTTGGAGAAGTAAACTTTTTAAGAGTGTAAACATCTTCGGGCATTGTTGTAAAAAGAATATTATTTAGTTTTTCAATTTGAGCGGCCCGTTCAGGACTTGAGTCTGTTTTTATTGCAGTATTTGAAGCATCTAACTCAATAACTTCTTCAACCCATTTGCGTGATTTAAAAGTGAGGGGAAGATTGAATTCACCAGTTTCATCTTCTCCAAACGAAAATAAAACCTTAAGTGAAAAGCTTCCTCCTGTAAGCCACGGAGAAATTGGAATGCCGCAAAGCATATCGGTATATGTCTGATTTGATTTCTTTTTTCCAATTGAATAAAAGTTAGCTTTTTCTATAACCTTTTTATCCTGGTAAAGTTGGAGTGCGCCTTTTTTATCGGAATCGCTTTTTGACTTTTTGTGATTTTTTGGAAGAGTAACAGACATTCGAACAAAAACTGCATCGCCAGGAACAATTGTTTCGTTATAAGTAACAGTAAGATTATAATTTTCAGAACTGAAAAAGGCTGTTTTTGCAAAGCAAACAGAAGCACTTAATAATACCAAAAAAGAAATCAGTAATTTTTTAATCATGACATCGAACTTCCTTTAATCTGAATTGTGGTGTTACATTACCATTGAAATAGTTATACACCATTGTATACAGAATATCATAGTTTTTTCCAACCTGAATATCCTGTTTAAGTCTCTGAGCCTGTCCAAAGAACATTCCCGGAAACTTATTTTTTCCTGTATCAAAAACAAGCTTAAGAGAAAATGGTTCTTTTTTACCCTGAACCATTGCATCGCAAAGCTTTATGTTTTTTGTTACAAGCAGAAGCTCCTTGTTTTCTGCACCAAAAGGTTCCATCTTGTTTAAGATTTCAAATGATTCTGGTGTTAAAAACTGTGGAGGAATCTCTGCATCAATATTAATATCGAGATTTTCTTCTTCTAAGTTTATAGAAGGAAGAAGTTCTTTGACTTTTTTATTGAAAAGTTCAAGCCGGTCTGCATTAAAACTAAAACCGGCGGCTGCATTGTGTCCGCCAAAGTTTATAAAAAAGTCTCCAAAAGAAGCTAAGAATGATGTTGTTATAAAACCGCGGCAGCTTCGCATTGAACCCTTGTAAACTCCATCCTGCTGTGTGATTATTATTGCAGGCACATTTTTTTCCTGCATGATTCTGCCGGCAAGATTTCCCGTAATGCCCGGGTGAATATCCTCATCAATTATTACACAAAGTTTTCCATCATTTTCTTCTATGTTTGTCTGTGTGGTATCTTTAATTTTCCATGCAGCTTTATTAACAAGGTCCTTGCGCTGTTCATTAAGCTCATAGATTTTTACAGCAAGCTCGTTTCGTTTTTTAGGATCTTCACAAAGCAAAAGTTCAAGAGCAACATCGGCCTGACCAAGTCTTCCCGCTGCATTAAGGGCAGGGGTAACTGTCCATGAAATATCTACAGCGTTCAGTGATTCCGTATTTATTTTTAGCTGACAAAATAATTCGGCAAGGCCAGGGCGCGGTCCGTTTGTTTTTATTGAATCAAGACCGTTTTTTATAAAAAGACGGTTTTCATCTTTAAGAGGCATTATGTCTGCAATGGCTGCAAGTGCAACAAGCTGAAGATCACGTCGTTCATTTGCAAGATAATTTTTATTATTAAGGCTTAGTGTTTTGTAGCAATAAGTAACATATAGATTATAAAGAGTATCAAGAGTGTTTGTTTCGCCTTCCTGATATTTTGCAATTTTTGAGCTTTGGTTTATTTGTTCTGTAGTAAGATTTTTTACAGAAGAAATTACCTGTGCAACCTGACTTCGTAAATCATAAATGTTGAATTCAATTCCGCTTCCAAAAAGCTGGCTAAGCTCTTGTTTTGTTTTTGCGGCATCCCAGGCATAAATAACCTGACCCTGTAAAAAGTAAGGAAGTTTAAGGTCATAGATTGAAGTTTTGCCAGGGGTAATTGTTTCATGAAGCTCTTTGACTTTTACAAGATTCCTGATTTTTACACAGTTGATTTGTATTGGGCTGTATTCATTGCCAGTTTGCGAAGCAAACTGGGGAAGTTCGCGAAGCGAACGTCTCCCTGAGGCACTCGAAGGGCCACTTGATGATTCAACATCAATAATACAAATCTCAGAATTATAAAAATCAGAATGCGATAAGCGAAGGGCCGAAACAAGCTTATACGCAACTGCTGCGCCCGAAATATCGGCAAAAGGGTAGCCTGAATCTGGTTCTTTTGGGTCAAGAATTACAACTGCCTGTGGAAGATTTTCGGGTGCATTATGATGGTCTGTAATAATTACATCAATACCAAGGCTTGCGGCATAGGCAATTTCTTCATAATTCGAAATGCCGCAGTCAACAGTTATGATGAGAGTTCCATCCTGAGCTGCAAAATCTTCAACTGCTTTTTTTGAAAGACCATAGCCGTCGCTTTCAAGAGGAAGCCTGCATTGAACATCAACCTTGCGATGTTTTAAATATTCATAAAGGATAGTCGTACTTGTTACACCGTCAACATCACGGTCGCCGAATATAAGTACTTTTTCACCTTCTTCTTCTGCCTGATTTATTCGTTCAACAGCATCTTCCATTGAGTTGAATAAAAAAGGATTATGCTGGAATCTAAGGTCACTTTCAAGATAATATAAAATGTCCTGACCTGTTGTAATGCCGCGTCGTACAAAAATTGAAGCCAGAAGCTGGTCAATATTGTATTTGCTACACAGAGGTGCTATCTGTTCCCGCGAGACAGGAGTTTTAATCCAATTATTCAATTTTCCCACCCATATATGTCATCCCGAACTTGTTTCGGGATCTCTTATAATATCCCAATTCCTGTTTTAATTGTATTTAACTCAGTTCCAAGGTTGCTGGAGATGAGGTAAAATACAAAATCTTTCAGCTCGCAGTAGGTGTCTTTGGAAACACTAAGCTGGCGGACCTTTGACGGTTCTAAATGTGATATTGCTGTAAGGTATTCCAACGCTTGCGAACTGATGTTTCCATTATAATACGAAACGGCTTCTGGTGCAAATGCTTCGTCATTGTCTGCCTCTGGTTGAACGCCCATAAGTGCAAGATATCGCCATAAAAAGCGGATTAATCCAAGCCGGGATTGTTCTTCATCGCAAAGCTCCATTCCGTCTAAAAATCCGCTTATAAGCTTAAAACATTGTTCCGGGCTTCCTGCACAGTGGGTTTTTATTGCAAGTTCTGCGGCTAAAGATGCCGCGTACATCTTAAAAAGGTCACGACCAAAAGATTCATGATAGTTTAAAACTTCCATATCGCTTATTTTTGTCTGTTTTTTTTCGGGATTATCATAAAGCCAGATTTTTCCAGAATGCCACTGTGCCACAAGCGATCGTAACTTAGACTTAGGGCCCCCGTACAAAGTTGCATATATAACACCCTTGTCTGGGGTTATAAGAGTGACAGAATTATTATTTTCTCCAGTCGGTTTTAAGTTGAGAACTATTGTATTTGTGTAGTAAGAACGGTTCATTTCCCCTGACCGTAATAAGCATTAGGACCGTGTTTACGCATATAATGCTTATTAACAATATAATCCGGAAGCGGTGTTGCCTGTGGATTAAGGGCAAGTGTGTTCAGCGCCATCTTACAGATTTCTTCTAGTACTGTTCCGTTGTAAACAGCCTTGTCTGCAGTTTTACCCCAGGCAAAAGGACCGTGACCGCCGCACAAAACCATATTGATTTCGTTTGGATTAAGTCCAAGATCTGCAAAGTGCTTTACGATGAGCAGACCTGTTTCTTTTTCGTAGTCAGATTCAACTGCTTCTTTACTTAAATATGGAGTACAAGGAATAGACTTCTGGATATGGTCTGCATGTGTTGTTCCAAAAAGAGGAACTGAACGAACTGCCTGTGCCCAGCTTACAGCAAAGGTTGAATGCGTGTGAATAATTCCACCAATATCAGCGCCCTGGTTCATGCCGAATTCTTTATAAAGAATTGCGTGGGTAGGGGTGTCGCTCGAAGGATTCATACTGCCGTCTACTTTGTTTCCGTCAATGTCAATGATAACCATGCTTTCTGGGGTTAGCTCCGGGTATGGAACTCCACTTGGTTTAATTGCAAAAACGCCCTTGTCTTTGTCAAAAGCACTAACGTTTCCCCAGGTATAAAGAGCAAGGTGATTTTCCGGTATTTTCATGTTGGCTTCGTAAGCCTGTTGTCTAATTGTTTCGTAGGTCATATTTATTCCTTTTGGTATGAGATTCCCGGGTCAAGCCCGGGAATGACATGTCATTGTCGGGCTTGACCCGACAATCTATTATAATGATTCAACTGCCGCCTTCTCAATAGCTAAACCTTTCATATATCTTTCAAAGTATATGTTGAATGACTCAACAAGTTCTGCTTCCGGTGCAGAAGTTGTCTTTTTGCAGGAACCGAATACTTCGCTGTTTAAGAAATCCGGCAAAACTTTACCTTTGCTGTCGGCACTGTAAGCGGCAAGAAGTGCCATTCCCCATGGACCGCCTTCACCGGCAGTTTCCATTGCACTTACGCTTGTTTTCATTGCAGCTGCCATATATTTAAGTCCTGCTTCGGTTTTGAAGTATCCGCCAGCCCCTGTCATGCTTTCTACAGGAACTTTTTCCTTGTCGTAAAGAATATCCATTCCGGCACGAAGAGCGCCCAAAGAAGCAAACATCTGAACGCGCATAAAGTTTGCAATGTTGAATTTAGCATTTTCGGCACGTACAAAAAGAGGGCGTCCGCTTGTAAAGCCTGTAATTGTTTCGCCTGAAAGATAGTTGTAAGCCAAAAGTCCACCGCAATCTTTGTCTGCTTCGAGTGATTTATTAATCAAATCATCAAAGAACTTACCGATTTTAGGGATGTCGTTTCCGCACATAGTCTGTGCAACTTCGTAGAAGAGGTCCATCCAGTAGTTGTGCTCACCTGTACAGTTATTACAGTGAACCATAGCAACAGGGTAGCCGTCAGGGGTTGTAACAATATCAATAATGCCAGGGTAAACGTTGGCAAGGTCTTTTTCAAGAACAACCATACTGAATACAGAAGTTCCTGCACTGATGTTTCCGGTCTTAGCTTTTACGCTGTTTGTAGCAGCCATACCGGTTCCTGCGTCTCCTTCTGGTGGACAGAACGGAATACCGGCTTCAAGGTCTCCGCTTGGGTCAAGGAACTTAGCTCCGGCTTCTGTAAGAGTACCGGCAGCTTCACCAGCCATCAAAACCTTAGGGAATACTTCGTTGATTTTGAAGTTGTATTTAGAAACTTCTGGAAGTGCTTCAAATTTAGCAATATATTCAGCATTATAGTCTGCTTTATTTCCGTTTAATTTTACAGGGAACATACCGCTTGCGTCACCAACGCCAATTACTTTTTGACCGGTTAGCATGTAGTGAATATAGGCTGCAAGTGTATAAACGTTCTTAATTTGCGGAACATGTGGTTCATTTTTAAGAATTGCCTGATAAAAATGACTGATTGACCAGCGTTCCGGTACAGGGAAGTTAAAAAGTTTAGAAAGCTTGAGAGAAGCTTCTCCTGTAATAGTATTTCGCCATGTTCTGAATGGAACAAGAAGCTTTTCATCTTTGTCAAAAGCAAGATAACCATGCATCATTGCACTGATTCCACCAGCTCGGAACTTTGTTAGTTTTATGCCGTATTTTTCCTGAACATCTTTTTTGAGTCCTGCATAACAAGCCTGTAAACCTTCGTGAATCTGTGTAAGAGGGTAGGTCCAAATACCGTTTTCAAGAGAATTTTCCCAGGTGTAAGAACCTCCGGCAATTGGTTCATATTTTTCGTTAATCAAAACTGCTTTGATGCGGGTTGATCCAAATTCAATACCTAAAACTGCCTTTCCGGCCTCGATAAGTTCTTTATTTTCCATTTTGTTAATCCTTTTCTATATTATAAACGAAATTATTGAAAAATACATATAAAAATTTATTTAAAAAGTATGAAATTTTACTTATAATATACTTATGAATCTAAATAATCTTAATAATATCCAGACTGTAGTGGGCGAATATATCGCAAAAAAGCAGGTTGCCGGTGTAAATGTACTTTTATACAAAGATAATAAAGAAATCGGCTACTGGGAGTCGGGGTTTTCTGATGTTAAAGCTCAAAAAAAGTATTCCCGCGACACTATCTGCCGTATGTATTCAATGAGTAAGACTGTTACTGCGGTGGCGGCTAATAAGTTGATTGAACAGGGGAAACTTGACCTTGGTCAGCAGCTTAAAGATATATTGCCGGATTTTGCAGAAGTTAATGTTTGTAGTGATACAGGACTTGTTGGAACACCTCATCCTGCTACCAGACCTATACTCATTCAAGATCTTTTGAATATGACAAGTGGTTACGGTTATGGCGCCTATTGGGAAGGCAGCACTTACGGCGAACATCAGACTTCAAAGCTCATTGATAAACTGAATGCAGATGTTGCCGGTGAAAATAAAATCACAACACAGGAATTTGCCAGACTTATTGCAAAAATCCCGCTTAATTTTGAACCTGGAACAGATTATCAATACGGTTATTCAGCAGATATCCTTGGGGCGGTAATTGAAAAAGTCAGCGGAAAGAAATTCAGCGATTTTCTTAAACAAAATATTTTTGACCCGGTTGGCATGGATGACACAGCTTTTTATGTACCTCAAGCAAAACAACCACGTCTTTCTAAAATCTACCGTACAGGACTTGAAGAATTCACAGGCTGTAATCTTGGAGTAGGCTACACAATGGAAAATCCTCCTGCATTTGAAAGCGGAGGAGCAGGACTTTGTTCTACAGTTGATGATTACATGAAATTCGGCCTTATGCTTTTGAACAAAGGAAAGCATAACGGTAAACAAATTTTACAACCTGCAACAGTAGATTTTATGTCAAATGCAACCTTGCGCGACGACCTTCAGCAAAAGTTCAACCAGAAAATGGAACACTTAAGCGGCTACACCTATTGTAATCTTTTACGCATAGCTACAGAAACTGGAAAATGCAAAGCCCTTACCACAAAAGGCGAATACGGCTGGGACGGCTGGCTTGGACCATACCTGGGCATTGATCCTGCAAACCGCCTTGTTGTTGTTATGACAATGCAAAAAGTCGACGCAGGCACCTGGGACCTCACACGGAAAATCAAAAATATAATATATAGTTCTATATTGACCTAAAAATCATATCTTGTTAAAATATACTATTATTTGTAAGAGGTATAATAATGATTTTTCCTTTGGAACAGCTTGTTCAGTTTGATGATAATATTTACGAAATTACAGTTGCCGCAAGCCGCCGTGCTTATCAGTTGGCAAAGGTAAATGATCCTGAAATTGCTGCTAACTCAGACAAGGTTGTTTGTGTTGCTGCACGTCAGCTTTTTAATCATATTGTAAATTACAGAATCGAAGAA
>JAFZXA010000037.1 GCA_017617115.1 Treponema sp.
AAACTCTCGTACTACTGTTGCAACACACAAATTCATTTGCCCTGACTGTGGTGGCGAAATCATAATGAAAACTATTATGGATAACGGCAGACTTAAGAATCAGGCTGAATGCCAGAAATGTAAACGTGTAGAAAGACGTCCAAAAGATTTTAAATAATACTAAAATTTATATACATTTTTGGGGAAAAGGAGTTGTTCTGTTGAACGACTCCTTATTTTTTTGCCCTTCGCGCCCTTCGACAGGCTCAGGGACCGTGCTGGTCTCCTAGCGTTCTGTCAGCGGCTTTTTTCGCCATTCTACAAGCTGCTGTTCAATAAGTGCTTTGGCTTCATCTAAAAGCTTATTACATTCTTCTTTGCCGTTCGGGCAATCATAAACCTTTAAAACCTTTAGTCTGTAGCTTCCCTTGTGAATATTCTTTAAAAGTCCTTTTAAATCTGCAATACGCCAGCCACCGTCAATGGCACACACTACTACAGGGAGCTGGCTTGCTTCTGTCAAAGTTCTGAAACCTGCTGTATAAAACTTCTGGACATTTCCATCGCGGGATCTTGTTCCTTCGGGGAAAAGTACCGGTACAAGATTCTGTTCTTTTGCACGTGCACCAAAATCAGAAATTAACTTTACAGATTCAAGCGGGCGAATATTGCGTGGAATTAAACAATGCTGTTGAGACTTGAGCATTGGCGAAACAAGAGGCACACCTTTTCCAAGTGCATCTTTTGCAATAAAACGAAGATCAACTTCGGGCATAAAGCGCATGAAGGCTGGAATATCAAAAAGACTTTGATGATTACAGATAATCATAAACTGCTTTGGGAGTCCCTGTTTTGATTCTTCATAACCAAAAAACTGAAATTCATCAATTTTATGAAGTACACCAAAAACTCCGACAGGAACTTTTTTTACACAAAAATCAGAAAGTTTTTTTGTAAGTTTTTTAGAAAACGGCCAACAAATTGCCAGAATGAATGAATATGGTATTAAAAATAAACCAAGTAAAAAGAATGTAATAAAATTTCTCATAAAAACAGTATAGCGTTTTTTCAGTCAAAAATAAACCGTTTTATTTTTTTGCAGGTTTCGTCTAAGGAGTCGTACGTTTTTTTACATTCCGGCATGCTTTGAATAAAGTTCATTCCGTAGCGTTTTTCGTAAATGCGCCTGTCTAAAACTGTTACTACACCCTTGTCGTCTGACCTTCTTATTAGGCGTCCAATTCCCTGGCGGAACTTTATAACTGCTTCTGGTACGCTCATTTCCATAAAGGAGTTGCCACCGCGTTTTTCAATTGCTTCGGATCTGGCAACAAAAACAGGATCATTTGGTACAGTAAACGGAAGCTTTACAATTATAACCTGACTAAGCGATTCACCAGGAATATCAACTCCCTGCCAGAAAGAATCGGTTGCAAACAGGACGCTTTCATTATCGTTTTTAAATTTTTCGAGCAGTTTTGAATTGTCATCATCACCCTGCTTCATTATAAGGCCGTTAAAACCTTTGAGCACATGAACTGTTGTATTATGAGCGCTTCGAAGTGATTCGTAAGAAGTAAACAATACAAGAGTTCGTCCTTCTGCAGCGCTGATAAGGCGTGGAATTGCCATTTCTATCCATTGCTGGAATTCCGGTTTGTCTGGAAGCGGCGCATCATTTGGAATTGCAAAAAGCATGTTTGTATAGTAAGGGAATGGAGAATCAAAAGAATTACAGCTGACACGTTCCGGATCTGTATAGCTTATTCCGGTTCTACTGCACCAGTATTTAAAATCCCGACCGGTTCTTAGAGTTGCCGAAGTACAGATTACACTGGACATTTCTTCATAAACACCCATATTCATAAGATTCGAAGTATCAAGCGGAGTTTCGGTCAGGATTACATAATCGGGGTCATCACTTTGGCGCGCAAGATCTGGCGGCAGGCGCTTTTTTTGAATCCAGTAAACATTCTGTCGTTTTTCTTCCCAGATTGCAAAATTTTTTAAAAGAACAACATAAGTGTCGAGTCTTCGTAATACTATTTTTGCTTCCCAGAATGGAGCGGCTTCTTTATCGTCGTCGGCAACACCTTCAATTATAACACGGACAAGATTTGTAAAGGCTCCAAGGGCTTCGGCAAGTTCTGCTGTTTGAACAAGAAATGGACCAAATTGTCTTGCGGTGGCTTCGTACAGGCGCATTGAATATTCATTACCCATAAGGTCTTTTGCAGCAAGCTCAAGATTACTTATTGCATTTTTAATTCTTGAAGTTAATGCGTATGCTTCCTGAACCTTTTCTTCATTTTTAGAAAAAACTGCAATTGAACAAAGGTGTCCGAATTCTGAGGATTTTCTTTTACGGTACATCTGGTTTACAAGTTTTATAAGCTTAAACCGGTTTACACTTTCGCTGAAAAAACTTGTTGCCGCATTTTCTATACCATGTGCTTCGTCAAAAATAATGCGCCTGTATGGCGGAAGAACTGAAGGCTCGTCATAACCTATTCCGCTCATACGGGACTCAATATCTGCAAACAAAAGATGATGATTTACAACAATAATTGAAGCACTTGCAGCCTGCTTGCGAACCTTCATTACATAGCATTCATTAAAGAAAGGACAGCGTTTTCCCATGCAGGCATCGCTTTCGGAATTAACTTTGGTCCAGGCGTTTTCGGAAGGCATAAAAGAAAGATCGCTTTTGGAACCTGTGTTTGTTGTTTCTTCCCAGTCTGCGATTTTTTTAATTTCTTCGGTTTCATCTTCAAAAAGGTCAAGCACAGAAGCGGCTTCCATAAGACGTCGTTTACAAATATAATTCTGACGCCCTTTCATAAGAATGAACTTTAATTTTTTACCGATTATTTTTTCTACGGCAGGAATATCTTTTTCACAAAGCTGCTGCTGCAGGTTTATTGTACCGGTTGATATAATAACCCGCTCTTTATTCTGCAGTGCCCACAAAAACGAAGGAATAAGATAAGCATAAGATTTTCCAACACCAGTTCCCGCTTCAAAAACTCCGATATGATTCTGATTAAAAGTTTTAGCAATATTTTTTAAAAGCTCAACCTGAACCGGCCGTTCTTCATAATTGTCCGAAATCTGCGAAAGTTTCCCACCAGAAGCAATATAAGCCCCAGCCTGTTCGCAATCAATAGGTGTTATTTCCCGAGTTTCTTGATTGTCAGTGTCTTCTATTTGTTCCATTCCCACCACAAACACTCTTAAACGAAAAATGCTCACCACAAGGTGAGCATTTTTTTTAGCATCTCCTAGCAGAATTGAACTGCTGTTGTCGGGATGAAAACCCGATGTCCTAACCACTAGACGAAGGAGACATACAGTAAAAAACTGTTATTAGAATATAACAGAATAAAACTATTTGGTCAATAGTCTTACATGCTCAA
>JAFZXA010000038.1 GCA_017617115.1 Treponema sp.
GCAACTGCGCCTTCTGGAAGAGCGTCGATTGCAGCCTTCTGTCCAAGTGCATCTGGAAGGAATGTAACTGGCTTTCCGAGCTTGCTTGCGAAATATTCTACAACCGGCTTCATGCGGTTCTTTCCGTTGATGAACTTTTCTGCATCAGCGTCTGTCCAGGTTTTACCAGCCTTTTCAGCCTTTTCCTGAGCCTTTTTTACGTCCTTTTTAGGGTCACCAAGGTGGCTCATAAGAACAAGTGAGCGTGGGCTCTGTTCAAGAATGTATTTGATTGTAGGAAGAGCAGCCATAATACGAGTGTCGTCCTGAACTACTCCGTCCTTCATTGGTACGTTAAAGTCTACGCGCATGATAATGCGTTTGCCTTTCAAGTCTACGTCTTTTACGGTTTTAATCATAATTTGTTCTCCTAAAAATGATTTACTATAAAATATAATGAAATTTGATGTAAAATTCAATCTATGTTATGATTAAGACATGAAACGACGGACCTTTTGCCCCACAGAGATTATTTTCGCGTGTACCAGTGCCTGCAACCTTCATTGTGAGCATTGTTTTGTTGATAAAAATCCGCGCAGGCTGGAGATTGAGCAGGCTTTGGCGTTTCTGGAGGATTGTGTAAAAGCTGAGAGTACTATTGAGCGCGTGGGCTTTTCTGGCGGAGAGCCGTTTTTGTATATGGAGTTTTTGCTGGAACTTACACGTGCTACTGTGGAACATGACCTTCTTTTTGATCAGATTATGACAAACGGCGACTGGTGGCGTGATGAAGAGGAACTCAACCAAAAACTGAAGGCGCTTTATGATTCAGGCTACGATGGTAAAATCGGGCTAAGTTGGGATGAATATCACGGGCAGAATGAACAGCGCATGCTTACTTTTATAAAAGCAGTGCAGAAGATTTTTGGGGAAGAGAGTATTAATATTCAGAGAGTAGAAGATTTAATGGTGGTTGAGCCTGTCGAAACCACCATTAAAAGGCATATTACGAATGTGGTTTCGACAAGCTCAACCACCACATTATCTGGTTTCTCAACAAAAGACATTCGTATTTACACCCTCCCCCGCACCTACCCGTCAGAAAATCCTCTTGCATGGAAATCAAAACACTGGTTCAAGGAAGATTACTGCGAAGGCCCGGGTCAAATTCTTTATGTACATGCCAACGGAAATATTGCCCCCTGCTGTGGTTTTGCAAACGAAAATCCAGAACTTTTCATAGGCACTATCAAAGACAGCTATGAAACAATCATGAAAAATGCGTCACAAAACGAAATGGTGCAGCTTTGTTTTGTAAAAGGTCTTTCGCGTTACCGCAGGTTTAAGAAGTTTCCAGGAAAAACCGCAGATATCTGTACTTTATGTGATTTCGTGTGTAAAAACGGATTGTCGGGTCAAGCCCGACAATGACAGGGCACAAAAAAAAGACCGCACCTGATGGCACGGTCTTAGTATATCTTTAGATTTGTAAAGAATCAGATTTTATTTTGCATCGTAGTAGCTTGTTTCTACAGGCACATAATTAAAGGAAATGTCTTCTTCTTCCGGCAAAAGGATTGTAGACATAAGCTTTTCAGAAAGAACATCCTTAAGGAATACTGTCTGATCATCATTGTCTTCTACATCGTCCATAGCCTGTTTAATCTGACGTTCATACAAATCTTTATCGAGTGTATATACTACATAGTATGTATATTCGTAGTTGTAATCTGTAGCAAGTTTTGGATTCTTTACATCAACCTTTGGTGTGCGTGTCTTAATCCAGTAGTAATCTTCTTTTGAAAGTCCATTCAAAGTAACGTTTGTCATAGTTGCAGAATAAATCTTAGCAGCCTTAGTTTTTACCTGCTGATCTGCCTGACGAACTTCCATTTCTGACTGAACTGTCTGTGCAATTGTCTGTTCAACAGAAGAAGCAATTTCGGCACGTGCATCAACCTGGTCTGTCCAGGCCTTCAAGAAGTCAAGGTCATTACCCTTGTTCTGAAGAATAAAAATCTGCTTGCTGTTTGGAATATCAAGCGATTTGCGTACACGTTTTTCTGAACCGTCACCAATTGCAATTACCCAGTCTGGTACTGCAGAACCAAGAGCAAGTCCCTGGTAATCAATTACTTCAGGTCGTCCTGTGTTCATAATTGGTTCTTCACCCTTCAACTTTAAAGTTGAACCACAAGAAGCAAGCATGCCTCCCAAAGCCAAAACGGTTAAAACTGACAAAATAAATCTTTTCATACCAAATCTCCTGTATATTTAGTGTTTATCTACATATATAAACACTGAATGGTAAAAAGGTAACAGATTTTTTTAAATAAAATATAAAAAAAAGGGACTCCTTTATAAGGAATCCCTTTTATTCACAGAAAAATACTAATTAATTAGCAATTTTCAGAGAAGTACTTGATTGTACGTACCATCTGTGATGTGTATGAGTTTTCGTTGTCGTACCAAGAAACAACTTCTACCTGATATGTGTCGTCGTCAATCTTTGATACCATTGTCTGTGTAGCATCGAAGAGTGAACCAAAGCGCATACCGATGATATCGCTAGATACGATCTGATCTTCGTTGTATCCGAAAGATTCTGTAACAGCCTTCTTCATAGCAGCGTTTACAGCTTCCTTAGTAATGTCCTTACCCTTTACAACAGCGAAAAGCATTGTTGTTGAACCTGTTGGTGTTGGAACACGCTGAGCAGATCCAATGAGTTTTCCGTTCAATTCAGGAATTACAAGACCAATAGCCTTTGCAGCACCTGTTGAGTTAGGAACGATGTTAGCAGCACCAGCACGTGCACGGCGGAGGTCACCCTTGCGGTGTGGACCATCAAGAATCATCTGGTCACCTGTGTAAGC
>JAFZXA010000039.1 GCA_017617115.1 Treponema sp.
TCTTGACTTACCCCGATAATCGTAGTATGATACAAGTAGTACGACAGTCGTAGTACGACAGACAAAGCATTGCCAGACGTGGTATAGGAGGTATTATGGTTACAATCAGCAGTGATGTAATTCGTGGTTACAACGACACGATGATACTGTTTCTGCTGCAAATTGCGCCTTCGTACGGGTATGAAATTTCTAAAAACATAAAGGCACTAACGAGCGAAAAATATGTTATAAAAGAAACAACGCTCTATTCTGCTTTTACGCGCATGGAAGAAAACGGTTATGTTGAATCATACTCCCAGGAGGCAGACAACGGTAAGCGCAGAACTTATTATCGTATTACCCAAAAGGGCAAAGAGTATTACAATGAAAAATGCGAAGAGTGGAAACTAACGCAGGAAGTTGTAGAAAAATTTATCAGCAAAAAGCAGGAGGCTTAGAATGGAAACTATTAAAAATTATCTTGAATCAATGTTCAGAAATCTTCCTAACACAAGCGAAGTTATTAAGGCAAAAAATGAACTTTTCCAGATGATGGAAGACAAATACACAGAATTGCGCCGCGAAGGAAAATCGGAAAACGAAGCAGTTGCAACTGTAATTTCGGAATTCGGAAATCTTGACGAGCTTGCTTCTTCTCTTGGAATTAAGCATGTGCTCGAAACCGAAAAGGAACAGCCGCAGCGCCGCAATCTTTCTTTGGACGAAGTTAAGGAATATCTTGACGATTTGTTTGTTTCAATAACATTCAAAATGGCAGGAATTGTTTGTTTTATAATCTGTACAATTCCTGTAATTTTCTTTGGCGATGTATTGCCTGGAAATCACGAAACCATTGGAATTGTTATGATGTTTATTCTTATTGCAATGGGTGTTGCCGGAATGATTATTCCAAGAACAAGAATGGAGCCGTGGCGATTTTTAAAGCATGAGCCTTGTTCAATAAGCCCTGCAACTACCGATTATGTTTCGTCAGAAAAGAAGAAGTTTACAAAGACATACACAATCCTTAATGTTCTGGGAATTGTATTTTGTGTTTGCAGCGTAATTCCTGCAGTTATTTTTGATGATTTTGCAAGCGAGGTTAATGATAGCTGGGGTGGCATTTTGTTCTTTGCAAGTGTTGCTGCCGGAGTTGGTTGTTTTGTTTACTGCAACTGGCGCTACAGAGCTTATCAGAGACTTCTTAATACTAATTCAGAAACATCAATTGGCGGAACTTATACAAAATCAGGCGA
Source organism: Treponema sp. (assembly GCA_017617115.1). Taxonomy (GTDB): domain Bacteria; phylum Spirochaetota; class Spirochaetia; order Treponematales; family Treponemataceae; genus Treponema_D. Next base: position 1,236 of record JAFZXA010000039.1, read on the forward strand.
CAAGGAGCCGTTCTACAACAACAAAACAATGCGTGCAATAATGTCTGTTTACTGGCCTACTGTAACTTGTATTTATCTTGCCTACAGCTTCCTTACATTCAAGTGGTGGATCAGCTGGATTATCTGGCCAATTGCCGGCGTTGTAAATAAGCTGATTATTAATCTGAATTCCGAAGACTAATAAAGGAGCGTGAATAAAATGAACAAGAAAATATTTTTGATTATACTAACGGTTATAACAATTTTTTGTATTGTATTCGGAACTTTTCATCATCTTGGAATTTCAACAAAAGGATATTCTTCTGTGTCGTCTTCAATCCGTAATGGTTTGCGTCATGGTAAGTTTAATTTTCATTTTGATGATGATGATTTTGACGAAGATGATGCTGATGATTGGGATGGCTTTGATTTTGAAGATGACGATCCAAAAACTTTTGATTCAGAAACAATCAGCGAGTTCAGAGAGCTTGATGTAAATCTTAAGGTTGGCGGAATCAAAATTGAACGCGGAAACAAATGGGAAATAAAATCGAAATATTCCAACTCATTGCTTAAGCCGGCTTATTCACTTAAAAACGGAAAGCTTTCAATTACACAGGCAGCCAACAACAAAAGGTCAGTTGGAAACAACAAATGTAATATTGTTATTACAGTTCCTTTTGGTACTGAACTTGAAAAACTTACTATTGATGTAAATGTTGGTGCAGTTGAGCTTAGCGGCTTTGATATTAAAAAGGGTTCAATTGATACAAATGTTGGAGCCATTGAAATTACGAATATGGGCTTTAAAGATCTTGATCTTGATTCTGATGTTGGTGCAATTTCAATTGAGCTTGTTGAACCGCTTGAAAATTATAACATGACAATTAATTCAGATCTTGGCGGAATTGTTGTTGATGAAAAAAATGAAAAGCGTCACTTTTCTCAAAAGAGCAGTTCCGATAAACATCTTAGAATTGACACAAATGTCGGCGGAATTGAGGTTAAGTGAATGGGTAAATACAAAACATCTTCCGCAAATATAATTGTGAGCGACTACCCCGACCCGGACGTAATTCGCGTAGACGACACTTACTACCTGGTTAGTACAACAATGCACTTTATGCCGGGCTGTGTAATTCTTCGTTCGTACAATCTTGTAGACTGGGAATTCTGTAGTTATGTTTACGATAAGTTAGAGGTGACTAACGGTCAGACTTTAATGGATAATCGTGGAGTTTACGGCAAAGGCATGTGGGCAGCTTCGCTTAATTATCACCAGGGAAAATTTTATGTTAGCTTTGTTGCAAATGATACTCACAAAACTTATTTGTACACTGCCGACAAAATTGAAGGGCCGTGGACAAAATCTAACATTGAAGGATTTTTCCATGACATGTCGCTTTTCTGGGATGATGACGGAAGAGTTTTTGTAGTTCACGGCAACATGGAAATTCATCTTACCGAACTTGAAAGTGATTTAAGTGGTCCAAAAAAAGGCGGAGTTGATAAAGTAATAATTACCGATGACCGCGAAAACGTGAACCTTGGTTATGAAGGAAGCCACCTTTACAAAATCAACGGCAAATACTACAACTTTATGATTCACATGCCAAAGGGCAAAATGCGGACCGAAGCCTGTTTTGTTGCCGATAACATTGAAGGTCCATGGAGTGGCGGCGACGTACTTTGTTCCGACTTAGGCAATTGGAACAGCGGTGTTGCTCAGGGCGGAATTGTTCAGGACAAGGAAGGCAACTGGTTTGGCATTTTGTTCCAGGACCACGGTGCGCTGGGACGCATTCCGGTTCTTGTGCCTGTTAGTTTTAACACCTCTGCGGTCCCTGAGCCTGTCGAAGGGCCGGTCGTTTTTGGATCATCTGGTCAAGCTCCAGGAACCGTGACTGTCCTCGATAACAACCCTGGCTACAAGTACGCCCCGCTTTGGAGCAACGAATTTACAAACCCTGCCTGGCAGTGGAACCATATTCCAGATGCACGCGGGTACAAGCTTGAATCAAACTGCTATTCAATTGAAACTAAAAAAACCGTAACAAATATCACTCAGGCAGCAAACACTTATACACAGCGTACTCTAACCGAAAAATGTGCGGGCTCTGTTGTGCTTGATGCAAGCGGTATTGGTGAAGGTGATTTTGCGGGGCTAGCCGCACTCGAAGGAGAATACGGTTTTATTGCAGTAACAAAGCGCGATGGAAAATTCTATCTGGTAGCTGCAGAACATAAAACCAAAAATACACCGTGGGCAATGGGCGTGTTCGACACAGAGCCACCAACAATAAAAACAGAAATCCCACTGGTAGATCCAAAGGTTGAACTAAAACTTGTTTTTGATTTGACCCGTGCAAAACAGAATGTTCAACTTTTGTACCGCGAAAATCCGGGCAAGGGTGAATACAAGCAGCTGAGCACACCGGTTCAACTTCGCTACACGCTGGACCAGTTTGTTGGCGTACGTTTTGCACTGTTCTGTTATTCGACAAAACAGCCAGGGGCCAAAGCTCAGTTCACCAATTTTAACTATTCTTTTTGGTAAGGCAAAGAGAAATAAAGAAAGGCACTCCCAGTATGGAAGTAATAATTCCTGCCGGGAGTTCGCCTGGTGCAATTGCTGTTCGTGCTATTGTGTCAGAAACAAGCAGCAGCGTTGCACCAAACATCATGCTGTAAGGAATGAGTGTACGGCTTTTTGGACCGCTCAACTTTCTTACAATATGCGGAGCAATCAATCCTACAAAGCCAATTGTTCCACCGGCACACACGGCAGCGCTAACTGCAAGAGCTCCGCAAATCAAAACCCATATTCTAAGACGGTCAACCTGAACTCCAAGAGAAGCTGCTGTTTTTTCACCACAGGTTAAAAGGTCAAGCGGGCGGGCTACTACAAATGCAATTATCATAGAAAGAGCCGAAGGAATTGCAATAAAAATTAACTCCTTCCAGCCACGGCCGTTAAAACTTCCTAAAATCCAGGTGTAAATTGAATGAAGCTCCTTGTTGCTTGTTAGTAAGATTGCAGAAGAAATTGCAGAGTACAAAGTTCCAAGTGCTGTACCGCAAAGAAGAAGCATTACACTTGACGCTTTTCCCGCGCGACTGAATGCAAGGGCTGTTACAAAAAATCCTGCGGCAAGGGCTCCCAAAAAGGCACAAAGATTAATTGGAGAAATAAACTTAAAAACAGGTTCAAGGGCTGCTGGCAAAGTTCGTCCTGCAAGAATTACAGTTGCAATTACAGCACCAAGCGTTGCCCCAGAAGAAATGCCCATAATGCCAGGCTCGGCAAGCGGGTTACGGAAAAACAACTGGAACACCGCTCCGCTTCCACCAAGCAAGAGGCCTGTAACAAGTACCAGCAGGCAGCGAGGTAGTCGGATTTTCCAAAGGATTATATTTTGAAATTTTGTCCCCTGACCAATTAAGACCAGAGGACTAAGTTTTTCTGCGCCGAACACAAGCGAAAGTGCAAGTGAAAAAATCAGCAGCAGAAAAAATAGAATTGCCAGAAAAGGCGTTCGTTTCATAAAAACTAGTTATTCAAAAGCTCAGACAAATCAAGAACAACATCTGCAATTCTTGGAGCAGGGCGTGAATAAACATTGTCATCAATTATGTAAACTCTGTCGTTTGCAACAGCAGGAATTGAATCCCAGCCGGCACGAGCTTTAACATCTTCAACGCTAACACCGTTATTCATTGGAATTAAAATTACATCCGGTGCACGTGCAATAATTGTTTCATCGCTAACCATAGGGTAAGCATCGGTAAGGTCATCAAAAATATTTTTTCCACCTGCATTTACAATTACATCATGAATAAAAGAAGTTGAGCCAACAGACATAAATGGTGCATTCCAAACTTCGTAGTAAACTTTAATTGTTGAATCAAGAGCTTCTACTTCATCATCTTCTGTTGGGGCTGCGGCAGGCACATAAGCTTTGCTTAATTTTTCTGCCATCTGTGCAACAACCTGGGCTGCTTCATCCTGATGTCCTGTGAGTTCACCCATATCCATAATTTCTTTTTCAATTGCAGTAATGGAAGTTGCGTTTGAAAGGTACCATTTAATTCCGTAAGAATCGAGCGGTTCAATCAAAAAGTTGTGCATGCCTTCGCTAAGATAAACAAGGTCCGGCTCGTAAGAAAGGATAGTTTCAATGCTCAAGGTTTTTCCGTCAAAGCCACCAACAATTGGTTTTTCTGCTGCTTCCGGCGGATAATCTGTAAACTGTGAAACTGCAACAATCTGGTCGCCGGCTCCAATTGCATAAAGAATTTCTGCGGCAGCCGGAGAAAGTGTTACAATTGATTTTGGGTAAGTAACTTCAACAGTCTTTGCAGATTTTTTAATTTTCTTTGTGATTGTTTTTTTTGCTTTTGCGCTCAAGCTCATTGCAAGTGCGAGCATCAAAAGTATAATTCCGGTTTTTTTAATTAAGTGTTTCATTTTAGTACCTCTTTTTGTTGAATATTTTTATTTTATAGCGCCCCATTGAGCGTAGTAGTCATCAAGCTGTTTTTTAAGTTCATCAGTAATAACCGATTTATCGCCGTTTGTGTAAAGTGCTTCAATTACATCATCCATTGTTACAATTGCGGCAGTTTTAAATCCGTAGGTTTGGGCAATTACCCCAAGTGCTGATTTTTCAGAATCAGGAGCTTTTTCCAGACGGTCAAGGCTGACAATTTCTCCAAGGATTTTTATTCCGCCCGGAGTTTCTTCAAGCGCCTTGATTTTTGGATAAACTTCTTCGATTGATTTTCCCGAAGTTGTTACGTCTTCAATAATTACAACCTTGTCGCCGTCTTTGATTTTGTAACCAAGAATTGCACCCTTGTCGGCACCGTGGTCTTTTTCTTCCTTGCGGTCGCAGCAGTATTTAATTTCTTTTCCGTAAAGTTCGCTGTAGGCAATTGCAGTAGTTACAGCCAGCGGTATTCCTTTGTAAGCCGGTCCAAAGAAAACATCAATGTCTTCTCCAAAATTGTCGTGCACCGATTTTGCATAGTATTCGCCAAGTTTTTTAAGCTGAGTGCCTGTAATGTAAGCGCCGGCATTCATAAAGAAAGGTGACTGTCTTCCACTTTTAAGCGTGAACGACCCGAACTTGAGCACCTGGCTCTGCACCATAAAATCAATAAATTCTTTTTTGTATTGTTCCATGGCTAAAAGTATATTGAAAATAAAGGGGATATGGAATACACCCGCGGTCCCTGAGCCTAGCTTGTCCTGAGCTTGTCGAAGGGAAGGGCCCTTGAAAGATCCCCTTTCTCCAATTATAGTACAAATATGCCGCAATTTTTCATACCTTCAAAAGACCAGATGTCTCCTATAGCCCGTGATTACTCCGAAACCGCCCGCTACCTTGGATATCAGAAGGTGAGTGTGCCAGATGAACAAACTGAAACACTCATAAAATCCGCAGCAGCTGAACTTCTTGAAGTTATAAAACCACAGGCAGTTTATGAGCAGTTTGATTTAAGCGTGGAATATGATGAAGAGGCTGGAACTGGTATGGTTTCTTTTTCAGATTTCCGCATTCCTTCAAAGGATCTTGCCCGAAACTTACGTGAATGCAATAAGGTTGTGATTTTTGCGTCAACGCTTGGTGCTCAGTGCGACCAGCAAATAAGACGTGCGCAAATAAAAGACCCTGTAAAAGCTGCCGTGCTTCAGGCAACCGGTGCAATGTACATAGAAAAATGTGTTGATTTACTAAATGAAAAAATCAGGATTGAATTTGAAGAGCAGGGGCATAAGGTGCGCCCGCGTTTTAGTCCAGGCTACGGGGATGTTTCACTTGAAGTTCAAAAAGATTTTTTCCGCTTGCTGCCATGCCAGCGAATTGGACTTACGCTTATGGACACGCTGATTATGTCACCTGAAAAGTCAGTGACAGCATTTATTGGAATTAAAGCTTAAACTTTCTATCTTCCTGTTTTTCTGCTTCTTTATACAAAATTGCCACATTACCAATTATACGCACAAGGGTTGCATCGGTGCGGGCACAAAGTTGCGTAGTGAGTTCCTGTTTTTCGTCTTTGTATTCGTTGAATTTAACTTTTATAAGCTCATGTGCGGCCAGAGAGTCGGCAGTCATTTGAACAACGCCGTCTGTGAGTCCTGCCCCTCCAACAATTACAACCGCCTGCAAATCATGCGCCGCCCTTTCGAGGATTTTTCTTTGTTTGCTGTTTAAATCTATCATATGTGGGTATTATACAAGTTTTACACAGCCATAGGAAGTGTCGTGGTAAGCCTTGAAGTCTTCGATGATTTTGTGTGCGAACGGCGAGATTTGGGAGAGGCGGCCCTTCGACAGGCTCAGGGACCGTGAGCATTGTACCAGCGGGTCAATGTAGCGTTGCTTTACATTAAGCGAAATGCAAAAATATTCATCGGCGGGCAGCGCGTGGTCTGTGTGTTCAATTTTTGTCATGGTGCGGAAGGTGTGGTACAGATGAGTGAGGTCTGCAAGGGGCCCTTCGAGGGCCTCAGGGACCCCGGTATCTAGTACTCTCATAATCTCTCTTTCACTCTTGTTCATAAAATCATCTTCGTGCAGCACTCCCTGTTCAACTGCAAGGTTCATAATCTGCCCAAGCATATGAAGTGTCAGCTTGTTTTCGTTCAGCTGCAGAATGTGGCCAATCATGCAAAAACGGCGGCAGTAGTCTTCGGCAATTTCCAGTGTTTTGAAACCAAGTTCATCAACGCCATCTTCATTTTTCAAAACTGTAATATCGTTATAGGCACGCTCAATCGAAGGTAAATCCCAGCTGCCGTCAAGTGCCATGCCGGAAGGAAACATGTATTCAAGGCGGTCGGCACTAAGCTGAGGAATTTCGTTATCGGCAACGGGGTAAATGTGGTAATCGCAAATCTGGTCGACAGTCAGACCATCCTCTGCAAGCAACTTGCACAAAGCCTGGTCATTTTTCAAAAGACTTTCATTTGGCGCTTCAGTTGCTGTTTGTGTAAGTGCGTCACCCTTCCTGAAATCAGAAACATGTGAAAAAACAGGAGTTGATGCATCGTGAAAAAGTCCGGCCAGAGTCTGTGCCTTATCATTTGTAAAATGCCAGATAATCAGCGCAACTCCAACTGAATGGTCGAGCCTTGAATAATAAAATCGGTTTTTGTAAAGCTTAGTCCAGTCTGTGCCGCACAAAAGTCCCACACCCCGGAGTCGCTGCAAAACAGGAAGGGCAATGTACTTTCCTAAATAATCAGGATAATCCGGTGAGAGGATTTTGTGATATTTTTTGATGTCGTAGGCCCGCGCACAATCAGCAGGCCATTCGTTCAACGACATCATTGTGGGCCAGTCAAACTGGTCAAAATAATTTGACATTACTTTGCAGGTGAATTGCCAACCATAGAAACATCAAGACGGTTGAAAGGAGTTTCAAGTCCGGCAAGTGCTTTTTCTTTTGTAATGGCAATGTGAAGATCGCTTTTTGTTTTTAAGAAATCTTTTGGGTCAAACCAAACGGCTACAGTAATGTCAATTCCAGAATCGCCAAACTTGTCAATCCATGCTGCAGGGGCAGGTTCTTTTAAAACTGTTTCGCAATCATTTGCTGCTTTAAGGTAAGTGTCCAAGGCAAGCTGTAAATCGTTTCCGTAAGCAATAGGGCAGGTAACTGTAAGACGGCGCTTTGAATGGAAAGACTTGTTCATCAAATTTGTGTTGATGATTGTAGAGTTTGGGATGCGCACCATTTCGTTATCGAGTGTGTGAACTGTAACAGAAATCAGGTTTATGGAATCTACAACTCCGGTAATTCCGTCTACAATAATTGTATCGCCAATTTTAATAGCGCCTTCTGTAATTACAAAAAGTCCGCTAATAAGGTTGCTGACGCTTGTTTGTGCAGCAAAACCAATGGCAACTCCGGCAATTCCGGCAGCGCCCCAGATGGCACTAAGCTTAACACCAAACAGGCTTAAAATATACATTACGATAATTACATAAAAAACATATCGCAAAAATTTTATAAGAATGAGCGAGCGTGCTTTTGGCAGCTTTTTCTCCGGAACTTTTTTAATTCCGCGAACCATTAATCTGAATACAATCCAGAAAATAAAAATGATTATTAAGGCACCAATAAGCTTAAAAAGATTTTCCCAGGTAAGAAATCCCTTTATCCAGGTTAAGAATGATGAGGTTTGTTCCCAAAAAGAACTGCCTGCGCTTTTAAGTCCTTCTGATACTTCGTCCATTATTAAAGATCTCCTTATGTACGGCCCTTCGAGAGCCTCAGGGACCGCGGTTTATTGTATTGTCCCCGTTGCACATATGTCATTTATTATACACTCTTTACATCGTGGATTTCTAGCGGTACACACATATCTTCCGTGAAGCAAAAGCCAGTGGTGGGCATGCTCAAGGTATTCTGGCGGGATTCGTTCAAGAAGCGACTGTTCCACCTGTTCCGGTGTCGTGCCTTCTGCAAGTCCAATCTTTGGGCAAATACGCAGCAGGTGTGTGTCTACCGGCATTGTGGGTTTATGAAAAATAACATTCAAAACAACATTTGCTGTTTTTCTACCAACTCCACGCAAAGTCATCAGCTTTTCCCGAGTGTCAGGCACCTGGCTGTCAAAATCATCAATCAACTGCTGCGAAAGCTTGATTATGTTTGCCGCTTTATTTTTATAAAGTCCTATTGATTTTATGTAAGGAATGAGGCCTGCTTCACCAAGCTTGAGCATTTTTTGAGGAGTGTCTGCCACCTTAAAAAGCTCACGTGTTGCAAGGTTTACGCTTTTGTCGGTAGCTTGTGCCGAAAGAACAACCGCAACAAGCAGCGTATACGGGTTCACATAATCCAGCTCCGACTTAGGCGAAGGATTCTGCGCCTTGAGACGTTCCATTATCTGTGTGATTTGTGCGGCATTCAGCAATCTATTTCTTCTTTAATTTCTTTTTATTTTCGTACATCTGAATATCGGCGTGTTCAAAAACATCACCTACGCATTTATCATTTGGAAAAACAAAATCGGCATAACCGCTGGCAACTACAACCCTTCCGTTCTTTTTGTTATGTGTAATGATTTTCTGGAACTTTGCAAAAATCTTTTCGCGGTCAAAAAAATCGGCACCAATAAGAATTACAGCAAATTCATCTCCGCCAATTCTATAAACCGGACTGTGTGTAAAGGTTGTACAAATTAATTTTGCAGCATCACGAATTAATTCATCGCCAACTTCGTGACCATATTTGTCGTTTGTTTTTTTAAGATTATTCAAATCAAATACGCCAACCGAAAAAGGACTGATTGTTCCGGTTTTTATTTCTTCGTTCAAGTGCTCTTCGGCCTTTTCGTAGGCAAGTCGGTTTTTTATTCCTGTCAGAGCATCACTGTTTGCCATTTCGGTTGCAAGGCGGATTTTTTCGGAATACTCTTTTTCTATTTTTACGTTTTCTTCAATATTTTGAACACCAAAAACATAATGATTTTTATCTTCAGAAACAGAAGGAGTTGCTGTTAGTCTGTAAAAAAGCGGTTTACCGTCTACAACAATTCTGTAACGAACATAAATTGTTTTGCGTGCCTTTATTGCAGGTCTAAGATTATCTTCTGACATAAAATCAATTACGCGGCGCTGGTCTGCAATATAAACTGCCTTTGGAATGTTTTCGATTGACTCTTTAAAAAAGTCGGTTCCTTCTGTCTGAAAGCGGAATTCCTTAAAGTTTCCGTGACTTATGTATTCCTTGTATTTTCCTGTTTTTGTATTTACATAGTAAACGCTTTCAAAATCGCGGCAGAGTGCCTGTGCAATTCCAAAGAACGTAAAACCATTCGAAACTGATTTTTGTTCAGAAACATTGCGCAGCATTCCCTTGTAAACTTTTACACCCTGCTTGTCCGATTCCCGCATTCCACCAAACCAAAGATTTATTTCGCCTTTTACAGGATGAATCCACGAAATCTGAACTTCAGCAAAGTTTCCGTCCTTCATTTTTTTAATGGCGCGTTTAGCAGTGTCTTTTGTGTTTTCGGTTACTCGTTCAAACCACTTGTCAAAAATCTTATCGGCAGAGTGTTCTGATTTGTCAAAACCAAGGATTTTTTGTGCAGGAGGATTTAAATAAAGCTTAGAAGGTTTCCCTTTTTCAACTTCGTAAATCCAAAGACCAAAGCGCGCTTCTTTTAAAATTGTAGAGATAAACCCAATATCCTTAAATTCCTGCATACCTTTATAATAAAGGCAAAGGAGGAATTTAACAAGGTTAAAAGTTGAGGTTAGATGATTAAATCAGCCTTAGTTAATTTGTGCCTTAAGCTGCTGGACCTTGTCTGTTTTTTCCCAAGGAAAGCCTTCACGTCCAAAGTGTCCGTAGCTTGCAGTTTTTGCGTAAATTGGAGCTTTGAGCCCAAGTGTCTTTGAAATACCGGCCGGTGAACAATCGAACACTTTAAGAACAGCAGCTTCAATTTTTGATTTTTCAACTTTTTCTGTTCCAAAGGTTTCTACCATAACACTAACCGGGAAAGGAACACCAATTGCGTATGCAAGCTGAACTTCAGCTCGTTCTGAAAGCCCTGCTGCAACAATGTTTTTTGCAATGTAGCGTGCCATGTAAGCAGCTGAACGGTCTACCTTGCTAGGATCTTTACCGCTGAATGCACCGCCACCATGACGACCCATGCCGCCGTAAGTGTCTACAATGATTTTGCGACCGGTAAGGCCTGCATCTCCGTCAGGGCCGCCCTTTACAAAACGACCTGTTGGGTTTATGTAGAATTTTGTGCGCTCATCCAATAGTCCGGTTGGTTCAAGCACAGGTTTAATGATTTGTTCTATGATAGTATGTTCAATCTGTTCGTGAGAAATGTCGTCATCGTGCTGGTGCGAAATTACAACAGCATCAATGTGTACAGGCTTGTGGCCTTCGTATTCAATTGTAACCTGACTTTTTGCATCCGGGCGAAGCCATGCAATTTTTCCACTCTTGCGAAGTTCTGTTGCACGGAGCAAAAGCTGGTGTGAATAATAAACCGGAGCCGGCATAAGGGTTGGAGTTTCGTTACAGGCAAATCCAAACATCATTCCCTGGTCACCTGCGCCCTGCTGACCTTTGTATTCTTTAAGACCTGTTCCAACAACTCCCTGACAAATATCATCAGACTGCGCATGAAGACGGTTCATAAATGTAAAAGTTTTGTAGTCCAGTCCCTTGTCTTCGCTGTCGTAGCCAATATTTTTTGCAACTCCGCGGGCAATTTCTTCAATTTTAGTATTCAGTTCTTCAAGGTTAATATCCTGTTTTAAGAATCGAATCTCACCGCCAACAAGCACAAAGTTTGTAGTAGCAAAAGTTTCGCAGGCAACGTGAGCCTCTGAATCAAGAGTAAGACAGTAATCAAGAATAGCATCGGAAATCTGGTCACATAATTTGTCTGGATGACCTTCCCCAACTGATTCTGATGTAAATAAATAGTGATTTTTGTTTAAGACAGCGTCCATTTTAGGACCTCCTCTTTAGCAAGATTTACCGGCAGCCACGCCACCAGATTCCGTTCTGCAATTTGGATTAAATCGACGGATTTCAACTATGATAATAGTGCA
>JAFZXA010000040.1 GCA_017617115.1 Treponema sp.
AGCGTCAGCCATAACCGGGTCAGTCATAATAGTAGCCGGGTTAGAGTTTACCAATACAATCTTGTATCCCTGTTCGCGCAAAGCCTTACAAGCCTGAGTTCCCGAATAGTCAAACTCACAAGCCTGACCAATAACAATCGGCCCCGAACCAATAATCAAAACCTTGTTGATGTCTGTTCTTTTCATATATATCTCCTGTGTCATTCTCGGGCTTGCCCCGGGAATCTTTTTTAACAATTCTATGGGGTTCCTGAGCTTGTCGAAGGAGGGGAAAGCCTTCCCCTCGCTCACACTTCGTTGCTCGCTACCCCTTCTCCTAGGGGCAAGCCCCTAAAACCCCGGATTATCACACGGATTCGAAACGGCTAACGCCGTTTCCTTTTTTTAAATTTAGATTTTGCGTTAGCAAAATCCAATCCGTGTGACACTCTTCGGATATAAAAAAGGCGAAATCCTTAAAAAAGAATTTCGCCTTTGAAATCACAAAATAAAAATAGTATGTAAATCTTTATAATCCTTGAGAATCATTGTGTCAAAGCATTCATCAGTTTTCATACTGAAAACATATATTATCAAAAAACGGGATTTTATGCTAGTAGGTTTAAAATCAGTTTAATCTACCAGAAAGGTTTTATCTCTTCCAGTCTTGTAAGGCCTCGTGAACAATGTTCTCAACAGTTTTTAAAACTGATTCTTTTAATTCTGTAATTATCTCGGAACGCACTTCCAGGTTTTGGGGAATAAATAAACTATATATTTCTACATCTAAAGCTTTAGCAATTTTTATTAATGTCTTGTCACTAGGCCATAATCGTAGTCCTTCTATGGAGTTTATTGTTTGTTCTGAAATTTCCGCCTTCTCAGACAATTCGAATTGTGACCAGTTTCTTACCTTTCGATATTTTTTGAGATTCAAACTTAAACATTCTCTTAATTCTTTAGATTCCATACTTTCAGTATAAGTTTGTATCTTTCCAGAAAAAAATAGAACTTATGCACAATACAAATTTTGCTTTTTTGCTCATTGACAATAGGTTTTTTCCATATTAAAATTAAGTATCGCAAATGTTTTTTGTATTAAGAATAAGTCAAAATGCTTAAGGGAACTACGATTATGATTGAAAATGAAATAATAAAAACTCTTGTTAAACTTCATAATGAAGATGAAACAGAATGGTTAACTACATTAAAAACAATCCTTGATTATTATTACGATTCAGCGAATGAAAAATATAAAGAAATAATTGCGGGTGAATATAATCGTCTTGCCAAAGACATTAATAACAGCATTTCTAACCATTTGTAGGAGTTTTTTATGAGAAAATTTTTAATTATTTTCTTATTATTCATTATTACATCACCAATCTTTTCTGCAAATGTAAAACGATATAGCGATTGGGAAAAAGGCTTTTCTGGTTATGCTGGTGCAGAATATGTTGGCACTACTAAAACCATAGACCCAAAAACATATTCATTACAATGTGGATATCGAATCCTAAATTCTGGTATGACAATCTTAAGATATTGCGATAAACTCTCAAAACAAGAAATATTTTTATTATGGTCAGCTCTCGATCAATATGATTATTCAAATGGTGAAATATACACAGTTTATATTCTACAAAACAACGAAATATTACAACTTATAGTTGTCATAAAAGAAGACGGGAAGAGTGTTAACAAGATTAATGGTTATGAAAGACTTTCAAGTTCTGAACTTTTAAAACAAAACGGAAGAATTATTGACAAGATTGAAGGTTTTTTTGTCAGATCTCCTTCTCAATAAAAAATGAAAATCATAAAATCTCTTTTTATATCAATTATAGTATTATCCTTAACAAATTATTCTTTTGCAGACTCATTTACTGATATTATCCAAGACCTTGCAACTCAAACTGCTTGTATTGGAACATATTCTGCAACACAAGCAGGTGGCGGGTGGTATGATGATCCATATGATTATTACACTCCTGATATGATGGCCGAAAGATTTAAGAATATGTCGGGTAATATGACTCGAACAATAACCTTCTATGGAGTTTGTTTCGATTATGCAGAATTTGCATATTGGGATATAGATGACTACATTTCTCTTTACAATAAAGAAGGAATGCGCGAGTCTCAATATTTTCTTGCCGGGGTTGATTCAGATCCTAATATGATTACTCTCTCTCGACCTTCTGATTATCAAAACCATACCACCATTCAGAATGGAGTTTATATAGAAACATACGGTTCTTCAAGTTATAGAAATGTCAAAACACATAAGATGACAAATGGAACAAGAGCAACACATCATGCATGGCTTTGGATAATGAGAAATGACGGTGTCTGGTTTTGGATTGATCCAACATGGACAGATAACTTAGGTTATGTTGTATACGGCTATGTTGATAATGGAGAAGAAATTCAATTACGTCCAGATAAAGAATTATGCATAAATTATCCAAATTATTTATATGATCTTCCGCTCCCTCCAAAATGGGGGAAAGAATTAGCTCCAAGTAAGTCAACAACGGCATCGTCATCAAATGCAACATCAACCACTTCTTCTTCTTCCAATTCTGCCAACAACTCTTCTTCAGCAACTATTTATTTAGGGGTTGGCTATATTGGTCCTCTTAGTTTTGAGGAATCCGAAAAAACTAATTCAATTAGTTTCTTTAATTTCTCAAAATGTGGTTTTGAACTGAGTTCAGAAAGCGGTGGGGTCTTTGAAACATTCTTTGTTGTTGCTGCATTTGATTATCTTATAGATCATACAAATAACAAATCTGTAGATTCTTGGCTTACAGGATTATACTGGGGATATGCATTATTACCAATATTTGAACCATACATTGGTAGTTGTATTGGTATGAAATGGAATGATACTTTTTCTTCAGAAAATATTGGATTTGCTTGGAAACTCAATTGTGGTTTTAGAATTGAATTAGATAGTATATGCCTACGTGCAGATCTTTCCTATGGAACAATTTTAGGAGTGACAGGAACAATTGTTATAGGATTATCGTATTTTTAATTGTACCGAATTCGGGGGAATTAAAATGATTTATATCAACCCATGACAAATTGTCACACTTTCAACTGTCGACAATTTGTCGACGATTTATTCAATCTTTAAATTAATCAAATCAAAATACATAAGCTGGGTTGTTTCAATTATTCAATCAGCACCTTCCTGTCCTCAATATTCTCCAGCACCCTCATCTGCTGAATAGCACTTTTATTCAGTTTTTCAAGTCTCTCGCCTTGCGGAAGTCCGTCATTAATAAAGACTGCGTTTAAGTTTTCCATATTACTCAAACAAATCAGCTGATTTATTGTAGCATAATCACGGATATTCCCCTTCAAATCTGGATTTGCCTCATGCCATTGTTTTGCAGTCATACCAAACATTGCCACATTTAGCATATCTGCTTCGTCTGCATAAACATAAGATTTTTGAGCAGAAGTAAGTCCAGGTGGAATCAGATTCAGTTTAATAGCATCTGTATGAATTCGATAATTAATCTTTGCAAGTTCACGTTTTGCACTCCATCCGAGTTGGGCTTGTTCCTCAGATTTGAGTCGTTGGAATTCCTTAACAATATAAATCTTAAATTCAGGACTTATCCACATTGCAAATTCAAATGCAATATCCTTATGAGCATAAGTACCGCCATATCGTCCTGCTTTAGCCTGCAAACAGATTGCATTTGTCCTTGCCACAAATTCTTTCACACTGATTTTAAAATTGTTCAAACCAGACTGACTTTTAATTGTGGCGAATTCGCCATAATTAAAAGTTGGATTATAAATCTTTTCCCAAATACCAATATACTCTAGTGTATTACGATTTCTAAGCCAATCAGTAATAAAGAAATCTCCATCTTTTGCTTTGAGCATATCTGTAAGACAAAGGTAATCCTCTTCGTTTATTTGAACAACTGAAATTTCTGTATCTTGAACTATTATTTTTCCCATAGACTATAGTATAAACCATTTATAAAAAAAATCATTAAATTAGTAATTTAAAATTGCTTTTCGAAGAAATATTATTATATTTAAACATATACCCAAAGGAGGCCCCACATGCCAGACAACACACTACAAATAAACCAAGCCATTTCTCTTACAGACCAGCTCATCGACTGCCTTGACGATGCCGAACGACAACTTTCTTCTGCACGCAACTGGGGATTTTTGGATGTTCTTGGGGGCGGGCTTCTTGTTGACCTTATAAAGCATTCTAAGCTTAGAAATGCGCAAACTACCATGGAACATGTAAACAGCATAATGCAGCAGCTCCAGCAGGTTTTGGGCAGCATAAGCATTCCGGGAGACTACCGCATGGAAATTGGCGGCTTTGCGACCTTTGCAGATTTCTTTTTTGACAGCGGAATTGTCGACATTTACATGACTGCAAAAATTATGAACAGCCTGACGGAAGTTAAAAAACTGAAAGACCGCGCTTATGAATTAAAACGACGGCTTGGGGAAATAAGATAAAATATGACAGCAGAAGAAATGTGGAAACAATCTGGCCTCACAGGCAGATATGATGTCTGGTCATTTGGAGATAAGGCAGATGAACTTTCTGCTCTAGTAAAAAATGGCATAAAGACAGCAACCTGTTCAGCACTTATCTTTTATGAACTTGAAAATGAGCCATTACCGCAAGTAGGAAATTATAGTATTATCCTTGATTCTAACAACGATGCGGTTTGCATTATAAAAACAACAAAAGTTTATATAACAACTTTTGATTCCGTTACCGAAGAACACGCATATAAAGAAGGAGAAGGAGATCGTTCCTTAAAATACTGGCAGACGGTTCATAAAGAATTCTTTACAAATGAGTTAGCCGAAATTCATCAGAAATTTGATAAAAAGATGAAATTGGTTTGCGAAGAATTTTGTTCAATTTTCTGACACTTTTTTTATATATTTCCTGTAGAATTGATGTATAATAAAAGAAGTGGTAAACCTAAAAATTGCTTTTGCAATTTTCTTAACGGTTTGCTATCTATCAACGGCAGCATAGCTGCCTTCCTCAGGAGGACAAAATGGCTTGTTTTACTGTTCCGGCTGCAGAGGCAATAATTACTACTGTGGCACAGAAAATTATTAAATCTAAAGAAAAGAATCAGACTGTAGATGCTTCAAAAAATACTACGGATGTTGCAGCTCCAAAAATTCCTTTTTCTACAAAAATCGGATGGCTTAATAAAATGCTCTGGGGTGGTTCGGCTCTGCTTGCTTTTGAACATGTATGGCATGGCGAAGTTGTTCCTTTCTTCCCATTCCTGACTGCTGTAGAAAACGGTGAGGCCAGCGAAATGCTTCACGAAATGGCAACCGCAGGGGTTAGCATGGCACTGCTTGTAACCGTTGTTTGGGGAATTATGGTTGGTGTTGTATCGCTTTGGGAAAGACGTCCTAAAAACGAAAGCTCAGCAAATCTTGCAGGAGGCCTGGCATGACACTTTTGACAACAGTTTTTGCTGCAATTATCTGTACCGTTATCTGGTACAAAAATGAAAACGCCCGTGCACTCAAAGTTGGAACTCTTGTTCTGATGTACTGGGGCGCATCACTCATGTGGCTCATTGACGCAATTTTTGCTTATGCCGAAGAAGGTGCCGACTCTTTTGTTCCGGCTCCTCTTGATATGCTCAACGACTTTTACCTTGGACTTTCGGTTGTTGCACTTGGCCTGATTATCTGGCTTGTTGTACTTTTTGTAAAAGATCCAAAGGGCGTTGTAAAAAGCGTATTGTTTAAGAAATAAAAGCATATAATGAATAATGAAATAACAAAGCTTTTGCAAGGCGTCAAAGATGGAACCGTTTCTGTTGATGACGCTCTGCTTGAATTAAAAAAACAACCTTTCAAAGATATAGATTTTGCAAAAATCGACCTGCACCGTAAACTTCGCCAGGGCACTGCAGAAATTATTTATGGCGCAGGAAAAACTCCGGAACAGATTATTAAGATTGTTCAGACAATGCTTGAGTCGGGACAAAAAACTTTTCTCATAACACGACTTGATGAACAAAAGGCAGCACTTGTACAAAAGGCTGTGAGCCCGTCTGCTAAGTTTGATTACCACAAGGACGCACGGCTTGCAATTGTTGGCGAACTCCCTGCTCCGGACGGTCTTGGAAAAATTGTAGTTGCAACCGGCGGTACAAGCGACATTCCTATTGCCGAAGAAGCCGCACTTACAGCTCAGGCTCTTGGGAATGAAGTCGTTCGTCTTTATGATGTTGGAGTTGCGGGCCTTCACCGATTGCTTTCACATTTGGATGAAATAATGAGTGCCACAGTAATTATTGCCATTGCCGGAATGGAAGGCGCCCTTGCCAGCGTAATAGGAGGCCTTGCCGACTGTCCTGTAATTGCAGTTCCAACAAGCGTTGGTTATGGCGCCGCCTTTGAAGGCTTGAGTGCACTTTTGAGTATGCTCAATTCCTGCGCCAGCGGAGTTAGTGTAGTAAATATAGATAACGGCTTTGGAGCCGCGTATCAAGCGAGTATGGTGAATCACATTAAATCATAGCGCTAAATGAAATCGTCATTCTGAACTTGTTTCAGAATCTGAATATAAATTGATTTGAGATCCCGAAACAAGTTCGGGATGACACAAGGATGTAATATGAAAACAATATACCTTGACCTGCAAATGGGTGCTGCAGGCGACATGCTTAGTGCAGCCCTTTTTGAACTTTTGGATGATAAACAGAAAACTGATTTTTTACATAAAATAAATGCAGCCGGAATTCCCGGTGTTGCGGTTTCGATAGAGTCTTCTGTAAAGTGCGGAATTACAGGAACGCATTTTAAAGTTACAGTGAATGGGGAAGAAGAAGGTGAGTATGAACATCATCATGAGCACGGCCCTTCGAGAGCCTCAGGGACCGCGGAGCACGAACACGAACATCATCATCACCACTCTTCTCTTCACGACATAGAACATCTTATAGAGCATCTGCAGGTTTCTGATTTTGTTAAGAAACATGCTCTTGCCGTTTACAACTTAATAGCCCAGGTCGAAAGTCACGCTCACGGGAAGCCTGTTACAGACATTCATTTTCACGAAGTTGGAACAATGGATGCTGTGACCGACATTACTGCAACCTGCATGCTCATTGAACTTCTTGCTCCGGTAAAAATCCTTGCTTCTCCTGTAAATGTTGGAAGCGGTCAGGTTCATTGTGCACACGGAATTTTACCAGTTCCGGCACCTGCTACTGCTTTCTTACTACAGGGCATTCCAACCTACAACAATCAGATTACCGGTGAACTTTGCACTCCAACCGGCGCTGCTCTGCTCAAGCATTTTGTAAACTCTTTTGGAAATATGCCTGCCATTACAACACAGAGCATTGGTTACGGTATGGGGCAGAAAGATTTTGAAGCAGCAAACTGCGTTCGTGCAATGCTGGGCGAAGCTAATGCAAACTACCAGTCGATAGTTGAACTAACCTGCAATCTTGATGACATAAGCGCAGAAAAAATCGGTTTTGCAATTGAACAACTTTTTGAAGCAGGCGCGGTTGAAGCCTACACTGTTCCTGTAACAATGAAAAAATCGCGCCCCGGAAATTTACTTTGTGTAATGTGTAAAGAGCAGGATAAATCAAAAATCCTGGAAACTATTTTTAAGCATACAACAACTCTTGGTGTTCGCGAAAATATAAGCAACCGTTACACCCTTGAACGAACAATAGAAACTGTTCAAACAAAATTCGGTCCAGTACGTGTGAAAAAAGCTGAAGGCTTTGGGGTAAATCGTACAAAGTTTGAATACGAAGATCTTGCAAGAATTGCACGCGAAACAGGAAAAAGCATTGAAGAAGTTACTGACATCATTAGCAGACAAATATGAGGTTGCTTCTTTTTGCAACGAAGACCCTTCGCAGTTTTTGCACTGGTATAAAAAAGGCACGACCAATATTGAGCTTGCCTCTTTTATAGCAGCCATGCTCGCTTTTGGAAGCCGCACGCAATTTATTCCAAAAATCAGACAGATTTTGCAAACAGCAGACAACTCTAGCGGCGAAATTTCTACCTGGCTCAAAACCTGTACATACAAAAAAGACTTCCCTACAGGCACAAAAAAATTCTACCGCTTTTATTCCTACAACGACATGCAGATTTTTTTTGACGAACTTGCAAGCCTCACAAAAAATCACAACTCGCTTGGAAACTGTTTTCACGAACAATGGAAAAAATCCCAGCAGGCGCCACACCAACAAAAGACACCCCACCTTGCAGACATCATCAGTCAAAGCTTTCCAAAAAGCCGCATTGTTCCAAAGGGCAAAACTTCTGCCAACAAACGACTTCACATGTTCCTGCGTTGGATGGTAAGACAAAACTCACCTGTAGACCTTGGGCTTTGGTCGTGGTACCCGCAGGCTGACCTTTTGATTCCACTTGATGTTCATGTTATGCAGGAAGCACAGAAACTTGGGTTACTGCCACCAAATGCAACTGCCTCTCGCAAAACCGCAATCACACTCACAAAAAAAATGGAAGAAGTTTTCCCAGGTGACCCTGCTCGTGCTGATTATGCTCTGTTTGGACTTGGTGTTGCTCCAAACCTGTGCTAAAATAAAAACAGGAGAAATCAAATGCTCAACAACATCCCTCGCTTTGACATGGCAAAAAAACCTATGAAGCAGCACCTTTTGCCGCTGGCCTGGCTGCTTTCTTTTCCTGATGTAATTTCGCACAAAAACAAACTTTCAAAAATAAATATGGCTGGC
This sequence comes from Treponema sp., assembly GCA_017617115.1. Lineage (GTDB taxonomy): Bacteria > Spirochaetota > Spirochaetia > Treponematales > Treponemataceae > Treponema_D. Next base: position 8,757 of record JAFZXA010000040.1, read on the forward strand.
ATTAAACCGCCGTACCTTCTGCTTTGCAATCACAACGCCTTTATGGATTTTAAAGTTGCAACAAAGGCTGTCTTCCCGCACCGCGCAAATTATGTTGTTGCAATCGATGGCTTTTGGAAACGCGAATGGCTGCTCAGACTTATTGGCTGCATCTGCAAAAGAAAATTCACAAACGACATTACGCTCGTTCGCCAGCTTAAATATGTTATTGACCGTGGAAGCATTGCGGTTATTTACCCCGAAGCACGCTACTCTCTTTGCGGTACAACTGCCGTTCTGCCAGAATCTCTTGGTAAGCTTGTAAAAATCCTTAAGGTACCTGTTGTTACTTTAATTTGCCACGGACACCATGTAAACTCTCCGTTCTGGAATCTGCCGGACCACAAAGTTCGCGGAACACAGGCTACAATGAAATGCCTTTTTACTGCCGAACAGGTTGCCTCGCTCGACCACAAAGAAATTATGAAAGGCATTGAGCAGGAATTTATTTATGATGATTTTAAGTGGCAGAAGGAAAACAATATCCGTATTACATACCCGCAACGTGCAAAAGGTCTGCATAAGGTTTTGTATAAATGCCCGGCCTGCAATGCAGAATACAAAATGAGTTCCGAAGGCATCACTCTGCGCTGCAACCATTGCGGTAAAGAATGGGAAATGACAGAACTTGGCGAACTGCGCGCAAAAGAAGGCAACACAGAATTTTCACATATCCCAGACTGGTACGAATGGGAACGTGCCGAAGTGCGCAAAGAAATTGAAGCCGGAACTTACCATTGGTCTGGGCAGGCACAGGTAGACGCGCTTCCAAATGCCGACCGTTACATTGATATTGGCATGGCAACGTTCACTCACGACATGACAGGCTTTACGCTAAAAGGAGAATATCAGGGTGAGGCCTATGAGGTTAAACTTCCGGCAGCTTCTCAATATTCCGTTCACATTGAATACGACTACCTTGGCAAAAAGACAGACTGTGTTGATCTGAACACAATCAACGATACGCTGTACACCTACCCCGTTGGCACAGATTTTTCAGTTACAAAAATGTCGCTGGCCACCGAGGAGCTGTACAAGTATTACAAGTTGAAAAATCCCATTTAGCGTGGTAAAATGGAAACAATCAGTTTAATAAGAGGTCTTTTATGAAAACAAAGTTCAGATTCATTTGCGCAGCTACTTTTTTAATGGCAGTTACTCTCACTGGCTGTGCTTCTAAAAAAGGAGAACTTCAGGAAATTAACGATGAAGATTTTTCTCCAAAATTAATCCTTATTGCTTCGGGAACTCAGAGACTTGTAAAATTTGAAATTGATAAAAACGCATTACTTCCTGATGTTGATTCTAAAAGCATAAAAGCCGCAGAAATTAAAATTGATTTTTATTCTGGTCGAAAACCAGCTGAAGGTGCTAAAGAAGGCAACCCGGTCGCTACAATAACCTTTGATTTACTTAAAGATGCAGACAAGCTTATTAAGGGCTACGACCTTATGGCAAATGCAAAAGAGCTTAAAACAACAGCCGCCGATTTGAATAAGGCTTTCTCTGCTGCCCGCTATTACTATGCAAAAGGAAGCTTCGAAGCCACTGTAAAAGAAAGCAAGCTTGTTACAAAAACAAAAACAATTTACAGCAACGATACTGTTTACACTCCGCTTGAAGACTCTTCTTCTGATTCAAGTTCTTCAAGTTATGTAGATGCAAAATAAACTGTAGTAAACTATGAAATTTCAATTTGACTCAAAAGCAACAAGAACTGTTCTCATTGTTATATGTGTTATTCTGACCTTTGTAATGTACATGCAGCGCCGCACAAGAAATTATTACAAACAGGCGGCACAGCTCCCTTTTTACAACATACAGGTTAAGGATGTTCAGGATGGAACTTACCGTGGGAAAGTTTATACAAAGTTTATGCACGTTCAGCTTGATGTTTCTGTTGCAGACGGCAAACTAACAAAAATTGATATTATTGAAAATGAAGGTGCCTACGGTAAAAAAGTTGCACCCATCCTTGATGAAATGATTGCTGAAAACTCTTCTGTAGTTTCGGCAATTAAAGGCGAAGAACTTGCAAGCATTGTTTTTGTAGCATGCGTTGATGATGCTTTAAGAAAAGGTGTCCCGGGATACACTGCCGATGACGAATAAAAAGCAGAACTACCAGAAACAGCTTGACTCCATTTTACAGCAGATTGATGCCACCGGCCAAAAGCCTTCCTTACTGCTTCATGCCTGCTGCGGTCCCTGCTCGTCTTATGTACTTGAATATTTGTGCTCATATTTTGAAATAACTGTTTTGTTTTATAATCCTAACATTTATCCTGCACAAGAATATGAACGCCGCCTTGAAGAACTCAAAAAATTTTACACCAAATTTGTGCCTGCTAAAAATGTTGTAGTTGTTGAAGCCCCTTACGAACCTGAGGATTTTTATAAGGCAGTTGGAACCCGCGAACAGCCGGAACTTGCAAACGAGCCGGAAAGAGGTGAACGCTGCCGCCGTTGTTATGAACTGCGTTTGCGTTACTCCTACAACTATGCCGCTGCCCGCAACTTTGATTATTTTTGTACAACACTTTCAATAAGCCCGTTTAAAGATGCAGATATGATAAATGAAATAGGGCTGTGTCTTGGTGATGGGGCTCTTCGAGAGCCTCAGGGACCCCATGGGCCACGCTGGCTTCCCTCTGATTTCAAAAAGAAAAACGGCTTTAAACGTAGCCTTGAACTAAGTGCCGAATACAATCTTTACCGCCAGGAATACTGCGGCTGTATCTATTCGCTTTCTCTTAACAAATAAAAAATCCCGTGATATAATTTCTATATATAGTATCAATTCTCAATATTGCAAATATCCCTGGAGGAGTTTTATGACATCAAAGAAAATATCATTAAGAACAGAACTTTTAGTTGGTACAATCGGTTCAATGGTTATTGTCACATTATTCTTTACTATTTGTTTCAAGGTTGTAATGAATAAAGTTATCACAACAACAACAGTTGATTCTGTAAATCAGACAATGGAAACCCTGAACAAAGAGGTAACCGGCGTTCTTGGTGAATACAATGATCTTGTTGTTAGCCTCTCAGATGCTATTACATATCTTGAACCTCGTGAAAAAATCGGCGACATTGTAAACGGCATGGGAAAAAATATGATTGATAATACCATGCTTTATTACGCTACTTATGAAAATATTTGGGAAGGCGGTGCCCTTTATACAAGCATTGGCTGGATGCCTCCTTCCGACTTTGATATGCAGTCGCGTTTGTGGCATAAAAATGCTGTAAATGATCAGACAAAGGTTTGTTACACAGAACCTTATGTAGACGCAAATACCGGTTTGTTAAATATCACCTTGAGTTACCGCGTTCTTGATAAAAGCGGAAAACTTATTGGTATTGCTGCAGCCGATATTGTCCTTGATGCCTTGAGTGAATCTGTAGCAAATATCAGGCTTTCAACAAACAGCCAGATTCACATTATAACAAAAGATGGTCTCTACCTTACCAACGACAACTTTGACAAAATAATGACCGAAAATTATTTTGATACTGTAAACCTCCCAAGATTTTCAAAAACAGAATATCTTGACGGAAAACCAAAAGCATTTACCGAAGGAAAAACCTTCTATGGTGTATGCCCTATTGAAAATACAGAATGGTTTATAGTTGTAGAAGGTCCAACAACAGATTTCTCTAACATATATGATAAGCTTTATGGTTATACACTTATGGGACTTGCAGTAATTGCCGTAATCATGATTATTGCATTCTCTATTCTTTCTTCACGCGTATCAAGAAGTTTCAAAGTTATAGCTTCGGGCTGTGAGCTCATGGCAATGGGAGATTATTCTGAACGATATCCTGATTATATTACAAAAGAAGCTTCTCTTCTTTCAAACGGCTTTAATCTTGTAACAGGACGACTTGAAGGAAACATAAACAGTATGAAGCAGTCTAAGGTTTCGCTTGATGAAGCCGGGGGTCAACTCAGTACTACAATAGAAGCTCTTATGTCTTCAATTGTTCAAATTGGTTCCAGCATCAGCAGCATGGGTATGAACCTTACAACTCAAGGTCAGAGTGTTGCTCAGAGTGCTCAAAGTATAACCAAGATTTCCGATATGATTCATCAGCTTGAAGAGCTTGTAAAAACTCAGGCACAGGCAGTTCAGGGAGCTTCAAGTTCTGTTGAAGAAATGGTTGGAAATATTACCGAAGTTGATAAATCTGTAGATAAGATGGCTGCTTCTTTTGATGTTCTTGAATCAACAGCACAAAACGGTGCGCAGACTCAGAATGAACTTCAGCAGAAAATTGCCGAAATTGAAAATCAGTCTAAGCTTTTGAGCGAAGCAAATACTGTAATTGCAAGTATTGCCGGACAAACAAACCTTCTTGCTATGAACGCTGCAATTGAAGCTGCACACGCAGGTGACGCAGGACAAGGATTTGCAGTAGTTGCCGATGAAATTCGAAAACTCAGTGAAACTTCTACTGCACAGTCAAAAACAATTGGTGCTCAGCTTAAGACAATTCAGTCAACAATCAACATGGTTGTACAGGCAACACAGCGCGGTGTTCAGGATTATACAAGTCTTGCAAAAGAAATCCACGATACCGACATGCTTGTTCAGCAGATTAAAGCTGCCATGACAGAACAGCAGCAGGGCTCTTCTCAGATTCTTGTTGCACTTAATGAGATGAACGAAAGTACTCACCAGGTTCTTCAGGCTTCGCAGGTTATGACAGAAGACAGCAAAACTATTATTGAAGAAGTTACTACTCTGCAAAATGAAACCGAAACAACAAGAAAGAGCATGGGCGAAATGGGAGAAAGTGCTGACAAAATGCAGGAAGCCGGCCTAACCCTTGCCGGAGTTTCAAAAGCCGTAGAAGAATCAATTGCCCAGATGGGTAAACAAATTGAACTTTTTGAAGCTGAGTAGCAAGTCATTGCGAGCGAAGCGCGGCAATCCACGTATTCCCAATTCACGATTTTTTCACTAAAATACTCTCATAACTAAAACAAGGAGCCCCCTTATGCTTTTTTCACCAGTTGAAATTCAAGAAACTGTAAATATGTTCATGCGCCAAAAATTGGATATCCGCTGTATTACTATGGGTATTTCACTTTTGGATTGTGCCGACTCTGATGCCAAACGCGCGTGCGATAAAATCTACGACAAAATTATGAAAAAGGCAGGCAACCTTGTAAAAGTTGGTCAGGATATTGAAAAGGAATTTGGTGTTCCTATTATTAATAAACGCATTTCTGTTACGCCGATTGCACTTGTAGCAGGGGCGAGCAATGCCACTAGTTATGTTGATTACTGTAAAACTTTGGACCGCGCCGCTGCCGACCTTGGCGTAAACTTTTTGGGAGGATTCAGCGCTTTGGTTCAAAAGGGAATTACTCCTGCCGACCGCATTTTGATTGAATCTATCCCGGAAGCTTTGAGTGTTACAAACTGCGTGTGTTCTTCGGTAAATGTGGGCACCACAAAAAACGGAATTAACATGGATGCCGTAAAGCTCATGGGCGAAATTATTTGTAAAACTGCAGAGCGTTCAAAATCGTGTGATGTAAACGGCTGTGCAAAGCTTGTTGTGTTCTGCAATGCCCCGGAAGATAATCCGTTTATGGCTGGTGCTTTCCATGGTCCTGGAGAAGGAGACAGCGTTATTAACGTTGGTGTTTCGGGTCCTGGAGTTATTTTAGCAGCTGCACGCGAATATAAAGGCCAGCCTATAAACGTGCTGGCTGACGGTATTAAAAAAATGGCTTTTAAGATTACCCGTATGGGTCAGCTTGTTGGAAGCGAGGCCGCAAAGAGACTGGACACAAACTTTGGTATTCTTGATTTGTCCCTTGCCCCTACCCCAGCTGTTGGTGATTCTGTTGCCCGCATTCTTGAAGAAATTGGTATAGAAGGCTGCGGCGCTCCTGGTACAACAGCCGCTCTTGCAATGCTAACCGATATGGTAAAAAAAGGCGGCGTAATGGCTAGTACAAACGTCGGTGGTTTAAGCGGTGCCTTTATCCCGGTTTCAGAAGACGAAGGAATGATAAACGCCGTAAAGCAGGGCTCTATCTGTCTTGAAAAGCTTGAGGCTATGACAACAGTCTGCTCTGTAGGTCTTGATATGATTGCTATTCCAGGCGACACCCCGGCTACAACAATTTCGGGCATCCTGGCCGATGAATTTGCAATTGGTATGGTAAACAACAAAACAACCGCCTGCCGCTTAATTCCTGCTCCTGGCAAAAAAGCCGGCGACTGGGTAGAATTTGGCGGCCTGTTAGGCGGTTGCCCTGTAATGCCTGTAAGCAAGTTTGGCTGTGCCGATTTCATCAACCGCGGTGGTAAGATTCCGGCACCGATTCATTCGTTTAGGAATTAACTATTGACAAATAGAATCAATATGTTATAGTTAAATAAGAAAGGCACCACGCGACAAGCGTCTTGCCCCACTAGTTTGGTACCTAGTAAAACTAGGCTTTTGCCCATCCTGGCAGTGCAAAAAGACAGGGTGGGCTATTTTTTATTACTCTTTTTTCCTTTCTTCCGTCTACGGAGAAGGCGCGTAATAATGTCGATGATTAAGCCGATCGCCTGTAACAGCAAATCGAACATTTCATACAAACTCATAGCAGCCTCCCTTGTCGGTTATTCCAGTTTTTCAACCGGTTCGAGTCCAGGGGGCAATCCGCCCATTGTCACGGGTGCGTGTTTAGTATACTATACTTATGTTTGTTTTACAAGTATTTATTTATATATATTAATTAACTTTCATTCGTTAAGGAATTAGGTTCTGTCCAGAAGGAGATACACGCGGTTTGAAAATGGTCGTCTAGTTTCGCGTGTCTTTTATTTTCAACTCTTATGAATTTACACGCGTTTTTATGTTAACAACATAATCCGCGTGTAAAAACTATTTATTTTCCCTTTACATATACACGCAGTTTGAAGATAATTCTCCAGTTTCGCGTGTATTTGCTTGTCCTATCCTTGGAAATTTACACGCAATATCAATACCCGCTATAAATTTCGCGTGTAATTACTATTTTTGTTCTTCATAAAAAACACGCACTTTTCGCTAAACATATCCTTTTGCGTGTTTTCTTCCATCTGCGATGAATAGAGCTAAGAATATCATAGATAAACTTGATATCACAATTTGTGACATCAAATTTCGCAACTATAAATTCATTCAAGGTGAAAAAAATGCACCTTGGAAAAAGGTCTTTCCAAATATTTCTAAGATATAGATTTTTATCCCTAAAACAATCTTTTAGGTGCAAAATTTTCATCTCAAGTTTATGTGCAGGTTTTGAATATTCAAGGCCGATTTTTTCGACCTTGAAAGATTAAAATTTTACTTCAATTTTTTCATCAATATAATTGCGCTCTTCATCAGACAAACTATATTTATCAAATAACTGCTTATCAATATCTGCAAGAGATTTAGACCAGTCAATATCAGACTTGTTTGTGAAGTTTTGCATTGGAACAAATTGGTATACATTCTGACACACATTTTGCGAAGCTTTTAAAATTGAAACCATGAAACGCAAAAATTTTGTATTCATATATTTTTGAAGATTTAATGCTTCTCTTTCAGTTTTGAAATTTCCAATAGGAAATAATGAATCTGTACATACAGAATTAGGTTTTCCAAGATATGGAATACCTATAACTCTTGTATCTGTATTTGGATTTCCGGCAGATTTTGATATGTATATCTTGTATTTATCAATTAGTTCTATTCCTTTTGTTACTGAACTCCTTTTACAATATCTAATTTCATTGTCTTTACATCGTAGTTCAAGAGAGTTTTCAAATGGCTTTGATTTAGCTATTTCTTTTAAGACAGATTCTTTTCCAATAATGCCAAAAGCGTTCCTTCCTGTTGTAATAGAATTAATTGACTCAAAATCTTTTTTCTGAACTTTATCCAATATTCCAAAATCAATTCCGTCATAAATAATGATATCAAGTCCATCTTCAAAAAGCTTTCTTTGTTGTAAAATTTTTTGTCCATTCGAGCATTCAAAGAAATTTACAAGACCTGAATAATTATTCTGATATAAGAAATAGTTAAGGCCTCCTTTGATTTCAACATTTTTAAAAAGTTCCTTTTCATCTGGATAAATAAAGAAATTAGAAAAATGCTGATGTGTCTTTACAAATTCTCTAAGACGCAAAAAGGATTTGTCTTGAGCATCTGCTGTAAACCAGCGTGAAGGTGTAATAAGTGAAACAAATTCTGAGCCAGTTAAAATTGTATTCTTTATAAAATCTGGGAATACTTGTCTAGAAAGAGAATCATTTCCTTCACTATTACTTATATTTTCTTGATATGGCGGATTACCTACAATTGCATTAAATTCCATTTTTCCATTTCCTTTTTTCCAGAAGTTATTTGAAGTAATATCTTTTATGAAAGAGTCGCTCTTATTCTTTAGGTCATTCACAAGATGATCAAAAGCATGCGCGTTGATTTTTACATTTGAAAAACCACAAAGAGTTCTTTGTGTTATAGCTTTTGCCATTGGAGTTTTGCAAATTATATATATATTTTCTTTAATCGTTTCTTCCCAAAGTGCAGATTCTGCCATTTGTGAATGAAGACTTTGTTTTGCACGAAAAATAGAATAAGCACAATAAAGTGGATAAAGTCCTGTCTTTGAGTTAATTTCCAAAATCTTTGCTTCACTATTGCCCAAAGATTTGTCTGTTATGTCTTCGACATTTATAAAATGTGGTAATTCATTTTCCGAAAGAGGTTTTTCATAATCTTTATCAAAAAATGTATATCCGCCAAGACAGTCCCCCATGTGCATATTCACTACTCGCCACGGAGTCAAAACAGTTTCTTTATCAGGATTCCTAAAATATGAAAATATCTCTGCTATCCTTCTAACTCTTTCTGTAACATTCAATTTGTCTGCTGCCAAAACAAGATTTCTAATTCGTTTTCCTGCCGCAATAAAAACATCTTCATCATAATACTTTTCAAAATCGGCAAAGCGTTCTTTTGTAACTTTATGAGGCATAAACTCTTCCCATGAAGTATCGTCTACAAGTTCTACAAATTTTTTAAGAGTAATGTCTTCTGTAATTGGGATTTCATCTCCGTTCTTACCTCTTGCACCATAAATCAAAAGTGGCATACGAATTGAGATTCCGCGAAGAATGCTTATTGCGGTTTGTCTTTGCTTTTTTACTTCAAGCAATCTCTGGCGTTCTGCTTCTTCTTCTGGAGAGAGTTCTCGTTTTTCTTTTTGAGATTTCGGCTTTGAAAGTTCTTCGTATTCTTCTTCTGTAAGCCCCTGCTTGTTTACATCTATTTTATCACCAGCGTTGTTTGCTTTCGTTTGACCTATTATTGCCTGTAAATCTTTAAACTTTTGAAGTTCAACTTTTGAAAGCTTAAGAAGTTCATCATTGTAAATGCTAGCATCATCAAAACCTTTTGTTACAGCACGTTCTGCATACGAAGCCTTTAATTGCTGAAGCAGGCTATTTACTTTATAAGGTTTCATTGTGCTGCCTTCAATACCAATAACTGGACAGAAGTTTAAGAATTCACCAAGACGAATTTTATCATCGACTTTTGTTTTTCCCACTTTTGTGTTTAGAGTCACAGCATCTGCAACCATCCTTAGTGTTCTATCTGGTGCAAAATCAAAAACATAAGCCTGAGTTTTAGCTTTACCGTAATCATTACATGGAGTCTGCACACGGAAAATTGTTTGTAAATATCCAGCGGCTTTTGTTGTATATGAACCATAAAGCATAAACACTGCTGTCCATTGTTTTACACTTACACCAGTTGTAAGTTTTCCACAACTTAATGTAATTGTATATCCATCATCACCTGCCTCACGTATTGCTTTACGAACTGCTTCAAGTGCTGCTCCAGTAGGGTCTTCAGGATCTCCATCACCTGCAACATTTACAATATTGAAATTACAAAATATCGGGTGGTTTTCAAGTAAATGTTGCAATGCCAGCGCCTCCTTAACACCTGGTACAACCCAAAATGTATGATGAAAAAGATTGATATATTTTTTGCAACTGAATGGATAAAGGCTTTCGTTATCTTGCTTTGTAAGAAGGTTTAGAAAATCATTTACACTCTTTTCATATTTGAAAGAACCATCATCATTTGTTCGGAAAAACTCTGTGAAATTAAAAGCTTTGTCTCCAACATCAACAAAGTCTCCTTTAATAAGTTTTCCTAAATCATATGTATACATACGCATTTCAGGCAAATCTGCATATGGATTAGAATCTCCAAAATGAGTTTCTTCCCACTTTTGTTTTGCCTGTTGCTCCATAACATAATCCCATGTGAATACACTGTCATCATCATCTTCATAATTTGAAAGAATGTTGAAAGGAGTTCCCGAAAGCTCCAAAAGTTTAGTCCCTTTTTCCGGTTTAAATAAAATACCTTTTACTTTATCTCCAAGTTCTGTTGTTGTACCTTCATGTGCCTCATCTATAATTACACAATCCCAATCAATATCAAAAACTTCATCATTTTTTTCAAACTTACCGCCTACAATTTTTGAACCACGTAAATCCTGAATTGATGCAAAATAAATATAATGTTTACCATCTCTTTTGAATGTCTTTTCAAGATCAGTTATTTCAATTCCTGATTTTTTTGAACCATAACGAAATTTGTCTTCCTTCGCAAATATCTTTTCAAAATCTTCATGCCAACCATCATCAACGACTGGCCTATGTGTAATTAAAACCGTTCGTTCAAAATTCATGCGATGTATGACTTCCAAAGCTGATAAGGTTTTACCAAATCTCATTTTTGCATTCCAGAGCATTCGTGGCGATTTTCTGAATTGTTTTATTGTTTTTTCAATAGCTTCATTTTGTTCTGGTCTAAAAGTTATTGGAATAAATTTTTCCATTGGAATTAGAGTATCTATTGCAATATCACCATGTTTTACGGCCGTAATAGCTTTTATTGCTGTTATAGAATCACAACAAAACCACTCATTTCCAAGTCTTTCTCCACCAAAGGTTTTCTTTTTAATTCCAGAATTCAGAAGTACTCGATGAACATCATAATCTCTGAAGCTTTCTGTATTCCAACTACCATCCTTTTTTTGAATAGTTCGAATTGCGAGTTCTGTATGAATAAGTGTTGCTGTAACACCTGCTGTTTTTGTATAACTATTTATTCTTGTAATGGCAGCTTGATTTAATTCTCTACAATTTGGCTGTAAGCGATCTTGTGTTAAATCTGTATCAAGTTTTGTATCTCCAATTTTAACACTTCCTTCGTGTGCATTATCTGCAATTGCAAAAACATAAATGAGCTTGTATGAAAAAGTATTCTTAAAGGTTGTCCCTTGGCTTTGATTTTCATCTTCCATTATGCACCTCGTTTTTTCAAAAGAGATTTATATAGAACGATTTTGTTTTCTTTCCAATCCATAATTTTGCAAGGAAAACTTTCTGTTTCATTCATTTCTTCAAATAAACTCAATTGGTCATTATCATCACTAGAAGAAAATGGAGTTGAAAAAGTTAAACCATCCATCTGCCATAAATTCCAGGAGATGATTTCTGCAATTGTCCGCTGCTCTTTTTCAGTTGGATTTCGTTTTAAGAAGAATTTTGTATAATCAAAAAATGTAAGAAGAAGATTAGTTCGAGCTAAAAGAAGATTATCGCCTTGGTATTCAAATCCATAAATATTTTGATATGCGAGAGTTGACCACAGAAGATACTCGGCTTTGGTGGTAACATTTTCACATATAACGCGCATCTTTCTATCAAGCAATCCAATTCTGTCAAAAAGTTTTATTTGCTTACCAGAGACAGTATCATAGCGACTTACAAGATAAGGAGCTTCTCCACAAGTTATTTCAAGACGTGTTAGCTTTACATAATCTTGCCAGGTATGATTAGTTTTTATATCTGTTGAAAAACGAATCTTATCTTTTTTTGAGACCCATTTTTTTCCGCCAGTTTTTTTATCTGTTTTATTAAATACATTTTTTTTACCAAACCACATTTCATCAACAAGATTATTCTGTGCATTACAGATCCAGCTTGGAGTAAAAACTTCTGCTTTATTTTTTGTTCTGCTTTGTTGTTCTTCTTTTTGTTTTTGGATACGGGGTTTTATTCTATCTGAATGTAATCCTGTAATTTGCGCGATTTGTATTTGTGATTTTGAGTCTATAGGATCATAATCATTTGTTGCCCAAAGAATGTTTTTTTCTGTTGTATGATCTTGAAGAAGGATTGAAAGTATTTCTTCTGAAAAGGGAAAAACAGAATTGTTATGCGTTTGGCTTTTACTCACAGTTATTACAGTCCATTTGGATTGTTATAACTTATTATAAATCCATTCGCATTGTTTTATCAATAGTAAATGTCCATTTGTATTATTCTGTTAATATGTTACAGTTTTGGAATAATGTAAAAGAAGAATTAGATTTTAATGATAAGTCACAAAAAGAACTGGCTGCTTCAATAGATATAAGTTATAACACTCTGCAATCCTGGATAACTAAAGACAGGCTTCCCGATGCTGAAAATGCTGTAAAAATTGCTAGAGCTCTTAATGTAAGTGTAGAAAAACTTGTTACCGGCAAAGAAGATATTTCAAAAGATTTGAATGACGAAACAAATGACTTGCTTCATGATATAAGACATTTATCAACCGAAGATTTTAAAATTGCAAAAACAATTATTCACAGATTATCGAGACAACCTTCGAGAGTCTTAGAAAAACAACAATGACAATTACAAAAAGATATAACAACAACTAATATGTTTTCAACTGTTCATAAACACTTTCGGCTTCTTCTTCGGCGAAGGTATATTTTTCTTTTGTATAATCACCGTATCCGGTATCGTATTGTTGCAAAAATCTTGTTGCGCCAACAACACCAAGAGCATTTTTTAATGCATCAAGCCCAAGTGTTCTTATTTGAAGAAAATTATTTATATTAATTGCTTTAACTGCACTCATTTTTCATCTCCTTTTGACATTTCCAATAAAAAGGTTATAGGATTCACTACCTTTATTCCAAGTCTAAGCTTTTCACAAGCTTTTATTAATCTGTCGTCTGTTGTAAGCATTGCATCAACTTTTCCTGCTTCTGCTGTTGCAACATGCAGACTGTCCATAAGCCTTATACTCGATTTTGATCGAATATCCTCAGCTCTATTCTTGATTTCCTCGGTAAAAGGAATATCAGGATTTGCAATAGAATATAAAGCAAGAACTTTTTCTCGCTTGTCTTCATTAGAGAATTTATCTATTTCCAATTTTACAACAGGACTTGAAAGAATTTGTAATAATCCATTTTCGCAAGCCTTAAGAATTGCAAGGACTGCTTCGCTTTCAATGTGTATTCTGTCTTGAGTCTGGTCATCAAATGGTCTGTTATAACAACAGTTATCCAAATAAATTCTCATAACTATAGTATAACACAATTATTTTGATTTGTGGAATTATTTATTCCGCAAATCTCTTCTCGCACATCTCTTCTGGTTGTATAGAATCATCCACTTCCTGAATATATTTTTCCTAACAATTTCACATAACTTATGATAAAATCATATTATGCTTGATTACTTTAACCTGACCGCAATTTCAAAAGAACGGTACAACGAACTTGTAAAAAACAACTCTGATTTGTACGATTCTCCAGATTCATATGGTCTTTCATATTCCGAAAAGAAACTCGAAGGCAACGGCTCGGCCAATTCTCCCTACCGATTGGTAGTTTCGATTCAGAACAACTCCGAAAAAACTTTTGAAGGAATTATAAGGCTGGAGCTTGGGGACCACACCTATGCTTGCCCGGAAGACATTTCCTTTTACCTCCCTGGCTTTATGTATGGAACAAACTGTGGTGACAAACCCTGGAAGGTTGACTGCAAATTTCCACGGCTTCGATCTTCTGTAACTGCGCCTTCTGATTCAGACTGCCCGCTTTCATCATTTTACATGGTTCGTAGTGACAGACTTTCGCATCCATGTTCCCTGATGTTTATAAAATCCGACTCACCAAAAATACTTGGCTTTCATACAAGGCCTTATTACAGCGAAAAAGATTTTATTCAGTATGGAGGATTTTGTTGTAATGCCGAACGCAAATCAGTTGGCTATACTTTTGGTTATGAAAATGCACCATGGCTTTTTGTTCAGTCGCATATGATTTTGCCACGCCAGACTTCGGGTAATTATTTTACTCTCAAACCGCATCAAAAAATTGAACAGGAATTTTTTGTTTATGATTATGCTGCATCCTCTCCAATTGAAATTCATAAAGCAATAAAAAATGTTTATGAAGCTTATCACGAGTCGCCACGAAAATGTTCAACAGTAGCGGATGCAATAAAAGACTTGTCTCTAGCAATTTGTGACTATGCCTGGCTGCCGGCTCAAAAATGTTATTCGGGATTTGTTCGCGAGGACGGCTTTGATTCCACTGGCAAAGAAAAATTTTCTTACAATGTAATTCCTTCAATTTCATGGACTAACGGAATTGTAGTTGCATATCCACAGCTAAGGGCTGCTAAGCTTTTGAACAATCAAAAAATGAGGGAACAGGCCTTAGCTTGTATTCAAAACATTGTAGATAATTCCATGAATAAAAATTCTTCACTTCCCTACGAAAGCTTTGACAAAGGAAAATGGACTTGCCGGGGCTGGTGGTATGACGGAATGCATAACGGAGGTCATTCTGCTTATCTTGATGGTCAGTTTGTTTATTATCTTTTAAATGCATATCAATTTGAAAAAGAAAATGGCACTGTTCATGAAAACTGGCTTTTGTTTGCAAAAACTGTTATTTCAAGCTTTGAACGAGCACGAAACAGAGCCGGTGAATAACCATTTAGTTTTTCCGAAAAAGATGGAATTGGTCTTGAATATGATTCTCTTGGAAGCTGCTGGGCACTTACTGCAACATGCATGTTTGCACTTGTAACTAAGGAACTTGAAAGACTGCCCGAGCTTGAAAAATCAATTAAACATTATTATGAAAATTTTGTTGAACAGCTTGAATGTTATGGAAGTCCATTAGACACAGACAAGGCTCCTGACAACGAAGGAATACTTGCC
>JAFZXA010000041.1 GCA_017617115.1 Treponema sp.
AAGCTTTAAGATTTTGTTCAGGCTGCCGGCTTCATCCGGGATTTCCAGAGCGATTACACCGGTTGTTTTTACGATGTAGTCGTTTGCCTTGAGGATTTCTTCAGCGGCTGCGCAGTCATCTGTTATAATGCGTGCAATTCCAAAGTCGCTTGTGTCGGCAAGGCTCAGGGCGCGCATATTGATATTATTCTTAGCTAACACATCTGTAAGCTCAGAAAGTGATTCCGGTTTGTTTTCCAAAAAAATAGATATTTGATTTACTGTCATAGTTTTCTCCTTAAATTAATCATGCAACTTGCGGGTATCAATTACGCGTTTTGCTTTACCTTCTGAGCGGGCAATGCTCTTTGGTGCAACCAGTTTAACTTTAGCCTTAATCTGAAGAACAGACAAGAGTGCAGACTCAAGCTGCTTTTCCTGCTTGCTGATTTCTGAAACAACGTCGCTGAACTTTTCCGGTACCATTTCAACAAGAATTTCGAACGTATCGGTATTGTTTTCGCGGCCAACATGGATTTCGTAGTTTGGTGGATATCCGTTCTGCAAAAGCACGCCTTCGATCTGGCTTGGGAATACGTTTACACCACGGATGATGAGCATGTCGTCTGTACGTCCCATTGGCTTACTCATGCGGACAAAAGTACGTCCACAGCTGCAAGGAGCACGGTTCAATACGCCGATATCCTTTGTGCGGAAGCGCATAAGAGGGAAGGCCTTTTTTGTAATTGCAGTGAATACAAGTTCACCTTTTTCTCCATCAGGAAGGCGTTTGCCTGTTTCAGGGTCGATTGTTTCGATGATGAAGTGGTCTTCGTTTACGTGCATGCCTTTCTGTTCCTGGCATTCGTAGGCAACACCAGGGCCCATAACTTCTGTAAGACCATAGATGTCGTATGCTTTGATTCCAAGGGACTTTTCAATGTCGCGGCGCATTTCTTCGGTCCATGGTTCTGCTCCAAAGATTCCTGCTTTAAGGTGAATGTCTGCCGGTGATAAGCCCATGTCCTTGAGTGTTTCTCCAAGGTATGCTGCATAAGAAGGTGTACAACAGAGTACTGTAGATTTAAGATCCTGCATGAAGGTTATCTGGCGTTGTGTGTTTCCGCTTGAAATAGGGATAACTTCGCAGCCAAGCTTTGTTGCTCCACCGTGAAGACCAAAGCCCCCGGTGAAAAGTCCGTAGCCGTATGCACCCTGAACAATGTCGTTTTCGTCGGCACCAATTGCTACAAGCTGGCGGGCAGTACAGTCGTCCCAGATGTCCAGGTCTTCTTTTGTGTAGCCAACGACAATCTGTTTTCCAGTAGTACCAGATGAAGCATGGATACGCACAACCTTGCTCATAGGAACTGCGAAAAGTCCGTACGGATAGGTCTGGCGAAGGTCATCCTTGCAGGTGAATGGAATTTTATCAAGGTCTTCAAGACCTTTGATGTCGTCTGGTGTAACGCCTGCTTCCTGGCAGCGCTTGCGGTAATATTCAACATTTTCATATACATGGCGGAAATTTTCAGCCAGCCGTTTGCCCTGAAGCTTTTTAAGTTCGTCCAGCGGCATGCATTCATATTCTTTTTGATAGTATTTTAAATTCATAGATTTCTCCTGAGAGGTGGTTTAATTTTAATTTGCAATTGATTTAGTTACCGTGCACGGCACCTGGTGCGCATTGCACAAAAAGAAATGAGAAGTTCGCCCTTAGGCGAAAAAGAATGTAAAGACAAAGTGACGGCTCTTAAGCAAGCCTGTAGTTCTTAACATATGCTACATATTACTATATAAAGAAACATTTGTAAATAGGTTTTTAAAAAAATTATAAATTTTTTTTCGACCCTTCGACAGGCTCAGGGACCGCGTGGATGAAGCGTTACTTCCCCAGAACTCAGCACCTTTGTGGTACCATCCGCCAGCTCAACAACAAGTCCTGCGTTTTCATCAATATCAATTGCCTTTGCGGTATAGGCGGTTTTTTCGTCCCCAATCAGAGGATGAACCACAAGAGGCTCACCCAACATAAACATCAGGCTTTTGTATTCGCAAATTATATCTGCCAGCGGCTCATCAAGAATCTTAAAAACTTCACCTGCGATTTGGGCAATAAAGTGGGCGCGGGAAGGGGGCGTGTCGGATTGCGGATTGTCATCAATTTTCGGCGCTTTTGTCAAATATCCCAAAATATCCTTTACCGGACTTTTGTTAATGGAAGCCGAAGGTTTTATATTTACGCCAATTCCAATAACCGCAGACTCAATAAGGCCTGTTTCAAAATTAGTAATTCCTTCGGTAAGAATGCCAACAGCCTTTTTAAGCACGCCTTCATTCTGAACATAAATATCATTTATCCATTTTATTGCAGGCTGAACCCCGTAAAGCTTTTTTATAGCCCTACAAACAGCAACTGCTGCCGAAGCCGTAATAACTGCTGGTTGGGTAATTCCGCCTTTTGGTGTGATGATGAGCGAAAGATAAACACCTGTTCCCGCCGGAGATTCAAAAGTTCGTCCAATGCGACCGCGTCCTGCTGTCTGAGTTTCTGCTGCTATGATGGCCTGATGATATTTGATGGGATCCTGCGCTGCAAGTTTTTTTGCGTATGTGTTGGTGGAATCAATTGTTTCAAAACCTTCAATGTGACTGTGCGCAAAATCAGGAAAAGCCTGTGCCAGCTCATATTCAAGCACTGCCTGTGACAAAACATCAGCCCCGGAATTAGCAGAAAGCGTGTACCCGTTATTGTTAGTTCCTTCAACCACAAAACCTTCATCACGAATTGCCTTCACTGCCTTCCATATTGCAGCACGACTCACACCACATTCCTGTGCAAGCTTTTCGCCCGAAACATAAGAGCCAGTATTTTTTGAAAGCAGTTCGAATACCTTTTGTTTTGTGGTCATGTTATATAAATACAACATTATGAGATAAAAATCTATGCATTGACAAAAATGACAAATCCCTTTAATAATGTCAAATATGAAACCATATATTCACAAAGTTAATTATTACGAAACAGACAAAATGGGAATTACCCATCATTCAAATTACGTGCGCTTTATGGAAGAAGCCCGCGTTGATTTTCTGGACCAGATAGGCTGGAGCTTTGATAAGCTTGAAGCAAAAGGCCTTGTTTCACCGGTGCTTTCGATTGAGTGTACCTTCAAAAAATCAACAAAGTTTGCAGATAAAATTGAATGTGTTGTAAAGGTAGCAAAACTTTCGGCATTGAAGCTCACTCTTGCCTACGAGTTCACCTGTGCCGGCGAAGTTGTTTTTACTGGTACCAGTACGCACTGCTTTTTGGATTTGAACGGCAAACCTGTATTTACAGAAAAAGTGTACCCTGATTTTTATGGCGATTTGAAGAAACTGGTGGTAGAATAAAGGCAGAGAGGAAAAAGATTATGAAAAAAACATTCGAAATGATTTTGGGAATAGCTTGTGCACTTGTTTTGTTTGCAAGTTGTTCCCCTGGAGCTGTAAATTTTGATATTAAAATTGGTGAGCTGCAGTACGGCTCCGGCAATGATAGAGTTCATGTTGAAGTAACAAGTGATAACAGTAATGTGATGGTTCGTGGTGCTGAATGCTGGTGGACCTTTGATGGATCTGAACCTACACAACAATCACCATTCAATAATTCAGATACTACAGTTACAAATTATGAGTTTGATATGGTAATTCCATCTGATTTTTATTCAGGAGAAATAAAGTTTCTTTGCAAAATAAAAAAGGCTGCAATGGGAAAAAAAGAAGTTGTAACAAAAAAGATAACTAAGAATTTTTCTATACAGTATCATTCTGTTGGATCCAAAACATCTTGTGATTTGTATAAAGGAAAAGGATATCAAAATGAATATCTGGCATCAACGACTAGGGTTACAGGAACTGATAAATTTGTTGTAAAAGAAGACGGCACATTGAAAATAACATTCCTGCAAGGTGCGGGGCTTTTCAAAGTTGATGCAGCTTCTATTGCTTCGGGGTCCACTTCATATTCTAAACAAGTTAGCGCAGGTGATACAGTTACTGTTGATTATCACAGTGATATAGTTGCTACAACATCATCTGCTTCTGGAACTAAATCTGCAGAATATCTTATAATTTTGGAATAATCTATTCCCCGCGTCCCAGCTTAAAGGCCTTTTTATTCATTTCCAGAAACTGTGGCTTAACCAGTTTTTCTATTGCGGCCAGCCATGCTTCTTCGGGAAAGTCCATGTAGCGGCTGAGTCGTCCCATCAAAACAATGTTTACAGATTTTGCAGTTCCGGCCTGTTCTGCCAGAGTAAGACAATCAAGAGCATCTACCTTAAGACCTGCGGCTGTCATTGTTCCAACTAAATCTTCCGGATATTCTGCGGCTCCGGTAATAACAGGCATAGGGTCAATCTTCTGGGTGTTTACGACAATCTGTCCTGTTGGGCTTAAGTATTCTGTGTAGCGGGCTGCTTCGAGAAGTTCAAATGAAACTATAAAATCGGCCTGGCCCTTATCTACAATAGGGGAGTAAACCTTATCGCCGTAGCGTACATAAGTTACAACAGAACCTCCGCGCTGGCTCATTCCGTGAACTTCGCTAACCTTTACATCGTAGCCTGCATCAAGCAGAACCTGTCCAAGTGTTTTAGAAGCAAGCAGCGCACCCTGGCCGCCAACTCCAACAATCATTATATTCTTAACCATAGTTATTCTCCGAGCGCTCCAAACTTACACATCTGGCTGCAAACTCCGCAGCCTACACACAAGGTAACGTCAACTTTTGCTTTGCCGTCTTTCATTGCAATGGCAGGGCAGCCAATCTTCATACACATCTTGCAGCCCTTACATTTTTCAGTGTCAACTTTAAGCGGTGGCAAAGGTTTTACTTCCTTCAAAAGTGCACAAGGTCTGCGGCTTATAATCAGGCTTGGTTCTTCAACTTCAAGTTCTTCTTTTACAGCAGCTTCGCAATCTGCAATGTTATATGGATCAACTACACGAACACGATTAATTCCCATGGCACGGGCAAGTGCTTCCAGGTCTACGCGGCCTGCTGGTTCACCATACAAGTTCTTTCCTGTTGTAGGATTCTGCTGATGGCCTGTCATACCTGTGATTGAGTTATCAAGAACAATTACTGTTGAATTAGACTGATTGTAGGCAATGCTTGCAAGACCAGTCATTCCCGAATGCATAAAGGTTGAGTCACCGATAACAGCAACAGATTTCTTTTCGTTTTCTGCGCCGCCAGCCTTGTTCCATCCGTGAAGGCCAGAGAAGGAAGCACCCATACAAAGAGTAACATCCATAGCCGACAAAGGAGCAACAGAGCCCAAAGTATAACAGCCGATATCACCAAAAACTGTAACCTTAAGCTTGTTCAAAGCATAGAACATTCCGCGGTGAGGGCAGCCTGCACACATAATCGGCGGGCGTACCGGAATTGCAGCATCAAGTTTTTTGCCCTGTTGAACTTCTTTACCAAAGGCAGCTGCAACAAGATTCTGACTGAATTCTCCGCAGATTGGGAACATGTCTTTTCCGTGGATTTCGATATTTGACGGAAGTCCAAGTCCACGAACAAAAGTTTCGATAACAGGATCAAGCTCTTCAACGATGATGAGTTTTTCAAGACCTTGTGCAAACTTGCGGATCATGTTTGCCGGCAGCGGATTTACCATTCCAAGCTTTAAGATATTCACACTGTCGCCAAGAACTTCTTTTACATATTGATAAGAGGTTGAAGAGGTGATGATGCCGGTTGTGGTGGTTGAGCTTGTCGAAACCACCTCATTAGAAATTGCATTTTTAAGGGTGATTTCGACAGGCTCAATCACCGCAGAGCTTTTGTCAATCACCGCAGAAGCTGTTTCAATCCTATTTACGCCAGAAGTCTCTGACCACTTCTCCAGATCCTTCATTCTCTGTTCAACAAAAGGATGTCGCTTGATTGCATTTGCAGGAGCCATTACATATTTTGTAATATCCTTTGCGTATGGCTTGTGTTCAACTGCAACGCGTTCAGCTGGTTCTGTAATGCTCTGGCTGTGGGCAATTCTTGTACACATTTTATACAAAACAGGAGTGTCAAATTTTTCACTGATTTCAAAAGCAAGCTTTGCAAACTCGCGGGCTTCGTCGGCATCGGCTGGTTCAAGCATTGGTACCTTAGAAGCAATTGCGTGATGACGGCTGTCCTGTTCGTTCTGAGAAGAATGCATTGCAGGATCATCGGCAACACCAATTACAAGACCTGCATTTACACCGGTGTAGCTCATTGTATAAAGAGGGTCGGCAGCAACGTTTAAGCCAACATGCTTCATTCCGCAAAAGGCACGACGTCCTGCAAGACACGCACCAAAAGCAGATTCAAGGGCAACCTTTTCATTCGGCGCCCATTCACAATAAATTTCCTTAAAGCGGGCAGCTTCCTCTGTAATTTCTGTACTAGGAGTTCCCGGATAACTCGAAATAAATTCGCAGCCACCTTCAAAAAGTCCACGTGCAGCAGCCGCGTTTCCTAACATCAGTTGTTTCATTTTTTTTCCTAATAAATTCTAAAATCTCTTAATTTTACAGAGATTTTTGAGAATGGTAAATATGTGGAAGAAATATCTAAATTATAGGATGACTGGTTTTGCATCCCGCAAGAATCGCTTTGGCTGAGCGTTTGATATCTTCAATAAGTTCGGGAGGATTGAGCGCCCGGGCACCGCCACCAAAAGATAAAATCCACGCCGCTGCCTGACCAAGCTGATTTGTTTCAAAAGAAAGATAAACTGAGCCGTCGGGGTTTTCGCGGATTTTCTGACCCTTGTGCCAGGTGCGTTCCATTACATAAGTTTTAAGGCCCTTTACAAATTCAATTTCAACTTTGACTTTGTCGCCGGTAAAGCCCCAGGCGCCCATCTGAACATCAATGTGGTCTTCTAGTTTAAAATCTTTTGGAATGGAAAATTTGTCTTTTGTAATCTTGCAGTTTTTGATGCGAGGCATGGCCCACAAACGAATTGCCTGGGACGAATGCGAATATCCGAGCAGGTACCAGCTTCCTTTCTGGCAAATCATATGATAGGGATCAAACAGGCGCTCCTGGTATTCAGAATCTTTTGCAGTTTTGTATTCAAGTTTAAGTGTCTGGTGCAGCTTTGTTGCTTTGAGCACGGCTTCAAAAACTCCGTCTTCCATTGTTGTGATTGGGTCCGAAATAAAATGGACTTCGTTGTTTATAAGGGCAGAGTCTACGGTTATTGTATCGGGCAGCATCTTGATGAGCTTTTGCATAAGGTCGCGGTAGGATTTTTCC
>JAFZXA010000042.1 GCA_017617115.1 Treponema sp.
AATTATGGACGACCCATTAGCGAATTTATTACCGGCAATATTTCATTTTACAAAAATTCAGGCAACCCAGCTTGTTCTGCTTTTAGGTCTCATTCTTTTTGTTGGCGCACTTGGCGGATGGCTTTTTCAAAAATTAAAAATCCCGCAGGTTGTAGGCTACATTGTAATGGGAATTATAATTGGTTCTTCTGGCTTTCATATTCTTGAACCAAATGTAATTGCGGCTCTGGACCCAATAAGTACCGTTGCCCTTTCTCTCATAGGATTTTTAATTGGCGGCGAGCTTAAGCTTAATGTAATAAAAAAATACGGCAAGCAGTTTATAAGCATTCTTTTGTTCGAAGCAATTACTCCGGCTATAGTTGTTGGTGGAGTTGTAACACTTGTTGTATGGCTCTTTACAAAAGACATTACACATGCAGTTTCTCTTGGTCTCATTCTTGGTGCAATCTGTTCTGCAACAGCACCTGCCGCTACAACCGATGTTCTTGCAGAATATAGAACCCGCGGCCCGCTCACTACAACAGTTTACGGAATTGTTGCCATGGATGATGCTGTTGCACTTATTCTGTACACAATTGCATCTACAATCGTTACTCCAATAATTGGTGGAAACGCTCTGGGATTTTTACCGCAGTTACTCAACATCTTCCGAGACATTTTTGGCTCTCTCTTGATTGGTGGTGCATTCGGATTTTTGCTTAGTTTTATTACCCGAAGACTTTTGAACAAGGAAGCAAGAATTCTGACCTTTGCACTTGGCTGTCTTTTCCTTTGTACAGGAGTTTGCGAAACCTTTAATTTTGATAACATTCTTGCAGCAATGAGTCTTGGCTTTGTAATGGTAAACTTTGCACCTGCAAAAACAAAGGGAGTTTTTCCGCTTGTAGACAAATACACTCCGCCAATTTACGTTTTGTTCTTTGTACTTGTTGGCGCCAAACTAAATATCTGGATTATTACACCGTTCCTTGGGCTCATTGCAATTCTTTATGTACTTGGCCGAACACTCGGAAAATCAATTGGTTCAAGCTTTGGTGCCTGGCTTACAAAAGCACCTAAGACTGTTCAGAAATATCTGCCTTATTGTTTGCTCAGTCAGGCTGGTGTTGCAATTGGTCTTTCTATTGCGGCGGGCAACGACTTTGCAGATTCAATCGGGCCACAGATTCTTTTGATTATTACAGCAACAACCTTTATTGTTCAGCTTGCAGGACCTGTATTTGTAAAAATCGGAGTTACAAAGGCTGGTGAATGCGGACTTAATGTTACAGTTGATGATATTAAAAAGAACTCGCGTGTTACTGATGTTATGTGGGGCAAGGAAAAAGTGTGTAATTACGATTCTCCTGCAATTGTAAACGAAAACGACAGCCTGTTTACAATCCTCAATTCGTTCAGCAGGAACCAGAATCTTAACTACGCTGTAAAAAATCATCAGGGAAAGCTTATTGGTGTAATCAGTCTTGAGCATTTAAAAGAAGTTATGCAGATTGGCGACTTTGCCGAAAGCATGCTTGCAATGGATATTATGGATCCGGTAACAATTACGGTAAAGCCTTCTACTACCCTGCCCGATGCCTACCAGCTTTTTGAAGAAAACGATATTGATGCAATGCCTATTGTAGATACAGACGGTGATACTCTTGGTATTTTAGAGAAATCAACTGTTGACCATTATCTGCATACTCGCATAATAGAATTGAACAGAAAGTTGGATGAATTAGATAACTAGTGTCATTGCGAGCGAAGCGAAGCAACCTATTAAATGGAGGACCCTTATGGAAAATTTAGAAGCAACAGTAAAAGAAGCACTTGAAATGTTCAGACCACAGCTCCAGGCCGATGGCGGCGATATGGAATTTGTGTGCATTGATGATGAAAAACGCGTTCACTTGAATCTTACAGGTGCATGTGGAAGCTGCCCAATGGCACTTATGACCCTTAAAATGGGAATTGAACGATATTTAAAAGATGCCTGTCCTGAGATTCTTGAAGTAGTTCAGGACAACGCAAAAAATCTTGACGAGATGGGATTCTAAATGACAATTACAAAAGACAAATTTGCTGCCTTTCATTATACACTTAAAGATACCAACGGAGTTGAACTTGATTCTTCTGCAGGAACAGAGCCGCTTGGTTATGTTCACGGAAGAGGATATTTAATTCCTGGTCTTGAAGCACAGCTTGAAGGCAAAGCTCCTGGTGATAAATTTTCTTGTACAATCCAGCCAAAAGATGGTTATGGCGAAAGAGACGAACGCCTTGTTGCGGAGCTTACAAAAGACCGCTTTGAAACAGATGCAGAAATTGAAGTTGGAATGCAGTTTCAGGTTATGACTCCAGCCGGACCTACAATTGTAACTGTAATAGAAGTAAACGGTGACAAAGTTAAAATTGACGGCAATCACGAAATGGCCGGAAAGGTTTTGAACTTTGATATTGAAGTTGTAGAAGTTCGCGACACTACCGAAGAAGAACTTGCACAGTTAGAATCAGGTTGTGGCGGTGGCTGCGGAGGTTGCGGTGGTGGATGCGGTAACGAAGGCTGCGGTGGTTGCGGTGGAACCGGCGATTGTCCCGAAGGAAACTGCAAGAATAACGAATAGTTCTAACAAAAACAATCAATCAAAAATGAAACTAAAAGCCCGCATGCCATAAACGGTATGAAGGGCATTTTTTTTGCATTGGAACTATTGCCCTTGCGGTAATGGCAGATTAAAAAGAAAATCAACCCTATCACCGCTTCAACAGCAAGACAAATCCAGATAAACTGCGGTCTGAATCCAAGCCCCTGGAATAAACCAAACAAAATATCGCCCGTACCAAGTTTACCGTGTGTGATTAGTTTTATAATAAAATAAAGCATGGTAAGAATTGCGGCAGAAATTAAGTAAAGATAAACAGTATTTATATAAAAGATTATTCTTAAAACAAGAAACCCAACCGTCCCCAAAATCAAAGCCCACAAAGGCACACTAAAATTTCTAATATCATATACACTCAACAACACAGAGGATATGAGGATGAAACACAAAATGATAATAAAAGATAAACTTGAAAGCATATTTTAATTATAGCATCTATTCAAAAAATACGATATTCTATTTATATGTTTTTAAGTATCATCTTACCAATCATTTTGTGTTTTATACCGCTGATTACGGGATTTTTCATTTTCACCATCGCCCTCAAGGTAAACGCCGGCCACCTTTCAATTGCAATCTTGCTTGGTCTTGCCGCCGTTATTCCAATTTCGGTAATTCAGTTTTTCTTACCGTCACTCAACATCCTTACTTCAATGCCTATCCTGCGCGAAATATTAAAATCACTTTTTCTTTACGGACTTGTAGAAGAAATCTTAAAATGTGTTTTTGTACTGCCACTTCCCAAAAAAGATAAATCTGCTTTAGAGTTCCTGCTCCTCGCCTTTACCATGGGTCTTGCTTTGGGCTGCTTTGAATCAATAGTTTATTATTTAGACCACCTGCAGATGGCAAACAACCGAAACGCCACCCTGCTTTACGGTCAGATTTTTGCCCGTATTTTTAGTTCCGATATAATTCACATGACCTGCACCGGCTTGTGCGGACTTTTCATTTACAGCATAAGAAACAAACGCACAGTTATTTCATGCCTTCTTTCTGCCGTTTTCATCCACGGCGTATACGACTTCTTCGCCGGCTTCCAAAATGCCTTACGCTGGTTCGCCATAGCCGCCATTTTATTAGCCATAGCCGAATGCCGCCTTAAATATTCATCAGTAACCGAAGAATCCTCTGCTTAAAAAAAAATCAGTTTTTCACCCCCAAGACTATTGACAACATTAAATATTTCCTATAATATTTCCCAACACGACGCGAGGTAGAGCAGTTGGCAGCTCGTCGGGCTCATAACCCGGAGGCCGTAGGTTCGAGTCCTACCCTCGCTAACTTGCTAAATGCTTATGTTATAAGGATTTAGCACACTACTAAACCCAATCAAGTAGGGCTTAGCGTGAATCAAATTACTAATTTAAGTAAACACTTTAAGTAAAGTAGTTTACGGTCTTAGTGAGGTGATTATGGCTAAGCCCTATTTAATTTTTAAAGCTCATACCGGTATTTATTACGCTCAAATCCGTCTTGCAGATGGAAGTCTTTCCAACAACAAATCAACTGGTTGCAGAAACCGTGCAGAAGCAGAACGAACAGTTATGCAATGGATTGTCACAGGGAACATTCCTGTTCGAGTCAATTCAAAAGACAACAAGGTTCAGAGCATCGACAAAATCAGATTGTTCAATGATTTGCGAACTGCGGATTTTGATTCAGATGATATTAACACAATCATCAAAATTCTCACAGAAAGAAACTATCTCTACTCTGCTGTTCCAAAATCTTCCAAAGGCAGCATCCCTATTGAAGACTTCCTTGAGAACTTCTGGGATTATGACAAGTCTCCTTATGTCAGAGAAAAACTTGGTAAGAAACAATCTATACATCGACAATATTGCTCCACCCTTTTGAGCAGAACACGTCTTTATTGGATTCCTCGTTTGACTGGAAAATGTGTTGCAGAAATTACGCGTAAAGATGTAGATGCATTTTTCTCAAGTGATGAAGCTCAGAAGCTTGCTCCTAAAACTGTAAACTCAATTATCGAGACAATCACAATTCCTCTTAAATGGGCATACTACAATGAACTCACTCAGAATAATTGTTTTGATGGAATCATCAAGTGTTCTAACATCAGCAAAGAAAGAAAGATTGTTGATATGGAAACAGCAACGAAACTTATGGAACTTGATTGGGATAACGACGAAGCAAAGATTGCAAATGAACTAGCTATGCACACAGGAATGCGAGCCGGAGAAATCCAGGCACTTACTGTTGATGATTTAGGAGAAGATGAAATTTTTGTACGCCGCAGCTGGTCAAAATATGACGGTCTGAAATGCTGTAAAAATGGCGAAGAACGTTCTGTACCAATTCCTATTTCTCATCAGCTTTATTTGAAACTCAAAATGCTTGCAGATTTTAATCCTCATGATAACGGCTTCATTTTCTTCAGCACGGTTCCAGAAAAACCTATGGATAGCAAACAGTTCAACAAATACTTGAAACGTGCTTTGAAAGATATTGGCTATGAAAATCCTGATGATATCTGCTTCCACTCGTGGAGACATTTCTTCTGTTCAAGAATGTTGGATTATGTTCAGGACAAGCGATACATCATGGCACTCTCCGGTCATAAAACCGAAACCATGCTCAATCATTATGCTGCACACCTGGAAGATGATAAAGTTGTTGATCTGGCTCGCAATGTTATGAAAAAAGTTTTTATTGATCAGGAAGAAGACGAAGAAACAATTAACATGCTGAATCAGAAACTTGAAGAATTGAATAAGGAAAGTGCTTAGACTTAATTCTAACTTAATTTTAATTCAATTCTAACTCGAATGTTGAGTTAGAATTGAATTTTAACTCGACATGTTGAGTTAAAATGAGTTATAATTGAATTAAAAGGAATTTTATATGAGAACAATACCTGAAAAAGAAGATCTTTTTACTGAGTTCAAATCAGATAAGAAAGAAAAGAATGGATTACCAGATTCAGAGTTAATAGATTCCATTGTTGGAATGACAAATGCAGAAGGGGGCATTCTCTATGTTGGTGTTGAAGATGATGGTGAAATAACAGGTCTTACAAAGCAGCATAAAGATGCTATTGGGGTAATGGCCTTAATTGCTAATAGTACAATGCCATCAGTTTCAACAAGAGCTGAAATCATAACTGAAAACAAAAATGATGTCTTACGCATTGAAGTTCCTAAGGCAAGAACAGTTACAGCAACTTCCAGCGGAAAAACCTTACGCCGTAGATTGAAATTCGACGGATCTCCAGAAGCAGTCCCTTTGTTCCCTTATGAAATTCCAAGTCGCTTGTCTGAATTGAGTCTATTAGATTTTTCTGCACAACCTCTTGAAGGTGCAACAGAAGACGATTTAGATATTCTAGAATTTGAACGCCTAAGAAGTATTATTAAAAACAGTATTGGGAGTGATAAATCATTGCTTGAATTAAGTCAGGAAGATTTTTACAAAGCATTGCATTTTATCGTAGAAGAAAATGGAAAAATAATTCCAACTGTAACAGGTTTGCTTTTCCTTGGAAAAACAGAAAGTTTAAAACATCTAATGCCAACATATCGGGCATCATTTCAAGTGTTATCTGGAACAAATGTAAAAATAAACGAATCTTCAAACGAACCATTAGGAAAAATATTTGAAAAGTTTTCTACTTACTTTCAGGCGTGGAACCCAGAAAAAGAAATGGAGTATGGCCTTTTTAGAATTCCTGTTCCAGAGTTCACTTCAGCAACTTTCCGCGAAGGCTTGTTAAATGCATTTGGACATAGAGATTACACACAACTTGGACAAGTCCGTGTTCTGATTGATGATGAGGGAATGACCATTTCAAGTCAGGGGGGATTTATAGAAGGTGTAAATTCAGACAATCTTATTTTTGTTGAACCTCATGGACGAAATCCATGTCTTTCTGATGTATTAAAAAGAGTCGGCTTAGCAGAAAAAACTGGTCGTGGTATTGATAGGATTTACGAAGGTTCTATTCTATATGGCCGTCCTTGGCCTGATTATTCAGAAAGCACATCATCTATAGTTAAGCTTTTTGTACCACGAGCAAATCCAGATATGCAGTTTACGAAAATGCTTGCAGATGAACAGAATAGACGTAATCAGCCACTCTCTATAAATGCATTGATGATACTTTCTACAATTCGAAATGAACGCCGTGTTACCATTGAACGCTTAAGTGAAGTTATACATCTTAATAAGTCTCGGACAAGTTCTACTATTGAGAATCTGGTTGAAGCAGGTTTAGTAGAAGCTATTGGTCATGGACCTAATCGTTCTTACATTTTAAGTGCAAAAGTCTATAAACAAAATAATGAAAGTGCAAAGTATGTACGACAAACCGATATAGATGCAGTTCGTTACCCAGAACTTATAATTAAGCTTGCAAAGCAGCAAGACGGAGTTATTACAAAAGAAGATGTAGCAGAATTACTTAAAATAACGGATGTACAAGCTTATTTGCAAATAAAAAAATTATTGGCAGAAGGAAAACTTGTTCCTAATCAAAAAGGAAAGTATGCAAATTATAAATTAAAGAATTAGCTAGTAAAGGAATAACAGAATAGGAGTTTACAATGGCATTATCGTGGAAATATGACGCATGGAAAGACTTGCCGGATAAAATGAAGCATATAAATAGATATACAATGATAATGACTATGTGTAGATTGAAAATCAAGAATCTAGATGCTTTTGACAGTGCCATCTATCGACCTTTTTCAGAATATATTAATTTCTTTGAGGAAATCATTCTTGAAAGTATAAAAACAGATACTGAAAAAGCAACTTTTCTTTATGAAAATAATGTTACCTGTAAAACAATAATTTCAAAACTTCTAAAAAATGATACTTCTAAAACAGAACAAAAAGATATATCAAATTTCTATGATACCTTTTCTGCCTGTACAAATATTACACCAAATGTGACTTATGGAATTTCATATTTACTGAAATGCGTTGGTATTTTGACTTTTATTATTTTTACTTTATTATTATTTCCGGTTTGGAAATATAAATCTCCTGATAATCAAAATCTTCTTCCTAATAAAATTGTTTATTCGATAATTCCGCTTATAGGGCTAGTGACGTTTTTTATTTATCGTAAAATTGAACAATCATTTATTAACCCTCATAAGAACCTTTCTTTAAAACTAAGATATGGAATTAATTACAGGGATTGTCTTTCAAATCTTGAAGAAGAGTTTGGCTACTTATTGGAAAACCTTGAAGAGCCAAAATCAAAATATTCCGATATGCCTATAGAAAAAAAGCAAAAAGAGTTCTTTAAAAAGTATAATAAAGCTCCTGAAAACTTTTTTATTGTACTTAAAAAATTGCCTGTAAACGATGGATTCTTTTTATCTGAAAATTTTGAATTAAACCCTCAAATTGATTTTCCTCTATTCATAACATATCTAAAAACTCTTAGTTCGAATAATAGAAATAGTATATCTTTACTTCATGAGTTATTCAAAATCCCAAAAGAAAAAAATATTTCTCAATATGCACGAGAATATAATCCAGATAAAAAAGGAAAAGAATTGAAAGCTTTTTCTCAAAAAATACAAACTGAATCTATGAAATTATCATTAAACATAAAAAAAATAACTTTATAAAACTTATATTTTAAAAATTATATAAATGTTTTTATTTTAGAGCCTCTCATATAATCTCAGATAGTTGCAGCAAAGGAGTGTTACTCCTTTATAGAGCTAGTTCGAACTATCTGAGTTCCATATTCGCGATACTGGAACTCGAAAGGAGTTTCAGAAAAATGAAACAACCAACATTTGAAATAACTGAATGGCCAGATAAGACTCTCTTTTCGCGCCAAGAGACAGCTCAGATATTAGGAATAGGTCTGTCTACACTTGATTCTCTTATCTCGTACTCGGAATTACCGCGCACGATAGTACACAAGCGTGTGCTCGTACACCGGAAGGATTTAGAAAACTACATTTCCACCTGTAGAACCACAGTATTCGGAGGAACGAAATGAATGAAGATTTCTTAATTCAGCTTTTGAAAGACATTAATAATGAAAAAATTCGATTCGGAACTTGTGATATTCGATTAACCTATCATGATGGGATTATTCAATATTACGAAATAAGTACTTGCAAAAGACGAAATGTTGTGCATTCCAAGAATAAAAAGCAGGAGAGTAATTATGAACACGAAAGATAATACTACATTGCCAAGTTATTACACTATCCTTCCCGCTTGTATTCGGTTGAATCCCAAAATAATTCCAGGAGCAAAACTTTTATGGAGTGACATTTCTGTTCTTGCCTTAAAGAAAGGTTATTGCTTTTCAACAAACGATTTCTTTGCTCGAATTTACGGAGTTAAAATTCGAACCATAAATACTTGGATAAGAAATCTTAAACAACTTGAATTAGTAACAATCAAGCACTTTAAGACTGATGATGGAAATAAGGTAATTCGACATATCAAACCTAACACAGCACATCCAGAACTAGCAATCTTTTTTGCTAAAGAAAGAAAAAAAATGCTTGCTACCTATGAAAAAAATATGCAATTATCCCATGAAAAAAAATACACAGAGAATATTACAAGAAATAATAATACGAGGTTAATAAAAGGTATCCCTCTAACTGAATTAACTTCAGTAGACATTATTTCAGAAACAGAATTAGAAAAGTGTCTTTTTTAGGAGATTTGAATTATGGAACACGATATAAAAACTTCCGATTTTTTCGACATTCTTGAAAGGCTTCCTCTTGAATATTCCCCAGAAAAAGAGGCTATGCTGCGAAAACTTGAAGAAGAAAAAAAACTTGAGATTGTTCGTAAACGGCTTAGTTATTATCGTTCTAAAGAAAGTGGTGTTCCCCGTTTTCTTTGGAATGATTCATTAACAACATATCATCCTAGAACAGAAGAAGAAAAAATGAACTACGAAAAGATTTTGTCTTTCGTAGCTAATGATGAGAATCATAGTACCTTAATTCTCACAGGAAGATGTGGAACAGGGAAATCTCATTTAGGAGCCGGAATCATTAATTCTTTAGGTGGAAAAATGATAGATGCAGATACGCTTCTTCTTCAAGTTGATTCAGGAGATAACTTTAAGTCTTCTGAAAACAAACTTGAAATTCTTTCAAGATTTTCAACTTACAAATTACTTGTAATTGATGAAATTGGAAGAAGTATGGATGTAATCAAGGAAAAAGGATATTTATCCTACATTATTCGTAATAGATACAATAATCGTCTTCCAACTGTCTTAATTTCAAACCTAAATAAAAAGGAATTATTGAAATTCTTTGGAGAGGCAATCTTTGATAGGTTTCAAGAAACTTGCATTTATCTGGAATTTACAGGGGAAAGTTATAGACCCAATAAACGAGATATAACTTTGTAATTATTTTTATGCAGAAATCTTTTGTGGCCGGCCGAACAAAATATTTCTGCACTAATAGGAGACAATATGACTTTTAATCTAATTACTAACTCAATCAAAAATAAGATTGAGAACATTCATAAAGCAGAGCAGAAAAAATCTCTTAAAATCAAAGATATTACTTTGATTCCTGAATTTGAGAAACTTCTGACTATGGATGATTCTGTTGTATCAGCAATGACAGAATCTATGAAAACGGAAGGATTTAAGCCTGGGCACGAATTGCACATATGGGCATATGAAGGAAAGTATATCCTTGTTGACGGACACACCCGTCGCCATTGTGCAATGAAAGCAGGAC
Organism: Treponema sp.; assembly: GCA_017617115.1. Lineage (GTDB taxonomy): Bacteria > Spirochaetota > Spirochaetia > Treponematales > Treponemataceae > Treponema_D. Next base: position 10,367 of record JAFZXA010000042.1, read on the forward strand.
TTACATCTGTACCATGTATCATTCATCATTTTGAAACTCTGGAAGAAGCAAAGAAGTATGCAATCCGTGAACAGACGGATCGCAGGAACCTTTCGGGGGAAGCTCTGCTCCAGGCCGTAGCTAACTTCAATTTTGAAAAAGGCAAAGGTAATGCTGGCGAAGAAAAAGGAAAAGCCAGTGAAATTATCGGTAAGCAGCTTGGCATTTCTTCAAAGACTGTTGAAAAAGCCCGCGTTGTTCTAAAAGAGGCAACCGAAGCCCAGAAAGAAGCTATCCGCAAAGAAGAGCTTTCTGTGAATCAGGTTTACAATCAGATTCGTGCAAAATCACCGATAGAAAAACAGAATTCCGCCGAACCGAAACTCTCTGCAAAAGAAAAGGCGTTTATTGACGGAATCCGTTATGCAATCTCGCAAATCAATTCCGGTACAGAGCTTAAAGATTTGTATCATCAGACAACGGAATGTTTTGATTATTCTAAGATGACTGCAACTTTAAAAGGTATTGATTTCACAGCATTGTTTAGTAAAGAAGTTCCAGAATCACAGAGTTTTGAATCTGAGGAGTAACCCATGGAAGAGAAAAAATTATTTGGCATCTTCCGTATTGAGAAGGTAAAACTCTGCGATGGCGGCGAGATTATGGGTAGACTCAAGCACGCTTTTCGTGAGTTCATTAATGATAGCTTTGATCCTGAGCTTACGAAGTACAACATCACATTCTTTTTTCAGACTGCAAAAGAAGTAATGAAAGCATATAAAGACCGTATTAAGAGCATTACAACGGAAAAATATAAACCGCCGAAAAATGCTGTCGGAATCTATGAATGTATATTCACTTCCACAGCAGGTGCAATTCCAAAAGAACGTGAACAGGAATTCTTTGAGCGAACTTATAAACAGCTTTGTCAGACATTTGGAAAAGATAATGTTCTTGCCGGAGCTGTTCATCGTGATGAAACTACCGTACACACACATTGGTTTGTTACACCGATTTTCAATACCACAAGCGTTCTGCGTCGTACCAAAGAAGAAAAGGAAAATGGAACCTGCAGAACGATTACCCAGCCGCAGCTTAATGCAACACACTGGACAGGAAGCCCGGCTCTTATGTCTGAACTTCAAGACACAATGTGGGAAGGCATTTTTAAACACTTTGGACTTGAACGCGGTGAAGTTGAATTGACCGCAGACAGAACTAAGAAAAAGAAAAATGTTCGTTCTGATATCAAAAAACATGATTTGACTCTTGCCAGAAAAGAAAGGGAACTTAACTGTGAAGCAGAAAAACAAAAGCAGGAAGCTGAAAGACTTGCAAAAGAGAGGGACGAACAAAACAAAAGAGATGATGACTTTCTTAAAGAGAAAGCTGATTTTCAGAAGGAAAAATTTGATTTTGCTGAAGAGATGGAAAGTGCAAGCAAGAAGGCCGTGGAAAAATATGATGAATATATGAAATCTGAAAAGTTCCAGGATGCCGATTTTCCTCGTCTTTCTATTCCAGAATATAAGGAAGGAGCCTATCATTACCATCTGAGAATCAAACCTCTTTTTGATGCAGTAGTTTCTAAAGCTCAGCAGTTTTTTGAGCAGATTAAATCTCTCAAGAAAAATCATCAGGAAGAAATTGAAAAGCTCAAAGATGGCCACAAGTCTGAGCTTGAAAAGGCTAAGGTCTCTGCCGAGGCTGAAAAGCAGACCGCTGTTCGTGAAGCAGTAGAGGCAAAGTCCGCAGAAAAAGATGTTACCATCAATTCATTGAAGCAGGAAATCCAGAAGGAAAAAGCTGAAAAAGAACGATGGTACACCGCTTTATTCAAGAAGTTTTCCTTGAAGATTGGTGACAAAACAATTGAAGTGAACAAAGGCTTATCCGAAGCATACTTCGAAAAATGCAATCAGTTAGATGAATGGGAAAACCGCAATGGCGATGAACTTATTTCGCTTGGAACCAGCTATAAGAAATTCCGTGTTCATAACTGGAAAGATTATCTGACGGCAAAGTCACGTCCACGAACTGTTGACCATGGTATGAGACGCTAAGTCTTTCAGAAAGCGAAACATTTCGCTTTCTGAAAAATCCTCGATTTTCGAAGAAAATCACAGTGTTTGTCGCCGAAGGCGATAAGTACGGTTCTATCAAACCGTAACTCACTACGGGATGATAGCAAGCCATCACCCCTCCATTCGCCACAGGGGCAAGAAAGCCCCTTTTGGATTACCCCGCAGGAAAGGCGACCTTTCCCGCACCCTATCCTTGAAAATCTACAAAAGCGAAACATTTCTCTAACCGCTTTCTACGATTTTCAACAGCCCGTTTCACTCTGCTGTACCTCCGAGCACCGCCCTGCCGTTGCATCCCTGCCAACATTCTGTTGGATTGACCAGACGTTTCACTTCTGGACTTGACCCAACGTGTCGCCGTTGGATTACGACCAAGCTGAGCTTGGATTCCTTGTCTTAGCACCTACAAATAATGGAAAATCTATGTTATAATATTCCTAGAATTATTAATTATCAGAAGATGTGTTTATGAGTAATTTTATATTTTTACAGACTTATTGGCCATCTCTTGCAAAGATAATGGATTTTGCAGAGAGTTATGTTTATACAGATCCAGCTTCAAGCAAAAACAAATCTGGTGTTAGCGTCCGCCTGAATTAACCACCAAAAGACCACCGAAAAAAGCCAATAAAAAGTTCAAGAGAAACAACCAGAAACCCAGTCTCTTTACCCTTTATTTTGTTGCAGGCAGTTCTGCCTTAGTTACCTTTCGGCCAGT
>JAFZXA010000043.1 GCA_017617115.1 Treponema sp.
AAACGATTCTGGATCTACAATAATCTGCTCTGCCAAAGAACAAAGCTCTTCAATTTCCGATACAGTCAAATCATCCGGCTGTATTAAATGTCTTCCCCTAAGCATTTTGCACCTCAATTTTTATAAGATAATATCATAAAATGCAAAGAGGGGGAAGACTTAAAAGATCAACTATTCTTCAATAATTGTTGGATTTTTCATTGCTACTTCGATTGCTTTATCTGTATCAATTTTTGCAACAGAAGGATTTACACGTAACACTTCACCATGTACAACAATAGTTGCTGGAGCCCAAATTGAACTTGTAAGACCATTACAACATGTCTGCAAAGGTGTAACTCTGTATGTTATTGTAATATTTCGTGCAGCATTTCCGCCTTTCTTCTGTACTTCCTTCCAGATAATAGCTGTTACCTTATCTTTCATTGCGTCAGAAGAAATATTAAATAAATTTGGTCCACCAGAAACTCCTAAAAACTCATGAACGGTTGCAGAATCGCTGAATGTTCCTAGAGATTCATATTCTACATCACCAAAATCGTAGAATGCTAAACCATCTGCTCTGAATGTTCTACATGCAGAAAAAACAAGACATACTAATCCTGTAAATACAATTAATAGTTTTTTTGTGTTTTTCATAATACCCCCTTTTTTTGAATAAACATTTTCAAAGAAACATTCATTCCTAGGAGTTTGTAAACTCCTAGGAACAGTATATACTGTTCGCCTTTTGCAGGGGCGGAGGATTTATGCTATGTTAAATATTGCTTTCACAAGCCGCTCAATCTGACGTGTGTTTATGGGTTGAGCGGCTGTTTCATTTGTAATTATAAGATTTTTTCCGGGGAAAATATTGTTACGCTCGTAAAGGCGCAGGCGCTGTACTGCACGCTCTGCATAGTCGGGTTTGTCCATCATGCCAAAATGTTCCCAGTAAAACTCGTGGCGGGTACGGACATCAAGACAGGTAAAGTCGGGGTGCAGTGTTATTTTTTCACCACTAGTATTTTTAAGTATGAGCGGGCATTCGTATCGGTACGGAATTTTAAGTCTGAAAAGTGTATCTGCAATTATATTTTCCGATTTGGAACGGACTCGGTCTCCTCTGGCGGTAACATATTCTGGAGTGTCTTGGGTAAATGATTTTGTTTTGTAAGGGGTGGCCTGCCATTTCTGGGCATACATTTCGTCTGGCAGGCGCACCGGTTTTATGAGAGCACGCCGAAAAGGATTCAACTTTCCAAATATTGCTTCTGCAAGGTGTTTTTTTGAGTACATTTTATCATATGACTTAAAAGTATGTTTTAAGAGCTTCAGTTCTGACTGAGCATAAGCCATAACACACTGATCATATTCTTTTTGCGCCAGGCTTTTTGCAAGCTGTCTGTTCTTTGAAAGAATATATTTACCGGTTTTATCTTTGGTATTGGTGCGGTGGTAATATTGAACGGTACCATTGCTCTTTGCAATACGAAGAGTACCTTCTGGTGCAGTTTTCAGGGCCTTGCTTTTATCCAAAAGAAGGCATTCCAGTTCACCAATGCGTTTTGCAAGGTTTTGGCGGAGTGTATTTTCTGAAAGATACTCTTTTTCTATAGGAGTCATACTTTAAAGATAATATTGGATGTTCAATTTGGCAAGAAATTTCTGTCTATTTTCAAAATTATTGGCTATTTTATGTACGTATTGATGATTTTTCTTTGTTTCGTACGTAGTTTTTTGAGGCAGTACTTTTTAGAATAAAAAGGATCTGGCCCCGCACACAGTAGTTTTTACTTACGAAACAGAGTTTTTTTCTTATTTAGTAGGTATTTTTGAAAACCAAAGACATTACATCAAAAAGCACAGTGCATCGCTCGGGATTATTTACGTACGAAAAACACTTTTTTTTGTAATTTCGTACGTAATTTTTTGATAAAATCGGTTCCCAGGGCAGACCTACACAATCACACCACCATGAAAATGCAACTCATAGATTTTCTGGCCTTTGTAAGATATGTCTTCATAACCCTGAAACCACTCAAAGTCGCCGCTGCACTGGCAGTTGTAGGTGTAATCGCCCTGTTCAAAATGCTCAGGGCCACGGAAAGGCTTGTCTACCGGAACTTCATAGAGTGCAGCCTTAAGGAAGTCTCCGCTAAAGGGTTCGCCAATAACCCGGCCATAGTAATTCATTGACCAAAGCGGTACTCTGTCAAGCCAGACAGCTTCTTCGCCGGCAAACTTTGCACCGCCAAGGAAAGTGTCGATATAAAGGAGCGGCCCCTCCTCATACCTCAAATCATGAGAAGCCAGCCTGCTTGGTTCTACTTCGGCCCCATGTCCCGCATAAGTCTTCTGCTTAGCACGAATCAAAAATGCAACAAGTTCATTTCTATTTATCATACCTTCACCTTCCCGCTTAAAATATCCTTATAATCTGCAAGATTTTTCTTAAGCAAAACCGGAATATTCAATTCATAAGGACATTTTTTAAGGCACGCACCGCACGCAATGCAATTCTCTATTTTCATCATTTCTTCCTGCCAGTGTGGAGTAAGCCAGTCTTTTGAAGGAGCGCGGCGAATCATCTGGCTCATCCTGGCACACTGATTAATTGTAATTTCAACAGAACAAGGCATGCAGTAACCGCAGCCACGGCAAAACTCTCCAAGCAGCTCGTCGCGGTCTTTTTGAATAACAGCGCGAACCTCATCATCCATTTCCGGCGATGCATCCATAAACGAAAGCCACTGTTCAAGCTCACTCATGCGCTGAATTCCCCAGATTGGAAGCACCGGATATTGAAGCATAAAGGCCATGCAGACACGTGCATTTGTTAGCAGCCCCCCCGAAAGCCCCTTCATTGCAATAAAGCCCACATTGTTTTTGCGGCACTTTTCTACCAGAGCAATATCGCGTTCAGTTGCAAGATAGGAAAAAGGAAACTGCAGCGTTTCATACAATCCACTTTCGGCAATTTCTTCTGCAATGCCTATCTTGTGAGCAGTAATTCCTATATGGCGGATTTTCCCCTGTGCCTTTGCCTCAAGCAGTGCTTCGTAAAGACCAGTTCCATCCCCCGGGCGATAGCATTGTTTTACACAATGCAACTGGTAAATATCAATATAATCAGTCCGAAGATTGTGCAGCGAAGTTTCAAGGTCTTCCCAAAGTTTTTCAGGAGTTGTCGCAGTAGTTTTTGTGGCAATGAAAATCTTATCGCGACTGAACCCGCGGTCCCTGAGCTTGTCGAAGGACCCAAACGCCTCCCCCATCTTTACCTCGCTGTCTGAATAAGCTCGTGCCGTATCAAAAAAAGTCATTCCGCCATCGTAGGCCCTGCGAAGGATTTCTACAGCTGTTTCCACACCGACCCGCTGAATGGGAAGCGCACCAAATGCATTCTGAGGAACTGTAATTCCAGTTGAACCCAAAGTGATTGTTTTCATACTAAAATTATATCACAGGAAACCTTATTTTGATATAATTAAAGTATGAGTAAGAACACGGAACCATCCCGAAGCCTTGCAGAAAAACTTTTAGAAGAAGGTGTTGCAAAAAATCCGGGGCCCTGGCGAGAACACAGCCTTGCAGTAGCCCGCGCCGCAGAAAAAATTGCCATTGCAGTAAATAAAAATTGCGGCACACAAAAACTTGATCCGGACCTTGCCTATATTTACGGACTCCTTCACGATATTGGACGACAGGAAGGTTACACATATATTGCTCACGTTTACGATGGCTATCATTTTTTAATGTCGCTTGGTTACGAAAAAGCCGCACAAATCTGCCTGACTCATTCCTTTAATTTACAAACCACAGATGATTACATTGGTAAAATCGACATAACACCAGAGCAAATGGAAGAAATAAAATCACTTCTCGCCGCAGCAAAATACGATGACTACGACCGTCTTATCCAGCTGCTCGATTCCTGTTGTGCTGCAGACGGCACTGTAGATTTAGAAACCCGCATGAATGATGTAAAGGCACGCTACGGCTACTACCCGGAAGCTAAATGGAACAAAAATTTTGAACTCAAAGAATATTTTGAAAAACTCGCAGGTAAAGATCTTTACGAAATAATCCGTGGCAATGCCTAAAGGATTTTTGCAAGTTCAGGGAATGATTTTATAGTACCGGCAAATCCCTCGTCATTCCCGGCATCAATCTTCCCAAAACCATACTCTACCCACACAAAAGGAACTCCCGCTGCTTTACAGGCATCAAAATCACCCTGAGTGTCACCAACATAAACAGGAGCCTTTAAGCCGTTGCGCTCCACAACAAGACGAATGTTTTTATCTTTAGTTAGTCCGTTATTTCCAAAGCATTCAAAATCGGTGATGCAGTCGGTAATGCCGTTTTTTTTCATAACAAGCTCGATGTACCCGCTCTGACAGTTGCTCACAATAAAAAGAGGCACACGCCCTGCAAGTTCACGTATTGTTCGCACCACACCCTCGTACGCAATATCAACAGTATTTTGCTCCAGGGCAATCTGTTCTTCAACGCAGCATTTGTCTAAAAGCCGCGTCCTTTCTTCCAAAGACAAAACTCCAAAAAGATTATTCCCAATCACATCCATGGTTTTTCCGAACTGACCTTTGAGAATATCTGCGGTAACACGCGGCACCTGAGGGAACAACGATTCTATTGCCTTGTTCCACGCCTGAGCTACAATAGGAGTTGTATCCCAGATTGTGCCGTCCACATCTAAAATTATGCTGTCAAATTTCATAAAACCTCACGACCCGGTACCATCATATTTCCTGGCCCCAAGCATCCAGAACTTGTAGCTCAGGAAAAAGAACACAAGGCCTATCAGTGGGGAAAGCCACGAAAGCAGCGGAACATTATCCGGGCGCAGAACTACCAGCGACGGATAATATGCAATAAAGGCAATTGGAATTACAAAAGTAAAAATCACCCGGAACACAGTATTAAAAATGCTCGCCGGATATTTTGCAAAATCCTTAAAGCGGAACATTATAACCATAACGTAGCCCGAGTTTTGAATCCAAAAGCAGGTTGCCGCTGCAAAGTTCATAATTGCAATCATAAAAAGTGATGCCGCCAGCAGATACAATACCGTCTGCATAATTGTAACAAAAGTCACAGGAATTGCAAGGTGGCTCCAGGCGTAAACTAAAGTTCCAACTCCAAAGCAAAGTTGTCCAAGCCCCTTAACATCAAAAACTTCAGAAATAAAATAGAAGAAAATATTAATCGGTCTGAAGCAGTACTTAATAAAGTCGCCGGTACGAACCATAAAGCGCAGGTTCCAGTTGTTGTCAAAAAGACACTGCAGCGGAGTAAGTGCAATAAGCGAAAAGCCGTACATAAAAAGCATTTCGTACATAGTCCAGCCGTTTATCGAAGGAAAGTTACTGAACAAAATGTAAAAGGTCACAAAGCCAACAAGATTAGAAATTATCATCCCGATTGTAGAAATTATAAAATCGGCACGATAGCTCATCTTGCTCTTTAAATCCTGAACAAGAACCTTTCCGTAAATGCTCATATAAAACTTAAGTCCACGCCTCTTGATTGCATTTTCCATACTCATAATCCTCCTAACCTCCATTCACAGTGATTTTTTTAAGCGAAACCCGCCAGAACACGGCACCCACAGCCCCAAGCACAACACACCATGCAAGCTGCAAAAGCAGAGCAAAACCAAGCCCCGTTCCAAGCGTAAAACCTTCTTTACAAAGCAGTACACTAAGCGGAGTATCATAAATGCACCTGAACGGCATATACTGAACAGCCGCACGCAATCCCTCCGGAAAAAACGCCAGCGGAATAGACGCACCCGAAAGCAGCAAAACAATACATTCCTTTACCATATTAATTCCCCAGGTCGATTCTGTATAAAGGCAGATTGTTGCAACTAACATATCAACGCTAAAGTTGAGTACAAGCGCCATCAAAACAGAAATCACAAAAAAAACAAGATTCACTCCAAGCGCAATGCTGCCGCCAGTCAAAATATTGATAATTATAAAAGTCGGCACAAAGGTCAAAAAGAAGGACATTACATTTTCGCCAAAGTACGACCAGAAGCTGTAGCCTCTGAAGCTCATAGGCTTGAGCAGTTTCAACACAATTGCCCCTGACTGAATCTCGCGGCTCATATCCCACACAAGGAATACTTCCAGAAAATTAAACAGCGCAGTTGCAAGCACCAGATAAACAAGCGTGTCGTTCAAGGTCATTCCGTTTACAACATCTGTGCCGCTAGAAGCATAAATTGCCTTCCACAAAAAATAAATCAAAACAAGATAAACAAGATTTCCAAAAAGCGTTACAAAAGTTCCAAGCCTGTAGTGCAACCGCTCCATCATGCCAAGCTTTGTAAGCGCAAAGTATTTTTTTATGTTCAACATCACGCACTCCTTGCAGCACCCTCGTAAATCTTCTTAATAACTTCCTCTGTGGAAATATCCTCCAGCTGAATATCCTTAACACCGCCCTTTTTCTGATACTCCGAAATAACAGACATAACATCAGTCCTTGATTCATCGACAACAATTTCCTGCCAGCCCGCCCCTGTAAGATTCAACTTGAGCGTTCTGTACGAACCAAAGTAATGCTTAAGATGTTCAATATCGTTGTCGTAAATCATGCTGCCGTGATCAATAATAATGATTCTCTGGCAAAGCGCATCAACATCGCCCATATCGTGAGTTGTCAAAATTACTGTCGTGTTCTTTTCTTTGTTCAGCCCTTTTATAAGCTCTCGGATTTTTGCCTTCATAGAAACATCAAGCCCGATTGTAGGCTCATCAAGAAAAACAATTCTTGGATTATGCAAAAACGCCGCAAGAATATCGCTCAAGGTACGCTGCCCCAAAGACATCTGGCGAACAGGTTTATGCAAAAGACTTTCAATATCTGCAAGCTCGCGGTAAAGCTCAAGCATTCTTCCGTAGTCGGCAGTCGGAATCATATAAATTTCCTTCAGCAGCTTGAACGATTCAATAAGCGGAAGCGACCACCAAAGCTGACTTCTCTGCCCGAATACAACACCAATATTTTCTGCGTTGCGCGTGCGGTTTTTATAAGGCACAACTCCGTTTACAAGAATCTCGCCGCTTGTTGGT
>JAFZXA010000044.1 GCA_017617115.1 Treponema sp.
CCTGTTTGTATAGATGAGGCAAACTGTATTGCCTGCGCTTTTTGTGCAACAATGTGTCCTGATTGCGTAATTGAAATAGAGGCAGAGTAGTATGGCAAATAAAGTATTAATGAAAGGAAACGAAGCAATTGGAGAAGCCGCAATCCGTGCTGGCTGCCGCTTTTATTTTGCATATCCAATTACTCCACAAAACGAAATCCCGGCTTACATGGCAAAACGACTTCCACAGGAAAAGGGCTGCTTTTTACAGGCAGAAAGTGAACTTGCCGCAATAAATATGGTAATGGGTGCAAGTGCTGCCGGCGCTCGCGCTATGACTTCTTCATCTTCTCCTGGAATTTCTTTGAAACAGGAAGGAATCTCTTATCTTTCCGGTGCTCAGCTTCCAGCAGTTATCGTAAATATGATGCGAGGTGGCCCTGGTCTTGGTAATATTAGTGGTGCTCAGGGGGACTACTTTCAGGCAACAAGAGGCGGCGGTAACGGAGACTATCATGTTGTAGTTATTGCTCCCGGTACTGTTCAGGAAATGGCAGACTATACAGTAAAAGCATTTGAAATTGCAGATAAATACCGTGTTGTTTGTATGATTTTGGGCGACGGATATCTTGGACAGATGAGTGAACCATGTATTCTTCCTGAATATGTAAAAGAGTTTCCTGCAAAGCCTTGGGCACTTACAGGACGCACTGCAGACCGCGAAAATAACATTGCTTTGTCACTTCGCTTGAACGGCGATGACTATGATTTGAACAAGCATACAAAAGAGCTTTTTGAAAACTACGAAAAAATTCAGGCAAACGAAACAATGAGCGAAACCTTTATGTGCGACGATGCAGATGTTGTTCTAACAGGTTATGGTACTGCAGCCCGCGTTTGCAAAAAAGCAGTAAAAATGCTTCGCGAACAAGGAATAAAAGCAGGCTTGTTCCGACCAATTACCTTGTGGCCTTTCCCTCAGAAAGAAATTGAAGCTGCCTGTTCAAAAGCAAAAAAAGTGCTTACTGTAGAAATGTCTATGGGACAGATGGTTCAGGATGTTAAGCTTTACTGTGGTCACAAGCCATGTGATGTTGATTTCTACGGCGAGCCTGGTGGAATCATTCCTAAAGTAGATGCAATTATTGAGAAGGTAAAGAGCTATGTCTAAAAAATACGAATTTCCTAAATCAATGAAAGATAACAAGACTCATTACTGCGGCGGCTGCGGACACGGAATTGTTCATAAGCTTATTGCCCAGGTAATTGATGAAATGAATATTCAAAGCGATGTTTTGCTTGTAGCACCTGTTGGTTGTGCAGTTTACGCATACAATTATATAAACGTAGATTCCTGCGAAGCCGCTCATGGTCGTGCTCCTGCAGTTGCAACCGGTATGAAGCGCGTTCACCCGGACAAGCTTGTTATAAGCTACCAGGGAGACGGAGACCTTCTTGCAATTGGTATGGGCGAAACTGTACATGCTGCAAACCGTGGTGAAAATATCACAGTAATCTTTATAAACAATGCAATTTACGGAATGACCGGTGGTCAGATGGCACCAACTTCACTTGTAGGTCAGGTAACAAAAACAAGTCCATATGGCCGCGATGCAAATGATGTCGGATATCCTATTCGTGCCTGCGAGCTTTTGAACACACTTGTTGAACCAAAATATATTGAACGCTGCGCAGTTTATGATGTAAAGCATATTAATCAGACAAAGGCTGCAATTAAAAAGGCGCTCACATACCAGAAGGAAGGTAAGGGGTACAGCTTTGTAGAAGTTCTTTCTATGTGTCCTACAAACTGGGGTGTTGCTCCGACAGTTGCTGCTGACTGGGTAAAGGATGCAATGGAACCATATTATCCGCTTGGAGTTTTCCGTGATGTACCGGCAGGCAATGTGCCTGATGCAGCAAATCCGGTTGCAGGTGTTGTAAATAAATAGGGTGAGGTGGATTTAGTATGACAACAGAAATAATTTTTGCAGGCTTTGGTGGACAGGGAGTAATTCTTGCCGGAAAGATTCTTACACTTGCAGGAATGAGCGAAGATAAGTTTGTTTCACATATTCCATCCTACGGGGCTGAAATGCGTGGTGGAACTGCTAACTGCTCTGTAATTGTTAGTGACGAAGAAGTTGCTTCTCCTGTAATTGAAAATCCTGATGTTGTAGTTGCACTCAATAAGCCAAGTATGACAAAGTTTGAACCACTTCTTAAAAAAGGTGGACTTTTAATTTACAATTCAAGCCTTATTGATATTGAACCAGAACGCAAGGATATCCGCGTACTTGCACTTCCTTGTAATGAAATGGCAGAAGAAACAAAGAACCCTCGCGGTGCAAACATGGTAGTTCTTGGCTGTCTTGCAAAGGTAATTCCAGGAATGATAAGCGGTCCAAAGCCGTTTGAGTTTGCCCTGGACGAAGCAATAAGCGAGCGCAATAAGAAGTTTAATCCAATTAATATTGCCACTATTGAAGCTGCATTTAATAAGGAGTATGAAATAAAATGAGTGAAAAAAATAAAATTGGTGCAAAGGTAAAGCTGGTTCGCGAAAACCGCAAGCTCAGCATTGAAGATGTTAGTGAACGCACAAACCTTAGTGTTCAGCAGATTACAAGCATAGAAGACGGAAGCCTTGTTCCAAACCTTACTCCGCTTATTAAAATTGCACGCGTGCTTGGTGTTCGCCTTGGAACCTTTATGGACGACGACGAAAACTTAGGCCCTGTAGTTTCACGCGCAGCTGACAAAAAAGAAGTAACACGCTTCAGCGACCGAGGAAACGCAATCAACTCTGATCTTGACTTTTACACACTTGCAAAGGATAAGGCCGGCCGACATATGGACCCGTTTGTAATTGATATTTTCCCAAGCTCAGAAGAAGAAATCAAAACTTCAACCCACGAAGGCGAAGAGTTCATTTATGTTCTTGAAGGCGAAGTTGAAATTATTTATGGTAAAGACAAATACGAACTTAAAAAGGGCGACTCAATTTACTATGAATCAATTGTAGCACACCACGTTCACAGCCACGGAGAAAATCCTGCAAAGATTCTGGCAGTAGTTTATACGCCTGCTTAATCTTTCAAACTTTCTTCCAACAACTTGAATTCAGAAATATCCTCAAACAGTATGTACACAACATAAGTACGCATGTTTGTGTTAATCTGCCACAAGTGGGCTCTTATGTGCTTTACGTCGTGGTCACTAAGGTTATGAATACGTACTTCGCATTTGACTTCTTCTGTTGTTTCGCCGGCCTGTTCAAAGGCTTTTTTAAGGGCTTTTCCGTTTACAGATTGTGTAAATCTTGAAAACAGTTCGTTTATGACTTCAAACGGTCTGTCTGCAACACCAAAAAGTTCTTTTGCCTGATTGTTTGTGCGCAGAATTGTTGTATGAGCTTTTTCAGGATTATATTCTACAATAAGTGCTGCTCCAACAAAATGATCAAATATATAAGATTCCTGAGTTGTAGGATTTATAAAGCGGGCAATTTCAAACTGAGTCTGCTGCTGCATCTTTTCTGTTTTTACTTCAAACTGTTTGTCTTTTTCTTTTAAGATTTGAATAAAGGCATCTTCAGGCATTGGTTTTGCAAACAGAAAGCCCTGTATAATATCGCAGCCAATACTCTTAAGGAACTGCAGCTGTTGTTGTGTTTCAACACCTTCGGCAACAGTTATATACTTAAGCTTTTGAGCCATATGAATTACAGAACTTATGATTGTACCGCCACGGTTTGTTTGAACAGGATTATTATCACCCGATAAAAGGTTATTATTCAAAAATCCCATATCAAGCTTAATAATATCAATAGGTATATCTTTGAGGGAATTTAAAGAAGAGTATCCGCTGCCAAAATCATCCATTGCAATTTTAAAACCAAGACTTCGTATCTGGTTAATTCGCTGTAAAAAGTTTCCTTCATCACCAATGTATGCACTTTCTGTAATTTCAAAATGAACAAACTCAGGAGGAATCTTATATTCATCTTTAAGATATTTTATTGTGTAAAAAATGCCTTCCGATTCAAGACTTACTCGCGAAATATTAATTGAAATAGGAACCGGATCATAACCTTCATCAAGCCATTTTCTAATCATACTGAATGCTTTACGCCAGATTTCTTTATCAAGATATCGTATAAAACCATTTTTTTCTGTAACCGGAATAAAGATTGAAGGCGAAATAATCTGTCCATCCTTGTTTATCCAGCGGCAGAGTGCTTCGGCACCAACAAGCTTATTAGATGATGTTGAATATTGCGGCTGAAACCACAGAACAAATTCATTATTATCCAAAGCCGATTTCATAAGAGTAGAAAGCTTAGCTTCATCATGCTGTTTTTGTTTAAGGCTTTGTGAAAATCCGCTGTATGTGTTTTCCTGTTGAGTTACCCGTAAATCCATTGCAAGAATTGCAGAGTTAATCATATTCATTACGTTATATTCTTCTTCTTCATTTTCCTGCATGCTGTAAAAACCAAAACGCATTGTAATAGGATAGTTAATTCCAAGTGCCGTACAATCAAAGGATTTTAAGTTTATAACTTTCTGAACATTATCAATTGTCTCTTCAATAAAAAACGCAAACTGACCACTTGTAATACGCGCATACCAGGCATTCTCACCAAGGACTTCCTTAAGTTTTGCACTTATTGTTCTTAATACTGCATCACCAATATCGCTGCCGTATAGTTCGTTAATTACTTTATATTTGTTAATATCGCCGCAATAAAGTCTGTATTTTTTGTCAGGGTTTTGTTCAATTACCTGAGATACGCGTTCTATAAATGCTTCACGGTTTGGACAATTGGCAACTGCATCTGTATAAAGCCTGTGCTTCATTTCATCATTCATATAATGAATGCAGTTTTCTTTTTTTGTGTAAGAGTAAGCAATTGCAGTTGCCATGTTTTTACAGGTTTTAAAGCCGCACATTCCGCAGTCAATATGACGTTTTTCTTCTTTTGTTTTGAGCATTGAATTAAAAATATCGTCATAAACAGAATCGGAAATATGATATGGTTGAATGTATCGTTCTGTAAATTCACGTTTAAAATCATCAAAATCAAATTCTTTAAAGCAATCAAAGAGTTTTTTTGTTGATTCAATATAATCAGTGGTAGCGCTGCCAAAGCTGTCAAAATATTCTTTGAACTCTTTCAAAAAGCGCGAAAAGTTTTCTCCATCTTTATGACAACTTGTTTCTGTTCCAGGGCCTTCGAAGCAGCCTTTATTGCAGGCATAAACTTCGGCAAGTAACGGCTGCAGGTTATCATATTCGGGATTTGTATACATTAAAATGCGTTTAAACGTTGGGTCACCGGCACCGCTATGAACCATAGTTACATCTTTTACAGAAAAGAATCGGGAAATCATTGTTTTATAAAAGCCGGTTCTTATAGTAAAACGTCCAAAGCCAATTGGTTTAATGTCTGAATAATAAGGTTCTACATTTGAAAAATCTGTATCTTTTATTTTTTGCCAGATGTGATGGAAGGTAAGATTGTATTGTATATTATCATGTGTATTCTTAGAACTAATTTCATCTTTTTTAGCAATACAAGGTCCAAGGTATGCAATTTTGTTTGTATCTTTAAGATATTTATGAGCATAAATTGCAGTACAAAGCGGACCTGACTGAATTGGAATAACCTTGTTTATAAGCTGAGGATATTTCATTTCTACAACATTTATAAATGCCGGACAGTTATTTACAACAAATGCTTTTTCGCTGGCTGGTTTATCATAATTATCTTTAAGATATTTTACAGTTGCCCATAAAGAAATTTCTGAACCAAAGGAGCTGTCGTAAATTTTATTAACTCCAAGTGAGCGTAAATATCCGGTTATTTTTTGTGCAAGATCTCCAAAGGTATAATAAAAACTTGGGTCAATTACTAAAGAAATTTTTTCGCCGTTATTAAGGTCATTAAAAAACTCATCAATATCATCAAGGTATTCGCGGGCATTATGAATACAAAGGGCAATACATTTTCCGCAGTGATTACATTTATCAGAATCAATGGCAGTAAACTTCTTGCCGTTTCTTGTTGAAGAAATATTTGCACCCATTATTGAACATTGCGAAAAACAATAATTACAGCCTATACAGTTATCATTTGTTATTAATATACCGTTGTTGAATCTGAACATCCAGGTTTCTCCATGCTTGACTATTCAAAGGATATTAGAACGAGCGATTGATTAAGGTTATTATACATTATCTGTTCACCGTAGCCCGAAACTCCAATGTATTTTCCAAGAGTTGATGTTAGTCTTTCTAAAAAATCATTAAACCTATTTTCTTTTTCCAAAAGTTTTGTTCTTGAAAGACAATGTACAGCAATAGAAAAAGATGGATTTGGAATAAGTTTTTTTAAACATTTTTGAGTTTCATCCCAAACGCTGTCAAAGTGGTCAATTTCCAAAAGCATAACACGGGTCATATTATAAAGGCGTGTGTAGTATGTAATTGAATCATCAGGCATAACTTGTTTAGCTTCTGAAATAAGAATATTTTCGCCTTCTATTCGACCAATAGGATTTGTTTTAAGGGTTTGTAAAAGATCTTCTTTTTTTACTCCCAACAGGTGACATAAAACTTCGGCTGCTGGTTTGTAATCAAATTCATAAACACGCTGCTGTTCACAGTCAACATCTGTAATACGAAGTTGATGTGTAGTAGGGCGGAATATATTTTCGCGGTATAACTGAACTTTTCCTTCAAGGTTATGAATGAATATGAAAGCACAGGTTTCTATATAAATATCACCATTTAAGGCAACGGCTGATGTTTTTTCGTCAATATTACTACCAGCGGTAGAACCTGCTACTTTGATATTTGTGTCACGAAGGATTTCTTCAAAAGTGTCTAATACAAGCTCTTCACATCGGAAGCCCGAAGTTGTAAATTCAAGGCAGCAGGTATTGTCTGTAGAGGTTAGTGATTTTAAGGCTTCGCGAATATGATTTGTGTAATTTTTTGGATGGCGCGAAACTTCATAAATAAGATTTGAAGAACATTCAACACCGCTGTAAATTGCCATGGCAGAAAGACCTTTTTCGCTGTAGCCTTCTGTCGAAAAATTAATACATGTTGAGCATCCTATTGAAGTTGCTTCGGGAAACTGTTCTTTAAGCTGCTTTGCATAATACCACAAATCTTCATAATCCGAAAAAAAGATTATGATTTTTGGAGAGCAGTTTTGTGATGAAAGCTTTTCGTAGCAGGTCTGAAAGTCGTCTTCTTTTTTGCCTGTCCCGCTTAAAGCAAGTAAGCAGCGTTCCATAATATAATATTATACCACGGAATTTTGCAAAAAAAAAGTTTTTTTTAATCGTCTACTTTCAAGACTTCTCGACGATACTTTGTTCCAATTTCGGTGAGCTTAAATTTCTGGATTTTACCAGAACCTGTCATCGGGAACTCGTCCATGAACATTACGAGCTGCGGCCACTTGAATTTTGAAAGTTTGTCGCGGCAGAACTCTATAACATCCTGTTCGGTAAGAGTTTTTCCTTCGTGCAGAATGATAAAGGCTCCTGTAATTTCGCCATAGCGCTTAGATTGAACTCCTGCAACCTGAATATCCTTTATTTCTGGCATCTGGGCAAGGAATTCTTCTATTTCTTTAGGGTAGATGTTTTCACCACCGCGGATAATCATGTCTTTTATGCGGCCTGTAATTTTATAGTTTCCGTTTTCGTCCTTCACACCAAGGTCGCCGGAATGAAGATATCCGTTTTTGTCAATTGTTTCGGCAGTAGCTTCGGGCATTTTGTAGTAGCCTTTCATAACGTTCCAGCCCTTACAGCACATTTCGCCCTGAACTCCAACAGGACATTCCTTACCGGTTTCTGGATCAAGGACTTTAACATCAATACCTTCAAAAGCGTCGCCTACAGTTGTTGCTTTTACTTCTACAGTATCATCCCAATGGCTTTGTGTCATACCTGGACTTGATTCTGTAAGACCGTAAACCGAAGTAATTTCGGGCATATGCATTTTTTCAATTACAGTCTTCATAAGTTCAACAGGAACTCCGGAACCTGCCATAATACCGGTGCGCAGGCTGGACATATCAAACATGCTGAACATAGGATGATTAAGCTCTGCAATGAACATTGTTGGAACACCGTAAAGGGAAGTACATTTTTCTTTTTGAATAGAAGCAAGCGCTACAAGAGGGTCAAAGCTTTCAAGAAGAACATGTGTTGCTCCATGAGTAAGAATTGCCATAACGCCAAGAACAATACCAAAACAGTGGAAAAGCGGTACAAGAAGACAAAGGCGGTCATTTTCTGTATAGCGCATGCGTTCGCCAATAATCCATCCGTCGTTAATGATATTGTGGCTTGAAAGCATAACACCTTTTGGGAAGCCTGTAGTTCCAGAGGTGTACTGCATATTTACAACATCGTGCTGCGAAACTTCGCTTTCAATTTTATGGATAATTTCAATGTCTACGTGCTGACCAAGAAGAAGAAGTTCCGGGGTAGAGTAAAGGCCGCGGAATTTTTCTGGTCCCATAAAAACAACGTTACGAAGGCATGGGAATCGTTTTGATTTTAAGCAGCCGCGTTCGTATTCATCAATTTCAGGAACAAGCTCTTTAATCATTGCAACATAGTTTGAATCTTTAATACCGTCGCAAAGACAAAGAGTTGTTAAGTCAGCTTGTTTTACAAGATATTCAAGCTCGTGAGATTTATATGAAGTATTAACAGTTACAGCAACAGCACCAAGTCGTGCACAGGCAAACATATAAGTAAGCCAGTCTGGAACATTTGTAGCCCAGATTCCAACATTGTCGCCCTTGCGAACCCCGATTGCATAAAGACCGCAGGCAAGATCATCTACACGCTTGTCAAACTGTGCATAGGTAAAACGAAGATCACGGTCGGCATATACCATAAATTCATGCTGTGGATTGGCTTTTGTTTTTTCACGTAATAATTGCGATAATGTTAATTCTATCATATAATATATTTTAAAGAAAAAAAGTGAAAATTTCAATAGATTTTCTTTAATATTTGTTAAGTTTTTTAATATTATTAAAGACGGAGGTCAAAATGTTCAAATTCTGGGGTGACGGTTCTGAGCTGTCAAAATCATTGGTAAAAGCAATTGAAGTTAGAAGTACAGAAAATTTCAACTGGACTTTTATTTTTATTCTTTCAGTAGTGTTTTATGTCTACTGGAGTGAACTACATAAGAAAAACTACGAAGCAGTTTTTGCAGGTCTTGCGCTTTATGGTGTTCACTGGTTGTATGAAATTTGTAATGCAATTATTGCCCGCATTTTTGGATACCCGCTTTGGGCAGTAAGCAACGAGTCTACAACATTTATTTTGCTGATTGGCGTTTGCTGGGAACTTTCAATGATGTTTTCACTGGCAGGAATTATTTCATTTAAGATGATGCCCCAGGACAGAACAAAAAGATATTTTGCAAAAGATGGCCGTAAAGGTGTGAGCTGTAAGCTTGTTGTAGCACTTGAAATGGCACTTCTTTTTGCTTTGTTTGAATCTTTCCTCGCCGGAACTTCAAATCATTCGTTTATATGGGTTTATAAGTGGTGGGGAGTTTTGCCGGTATTTATTACAACTTACGTACCATTCTTCTTGGCAAGTAATTATGTACCGGATATGGAGCCAAGCGCCCGTAAAAAGTTTTTGATTATTGAATGGGCTTTGGTAGCAGTACTGTTAGCTGTTTTGATTCCTTGCGGGGTGATTTAAAAAAAATGCCGAAGTAATAAAAACTACTTCGGCCGTATAAAATTCGCAATTTAAGGTGCGATATCCTTATTCCAAATCTTACAATGTAGCTCCAGGAATCTCTTTTTCAAATTCCTTGTTGCCATGTGTATATCTTGGCAGAATCTTTGGAGAAACTGCGTCGCCTGTAATCTTGGCGGCTTCGCGTTCCTTTTCAAAATCCTTTACGTGCTGAAGGCTGAGTTTGTCGGAAAGCTTGATGTCCTTGAACATCTTACCGGCTTCAATTCCAGCTTCGCGGCCGAATACTACAACGTCGAGCAATGAGTTACCCATAAGGCGGTTTGTTCCGTGAACACCACCAGAGGCTTCTCCGGCTACAAGAAGATTTGCTACGTTTGTATGGCAGGTCTTGTTAATTTCTACACCACCGTTCTGATAATGCAAGGTTGGGTAAACAAGAATTGGTTCCTTACGGATATCAATTCCATACTTGATGAACATATTGTACATAGCTGGAATTGATTTAAGGATTGTTCCTTCTCCGTGGATTTTTTCGATCATCGGAGTGTCAAGCCATACTGCTTCCTGTACGTCGTTCTTTACACCACGGCCTTCACGAACTTCGCGGATAATACCACTGGCGTTTACGTCACGTGTTTCAAGCGGGTGAATATAAACTTCACCGTCTTTGTTTATAAGTTTTGCTCCAAGGGAACGAACTTTTTCTGTTACAAGCTTTCCAAGAATCTGTGTCGGGTATGCAGCTCCAGTCGGGTGATACTGTAAAGAATCCTGATAAAGGAGCTTTGCACCTGCGCGGTATGCCATTACAAGACCGTCGGCTGTAGCACCGTAGTGGTTAGAAGTAGGGAAGCCCTGATAATGCATACGTCCGGCACCACCAGTTGCAATTACAACTACCTTTGCCTTTGCAATGCGGATTTCACCAGTTTCAATGTTCATTAAAACGGCACCAGCTGCTTCGCCTTTATCGTTCTTTATAATTTCAATTGCGGCAGTAAAGTCTACAACTGTAATGCTGTCTGCACGGTTGAAAGTTTCGTCGCGGAGTGTACGCATAATTTCGGCACCTGAGTAGTCCTTACATGCGTGCATACGCTTACGGCTTGTACCACCACCATGTGTTGTTACCATTGTTCCATCAGGCATTTTATCAAACTCTACACCAAGGTCGTTGAGCCATTTGATTACGCTTGGAGCTTTGTTTACGAGTGTATATACAAGCTCTGGTTTTCCGTCAAAGTGACCGCCACCGAATGCATCAAGATAGTGCTGGGCAGGTGAGTCATTCGGCTTATCTGCAGCCTGAATACCACCTTCGGCCATCATTGTGTTTGCGTCACCTACACGGAGCTTTGTTACTAAGAGAACTTTTGCTCCGGCTTCACTTGCCATAATTGCGGCAGAAGTACCGGCACCACCACCACCAATTACAAGTACGTCAGCTTCGTAGTCAATGTGGTTAAGGTCAATTTTTTCAGGTTCAAGGCGAGGCTTTGCCTGAAGCATTTCTGCAAGTTCAAGCGGAGCCTTCTGTCCTTTGTTTGGACCAATTTTAAGTTCTGTAAACTGTTCCTTAATGCGGTCCGGATGGAACTTCAAAAGTAAATCGTCTTTTTCTTCTGCAGTAAGACGAGCATGTTCAAATTTAATGTTTGCATCGCGTTTTTCAGCTACGATTTTCGCAGCATCG
>JAFZXA010000045.1 GCA_017617115.1 Treponema sp.
AGGAGCTTGATGTACTTAAAAATCTTAAGGTTCGCGAAATTACGCTTATTGGTCAGAATGTAAACAGTTATCAGGGGCAGGGGCTTGATGGTGCAACTGTAAACTTTGCGGGGCTTCTGCGCATCATCGCTGAACACCTTAAAAAAACAGAATCCACCATCCGCTGGGTGCGCTTTATGTCTTCGCATCCAAAGGATTTTACTGACGATGTAATTGATGTTATTGCAAGTGAGCCGCTTATCTGCCGCCATATTCATCTTCCTGTGCAGAACGGATCAACTGCAATTCTAAAGGCAATGAACCGCCGCTACACACGCGAACAGTATCTGGAGCTTGTTCAAAAAATCAAAGCCAAAATCCCTGAGGTTTCTCTAACAACAGATATTATGATGGGCTTCCCCGGAGAAACAGAAGAGGATGTTGAACAGACACTCGACCTTATGAAGCAGGTAAAATACGAAAGCGCAATGATGTACTATTATAACCCGCGCGAAGGAACTCCTGCTGCAAAAATGGAACAGCTGCCAGAGGAAGTTAGAAAAGAAAGACTTCAGCGGGTAATTGACCTTCAGCTTGAGCATACTCACCAAAGAATGAGCGAGCGGGTAGGTACAACTGCACTTGTACTTGCCGAAGGAATAAGCCGCGACAGTAAAGATGAGCTTTTGGGCCAGACCGAACAGCACGAAAAAGTTGCCTTCCGCGCCGACCGCAAGTTGATAGGTTCGTTTGTTAATGTTAAAATAACTGAACTAAGTGGTAATACATTTAAGGGAGAACTGACATAAAAAATCCGTCATCCTGAACTTGTTTCAGGATCTCTTTTATAATGAGATTCCGAAACAAGTTCGGAATGACGCAATGACAATCGGAGTTTTAATATGATCGCAGCTTTAATTATAATTTTACTGATAATCCTTTTCTTAGCCTTTTTTATTGGCAAAAATCTTACAAATGTGTGTACCTTGTGGCTTTTTAAAACTTATACCGATAAGTCTGTTGTTGTTGTAATTTTCATTGCTTTTGCTGCCGGAATTATTTTTTCGCTTTTGTGCTATCTTATTGCAAAGTTTATCCGCCTTTCTCACGAAAACGAAGTTGCCGATGCCCGAAATCTTGGTCTTAAAGAAAAGAAAAAGCAGGATAAAATAGATAAAAAGCTTGCAAAGCAGCAGGAAAAGCTGGACAAAAAGTCTGGCACCAGCGAAAATAAAGTTGAGTCTTCTTCAAAATCCACCGATAAAGTGAATAGTATAGAAGACAGAATTCATGAATAAAAAACTTTTTTTAATTGCAATATTTTCACTTTGTGCCGCTCTGATTTTTGCAGAAGCAAAGGCAAAAGATATAAAAGCGCAGGCTGTAAAAAAATCAACAGTCGAAGAATCGGTTTCGTATGTAAAAACTCAGATTAAAAGCCTTACAGTTGCTTCGGAAAAACGCGCTGCCTATGTATTTTTAGCATCGCTTCAGGAGCAGCTTGCTTTGTATGGTGATGCTCAGAAAAGCTACGCAACTGCTGCAGGAATTGCCGCAGGCGACGCAGAGGGTATGCCTCAAAAAACAAACGAGCAGCTTGTAATTGACGCCGTTCGCTGTGCCCTTTGCTGCGGAGACTGGCCTACTGCCGACAGCTACTTAAATTCTGCCGTACGCAATTCAAAAGACGCAAATATTCAGTCTTATGTAAAATTATATGCCCAGTGGAGCGCCCTTTGCAAAGCCGAAAATGTTGATGATTTAAACGAACCGCTTGAGCTTTTAAAAGCCTACCTCAAAGTTCAGTCAATGAAACCTGTACATCCTGTAATTTTACTCACACTGTGGTATGTAACAGGCGACAAATCGTGGTCGGAACAGATAACTAAAAATTTTCCAAGCTCAACCGAAGCCGCCATTGTAAAAGGCGATGTTCAACTGCTGCCAACTCCGTTCTGGTTTTTTGTACCAAAGAGCGGGGTAGCAGAACAGGGAACAGGAACATTTAAAGAAGATATTTCTGTAGAAGCCTCGGCAACAACTCAAAGCACCGCCGCCACCACAACCAAATATTCAAAATGGCAGCTGGGTCTTTTCAAAACAGAGTCAAATGCTAAACTTTTGTGTGAAGAAGTTAAACAAAAAGGCTTTAATGCCTACGTTACAAGCGAAAAACGAGCCAGCGGCACCACCTACTACATAGTCTTAGTAAAAGACGATGGAACTGGTACCGCTGACAAGCTTCGAAGTGCAGGGTATGACTGCTACCCTGTAGAATGAAGTGATATTAAAGGTTAGTACTGGAATTCCTTGAATTTGAATTCAGAGTTGATCTTTTCGTCTTTTACGATATCTTCGTGACCAAGATTACATGAAATACCATAACCGCCAGACTTTAATTCAGCATTCTTTATTCTATGGATTTCTGTTCCATTAAACTGAATTGCAATATCATTTTTTTCAGTATATATAACAATTTTGTTTGTTTGAGGGGCACGACATATAGCATCGTTTTTATCCCAGTCTTTTACAGGTGTTTTACCCTCATCTGTTACTTTTTCAATGCGGTAATAACCATTTGCATTTACTTGTAGTCTATAATAAGAATATGTACCAGCAGGATTTGATGTATAGTTAAAAACAATTCCAAAACCACCCTGACAGTTTGATGTTACATCAACCTTACAGCCTGTGTAATTTTTTTCTTTTGTCAAAGGAACAGGTATTGCTATATAATATCCCTCTTCAACTTGATTATCAGCAGAAAGTGCTGAAGGTTGTAATTCATAGGTTGCTGTTAAACCAGAAACAGTCAGTTTTCCTACACTCATTACTGTCCATTCACCTTGTTCTAGTTCAACATCCTTAGTCCAGTTACCAGGGTAATCAACGTTGTTTTTACAGCTTGTGAGTGCAAGAGCCAAAGTTGTTGCAACAAGCAAGCCTATTGTCAAAAGTTTTTTCATAAGTTTTCTCCTATTTTGTATAACTTGTTGCTTAAATTATAACTGATATATTCGAAATGTAAAGTTGTTTTTTCGACGCGGCAATCCATTTGATACAATCGCAATTTTTTACTATAATACTACGCTATGAGTAACGAAAATAACAACGAAAAGAAAGACCCATTGCTTTGTCACTGGGCAGACCAGATGGCTAATCAGATTATCCGCGAAAAGGGAGATCTGGAATCTTATACCTGCGCCTCTGGAATTACACCTTCCGGAACTGTTCATCTTGGAAACTTCCGCGAAATTATTACTGTAGATTTAGTAGTGCGTGCCCTGCGTGACCGTGGTAAAAAAGTACGCTTTATTTATTCCTGGG
>JAFZXA010000002.1 GCA_017617115.1 Treponema sp.
AACAATCCCCAGATTGCAGAAAGCTTAAGTCCACCAAGAACACATCCGATTATAACCATCAAAGTTGTACCGAACAATGGGTGAGCTAAAACTTTGCGAACGCCTGTTGCATCTTTCCATGTTGCTTCTCCATCTTTAAGGAACAACTCTGAGAACATAAAGCGGCTCAAGCGTGTACCTGTATCCAAAGAAGTTAAAGCAAATACAGAAACAGCAAGGGTGAGCAAAGCGTAGATTGTGTTATAAGCACCAGAACCTTCGCTTCCGAACAATGTTGCAAGACCTGCACCAAATGCTGCAGATGGAGAACCGAATCCGCCGGCCTTGTATTTTTCAAATACCATACCAACAGCAATCAAAGAAATAATACCAAGAGCAGATTCAATGAGCATTGAACCATAACCAATAGCCTTAGCATTCTTTTCGTTATCGAGCTGTTTAGAAGAAGTACCTGTAGAAATGAGTGAGTGGAAGCCTGAACAAGCACCACAAGCTACTGTAATAAAGAGGGCAGGGAACATTGTTCCAAGACCTGTTTTCCATCCTGTGAAAGCTGGAATTGTGAATGTAGCATTTCCTGTAATTGGAGAGCTTACAATACCAACAAGAGCAAGTGCAATCATTGCATAAAGCAGGAATGAAGAAAGGTAGTCACGAGGCTGGAGCAAAATCCAAACCGGAACAAGTGAAGCAACTGCAATGTAAATACCAATGAAAATAATCCATGCAGTGCGGCTCATTGCAAAACCAACTTTCAAACCAATAATAGTTACAAGTACAATTCCAACAATTCCAATGATTGTAGCTGGAAGAGTCTTAAGACCGCATTTATTTGTAAGAATACCGTAAACAATTGCAAGTACAATGAAGAGCAGAGAAATCATAGCAGTTGTCTGGTTGCCGTTAGGATTTGTTACAAATCCAAATGAACCTGCAGCAGAGAAGAAAGTTCCTGCAACAACGTTTACGAAAGAAGCAATTACAAGAATGAGTACGAGCAAAGCAAAAATGATAAAGAGTTTCTTTGCTTTTGTACCCATAGATTGTTTAATGATTTCACCTACAGATTTTCCTTCGTTACGAACAGAAGCAAAAAGTGAACCAAAGTCCTGAAGTCCACCAAAGAAGATACCACCAACAACACACCACAGGAATACTGGAACCCATCCGAATACAGCAGCCTGAATAGGACCGTTGATTGGACCAGCACCTGCAATAGATGAGAAGTGGTGTCCCATCAATACAGCCGGTTTAGCCGGAACATAGTCAACTCCGTCAGTTTTTTCCTGAGCAGGAGTCTTTTTTGCAGGGTCAATTCCCCACTGCTTTGCAAGCCATGAGCCATAGAAAATATAGCCGATAACAAGTAAAGCTACCGCAGCAATAATGATTAATAATGCTGTCATTTTTTTCCTCCAAAAAATTTATTTTTTTTGAAATATATTTTTTTCAAGCAGTTTCTTGTAATCTTTACCGAATCTGTTGAAATAAATATCCTGTTTTTCAAGCTCCACAACTGCAAGCTTAAAATGGCTCCAGCCGTGCAAACTCCATTTATATGATTTATAAAGCTTTGTCTTTTTGATTGCATTTTCAAGCGGACATTCAAGTTGTTTTGTGATTATTATAAGTGAAACATCGGAATTGCGGTGACCATTGTAGGGTTTTACTTTTGAAAGACCGTCCTGCCACGAAGCATTTACAAATTCCTCAAGCTGATCTTTTGAAAGTGAAGGAGATTGTGAAAAATAAACAAATTCATTTGAATCAATGTCTGCAATGTGGGCTGAACGGACAAGAAAATACTGTTCGTTATGTGAACGGAATTCAGCCTGTGCACAAAACGGGGGTTCTGAATGTTTATTAACTGTATAATACTGCTCAAAGGCGGGCAGAATTCTTTCTATAGCCTCAGAAATCTCCATGGCAAACACCTTTGTTATATTATTAGTATATTCCTTGAATAATTCAGTGTCAATGAAAAAATGAAGTATATGTAAACATTAGGTTTATGTTAAAACTATATAAAGGATTTGCTAGACAGAGAGTTTTCTTATATAATAATAATATGTATTATTTATCTTATTCCGTTTATGCAATTATAATATTGCTTTTAATCTGGGGTGGAAAATTCGCCGGATTCAAAAATACTCAGTTTCATGAAAATTCTTCTTCCCTTGATGTTATGAAATCGCTGCGTGGTTTTGCGGCAATTGGTGTAATTCTTCATCATATTTCGCAGGAAGATGCATTTCAGTATGCAAATATGACAAAAGGTTGGGGTGCTCCGGGTGAACTTTCAATTTTTGTAAATGCCGGATATCTTTTTGTTTCAATTTTCTTTTTCTGTTCCGGATACGGTCTTATAAAAAGTTTAGATTCTAAGCCTGATTATCTTAATGGCTTTATGAAAAAACGCGTTGTAAAAACTCTTGTAATACCATTTTATGTAAACGTTTTATTTTACGCAGTTTATCATCTTATTGCAGGACCAAAAATGCCGGTTGCTCATTGGATTACAAATTTCTTAGGTCTTACTTTAATGAATGATTATGCCTGGTATCCTATTGTAGCTGTGCTTTTATACATTGCATTTTATATCTTCTTTAAAAATATCAAAAACCAGAAGGTATGTTTCCTTCTTATGGCAATTGTGATTTTTTTAATGGGAGTTTTCTTCTGTTTTAACGGTCACTTTGCATGGTGGGCCGGACCTAAAAACTGGTGGCTTAATGGAATGGATAACGCACCATGGTGGAAGCAGCAAAGGATTATATGGTTCTTTGGTGAATGGTGGGTAAATTCTGCTCCTGCAATGCTTGCCGGAATGATTTTTGCACGTAAAGAAGAGAAAATCCGTGAATGGTTTAAAAAGCTTTACTGGCTCAAGCTGCTTGGTGCAATAATATTAATGTTAGCCTTATCAGTGCTTTCAGGAATTGGACAGATGAAATTTGGTTATTGGACTGAATGGAGCGGAAACGGTCCTGATATTCTTAAAAAGTTTATTACATACTGTCTGCAAGTTCCAGAAGCTGTTATGATTACAATTTTATTCTTTATCATTATGCTCAAATATTATGCAATAAATCCTGTAAGCCGTTTTTTTGGAAATATTTCGCTCGAAACTTATATGATGAATCTTATAGCAATAGAATCTTTCAGATTCCTTCTTTATGGAAAATATGGTCAGCCGCTTTCAAAGCCTTGTCACTGGAATCTTGCAGTTTACGCTGCTGCAGTTTTTGCTGCAACAATTATTCTTGCACTTATATACAAGGCTGCAAACAAAGGTGTGTTAAAGCTTTTTAAAGATAAACCAAAGGAAGTTACACTTCAAAATGAAACTGTTTAGAAAAGATCCAGAGTTTTATAAAACAGTTTTTGCTCTTGCTTTGCCAATTGCCTTACAGAGTCTCATAACAATTGGCGTTAATATGCTCGATACCATTATGGTAGGAGAGCTTGGAGAAACAGCGCTTTCTGCAACTTCTCTGGCAAATTCGTTTATTGGTATATATCACATTTTCTGTATGGGACTTGGAATGGGGGCTTCTGTCCTTGTTTCCAGATTCTGGGGAATGAAAAGTGCTCATCATGATGAAGAACAGGCTGCTGTTGCATTAAAACAAACTGTATGCCTTATGCTGCGTCTTACACTTACACTTGCTGCACTTTTTGCAATTGTAACATTAATTATGCCGCGTACTTTAATGCGTATGTATACAGACGACCCGGATATTATTAATCTTGGCAGCATTTACTTTAAGTGGTCAATTATAACGTATTTCTTTTTAGGAACATCATTAGTTACAACAATAGTTCTTAGAAGTGTAGGACAGGTAAGGCTTCCGCTTTTTGTTTCAATTGGTGCGTTCTTTGTAAATCTTCTTGCTAATTATACTTTTATTTTTGGTAAGTTTGGCGCACCAAGAATGGAAGTTGCAGGGGCCGCGCTAGGTACTTTGATTGCCCGTCTTTTTGAAGCAGGAATGATTTTAGGTTATCTTTTCTTAAAAGATAAAAAGATACTATTCCGAATTCGTGATATTTTTATGAAAACAGGCACGCTTTTAGGAGAATATATTCGAATTAGTATTCCTGTCCTTATAAGCGATGCAATTCTTGCAATTGGAAATAACTCTGTAGCAATGGTAATTGGACATCTTGGTGCTACGTTTACGGCTGCAAATGCAATTACAAGCGTAACCCAGCAGCTTAGTACTGTTGTTATACAGGGAGTTAGTCAGGCCGGAGCAATTGTTACAGGTCATACTCTTGGAAGCGAAGGTCGCGAAAAAACTATGTCTCAAGGCTGGATGTTCCTGGGACTTGGTTTTGGACTTGGTGCAATTTCGGCATTGTTTATTATGATTGCAAGCAGTCCTATTATAAATGCCTATAATATTTCTGAAGAAACAAAACATATTGCTCATCAACTTATGGATGCAATCAGCTTGATTATAATCTTCAGAGCAACAAACAGCATTATGACAAAAGGTGTTCTGCGTGGTGGCGGCGATACAAAAATGCTCATGGTTACAGACAATGTATTTCTGTGGGTAATGTCAATTCCACTAGGAATCTTAGCAGGGTTTGTATTTCACTTGTCTGCCTTCTGGATATATGTAGCATTAAAATCAGATGATATTGTAAAAACCATCTGGTGTGTATTCAGGCTTAAGAGTGAAAAATGGATAAAGAAAATTAGTACTGGAACGGAGCAAAAAAAATGACCCCACGAATTACAATTCACCCGAAATTCACAATAGGTGAAATATCACCCCGCCTTTTTTCTGCATTTCTGGAACCAATAGGCACAATGGTAAACGGCTTTATGTATAACCCAAAGCATCCTACAGCCGACAATCAGGGTTTTAGAACAGATGTAATTGATGCACTTAAAAAAACTTCACTTCCTGCTGTTCGTCTTCCTGGTGGAAATTTTGTTTCTGCCTGGCAGTGGAAGGATTCAATTGGTCCAAAAAATCAGCGCAAGGTTCATCTGGACCCGGCCTGGCATCAGTATATTACAAATGAAGTAGGGCATGATGAATACCTTCAGTGGGCCGAAAAAATAGGTACTCAATCAATTTATACAGTAAACCTTGGAACAGGTACCTTACAGGACGCAATGGATTGTGTTGAATATACAAATCATGAAGGTGGAACTTACTGGTCAGACCTGCGCCGTCAGAACGGACACGACTATCCTTATAAAGTAAAAACCTGGTGTCTTGGAAACGAAATGGATGGACACTGGCAGCTTGGTTCCTGGGAAAAAAATCCTGAAGGTTACGGAAATTTATGCCACGAAGCTTCAAAAGCAATGAAATGGATTGATGAATCAATTGAAACTGTTGCCTGCGGTTCCTCAGCCTCTTTTATGGATCACTATCCGGAATGGGAAGCAACTGTTATGGACAAATGCTACGACACTGTAGATTATCTTGCCCTTCATCATTATCATTCTGCAAAGCCGGGAGACATTCTTTCGCTTCTTGGCGGCGCTCACTATTACGAAGATTTTATAAATACAGAAGCTGCTATGCTTGATTACATTCAGGCAAAACACCGTTCTCCACGAAAGGTAAATATAAGCTTTGACGAATACGGCGCCTTTGAACGTCCATTCTCTCCACTTAATCCGGGCTATGGTCCATATAATATGGCACGCTCACATTACAAGTTTGACCCTGAACGAAAATATATTCTTCACGACCCGGACAATATGCCTGAGCGTGAATTCCCTGGTGGAGACATGATAAAACTTCTTTCAATGACAAGTGTTCAGCTGGCTTTATTACGTCATGCCGACAGAGTTAAAATTGGCTGTATGACAGGCGGACTTGGAGCTTTGTGTGCTTCGAACCATGATCATGTCTGGAAAGCTGCAACACATCATGCCTTTATGCAGCTTATGAAATATGCAAAGGGAGTTAGTCTTAAAACAGTTGTAGACGGTCCAACCTTTGATTTGCCAGGCTATGCAATTGATGATACTTCACAGTATACTGGAAAGAACAATGTACCTTATATAGATACAGCCTGTGCCTGGCATGAAATGTCTGGTACTCTGACAGTTTTTGTAATAAACAGAAATCAAACCGAAGCATATCCTGTTCAGCTTGATGTAAGAGGTTTTGAAGGCATAAGAACAATTTCTCACTACGAAATGTATTCTAGTGATTTTGAAAAAAAGAGTGGCTTTGAAAATGACTGGAAACAGCCGGAAACAAATCCTGCAGCCGCACTCAGAGACGGAATAGCAACAACAACTATTAAACCACTTTCGTGGAATGTAATAATATTTGAAGTATAAAAAGGAGTACTACAAAATGAAAAACACCGACAAAAAAACATTTAATCTTGGAATTATTGCAATTGTTATTTGTGCAATAACTTTTATCTGGTTCAGTCTTAGACCTGGTCTTATGGGAACATTGCACTGGCATCAAGGTATTTTCTTTGCCTATATAATGCTTTTGCTCACGGCACTGCTTCCTGCAATTTTCCTTGTAATTAATATTTTAAAAACTAACAAAGCAACAAAAATACTTTCACGTGTATTTTCAATTTTTTCTATGTCGCTCTGGATTATTATTTATGTAGCACTTATGATTTTGCCTCGACTTCCAATTGACAATTCTGGTTTGAACCTTTTGTCTCAAAAGGATGAGCTTCCGGTTAGTTCAAGTTCTGCCGACAAAGATTTACTCGCACATTATGCCTTTGCATCAGATCCTCACTGGGGTTCTTCAA
The DNA here is from genome assembly GCA_017617115.1 of Treponema sp. GTDB lineage: Bacteria > Spirochaetota > Spirochaetia > Treponematales > Treponemataceae > Treponema_D. The sequence goes on from JAFZXA010000002.1 coordinate 6,763, forward strand.
ATTCAAATGAAGAAGCACGTACAAAAATTATGCAGCAGATTAATTTACGCGATTATGATGCTTTCTTCTGTCTTGGTGATATTTCTGAAGTAGGTATGATTCCTCCAATTATGCAGAGTGCTGTAAACGATATGCGTGAATACTTAACAAAAACAAAAACTCTTGTAATTCCTGGAAACCATGATTTTATTGTGAACGGATATCCTTGTTTTAAAAATGCTTTTATGCAGAAGGGAGACAAAAAATATTTCCGTATGGATAACGGAACAATTCATATGATATTCCTTTATATGGTTTGGGATGATGCAGAATTATCAAAGAAAGAAGAGAAGTGGCTTATTAAACAGCTTGAAGATATTCCGCAGGAAGATACAGTAATTGTGCTTTCACATTGTTATGTTACAGGTTCTGGATATTTTGACAGTGCAGCAAATAAAAACTGGGGTGATATTCCAAGCGTTATAAAACGTGTTTGCCCTATTTTTGAAAAATATGGTGTTGATTTAGTTTTAACAGGTCATAATCACTTCTTTGAATTCCTTGAAAAAGATAATGTAGAATACATGATTCTTGGAGCAATGGGTGGAAAACTTGATAAAGATTTAATTTATCCTTCTCCATATTCAACCTGGCTCAACAATGACGATTTTGGCTGGGTAGATATGAAGATTTATAAGAACTTTCTTGAGCTGACTGTTTACAAGTACGACGGCACAATTCTGAACACAAAGAAAATTGCAACATACTAAACTATGATAAAAGCACCAGTTACTGACAAAGAATTATTCGATTTTATAAACACTCTAAAAGATGACCAGCTGCAGGTTTTTACTGCAGCAGATGGTCGTGTACGTGGTGCTATTTTTCATGGAACCCGTTTTGTAAACCAGCTGCGGCTTCAACATAAGCTTGGAATTTTAGAAACATATATTCTAGGCCAAGCCTGCCTTTGTGCCAGCATGGCAATTCCTATGATGAAGGATGAGGAGCATGTAGTAATAAAATACGAAGGTATGGGACCAGCACAGGGATATTCTGTTGAAGCCGATTCTAAAGGTTATGTACGCGGTTATTTGTTTGAACCAAATATTCCAATAACAAAACCTTTAGATGGATGGGATCTTGCAGATTTTCTTGGGCCTGGAACGCTGACCTTTTCAAGAGTTCATAAGGATGATAAATATCCTCAAAGTTCTACTGTCGAAGTTAGAGGCGAAAATATTGCCCTTGATTTTGCCACTTATTTTGCCCAGTCTGAACAGATAAATACTGCTTTTAATTCAAGCATTCAGTTTGACAAACAGGGAAGGGTAATTGGTGCGGGCAGTATGTACATTCAGGTTATGCCAAAAACCGGTGGAACAGCAGGCGATGGCGGAAACAAAGACAGCCGTGATCAGGATACCGAAGATGATGAAAAACTGATTACAAAAGTAGAAAACGCCTTTAAAGCCTGCCCAAGTCTTGGCTTGTTATTCAGCGAAAACGAAGTAGACTGTGAAGACATAGTAGTAGGGTTGTTCCGTGAGTTTAAACCAGTTATCACAGTAACACGCGACATAATTTTTGATTGCCCGTGCAACGAACAGAAGTTTATTGATTACCTTAAATCACTTCCTAAGGCCGAAATAGAAAGCATGAAGAAAGATGGAACGGATCCTCTGAAAATTGTATGCCGCAACTGTGGAAGTGAATATAACATACCTCTGAATATTCTTGACGATAAATAATAATTATATTATATTTTATTCTGCTTGGGGGTGTCCCGGTTTCGACGGGATTGCGAAATCTTGTACTGCAAGTAGGACTGAAGGTTCCTTAAACTGACAAACAAATAACTGCAATTTTCGCAAGAAAAGAAGAAGAAGCTGAAGAAGTTTCTTCTGCAGAAGCACTCGCTGCATAGCAGTGCAGGAACTCTTGGGGCTCTGTTCCGCGTTCTAAGATGTTCCTTCACCTATCGGGACTTGCCTTTTACAGTTTCTGTAATGTAGAAGGGACTTTTTATCAGAATACGGAGGCGACGCTTGTTATGCTGCTACCGGCTCCCGACAAATACCTCGCATAACTAAACCTGTAGATGTACCTGGTTTACCTTCTCGGACAGGAGTTCAATTCTCCTCACCTCCATAAAAAAAAGAAGTTCGCTTTGCGAACTTCTTTTTTATTTTTTCTTAACCATCACCAGCGTAATGTCATCTGCAATTTTAGTGCGGTTGGCAAAGGTTTTGGCTTCTTCTACAATGTTTTCAATCTGTTCCTGAAGCTTTAAGTCGGAGCCTTTAAGGAAAGTTCGTTTAAGGCGTTCCACTCCAAATTCTTCACGGTTTCGATTCATTGTTTCTGTAACACCATCTGTGTACAAAAGCATAATATCACCTTTTTCAATTGGAACAGAAACACATTCAAAAGTTACAGGAAAACCAGAAATACCAATTATTCCCGATTCTTTTAATTCGCCACGTTTTATAACTTCAAGTGTATGTGTTTTAGCTCTTAAAACAATTACATTAGGATGTCCGGCATTTACAAAATCAACATTGTTTCCATTAATTCTTGCAAGAATACCTGTAAGATAATTTTCTACATTTCCTTTTTGTGCAATGATTCTGTCATTTGTAATGCTCATTACATCCTGCAAAGGTAGCTTTTTACCTTTTGTAAATTCATCATTAATAATATTTTTAACAAGCATTGTAACGAGTCCCGAAGAAATTCCATGGCCCGAAACATCGAATAAACCAAAGCCTTCAAGAGTGTCCTTATTAAAATAAAAATCATATAAGTCGCCCGAAACTCCAGCCATAGGTTTATTGTAATATGCAACTTCATAATTCTTAAAATCAGGAAGCTTTACATTATAGAAGCTTTGTTGTACAAACGAAGCAAGTTCTATTTCTTTTTCTGCACGTTCAATTTCATATTTAAGATGTGTATTTGTTTCTTCCAGTGCAGTGTTAGATTTAGTAAGCTCTTCTGTTCTGTTTTGAACAAGTCGTTCAAGGTTTGCGTTTAAGAATTCAACTCTATTACTCATTGATGCAAAGCTTATGATGAGCATTGCAAGGAATGTAAAGATTACAGCCTGCCAGCCAAATACTATAATTAATGAATATACTTTTTTGTTTAATAATAACAAAATGCTTGTAATAACCAGCGATAATAAAACCGGTGTAAAACCAATGAGCAGTTCAATAACTTTTTTCTTTTTTGTTTTAAGAGATTTAAAAATGAATTGAACTGCCATAAGCATTTGAATAAGTGTTCCTGCATAAGATATTCCAAGATAAAGGAAGAAGTCATGCATATTTTGAGTAAAGCCCAGGAAGAAACATGGACCTACAGTTAAAGCAGTACGGAAGATTCTTCTTGAAAGTGATTCATTGAATCCAATATAATCACGCATAAAGGAAACTGCAAAATAACTTGAAAGAATTGATGCTATTCCGCGGAAAAGTTTTTGCACAAGAAGATATGAAATATTTATTTCTGAAAAAATCGGGAATTCGCCTATACAAAAATAAAAAAGGAAAAAGCACGAAAAAAGATTTAAGAGAGCAAATGAAAAATATTGTCTGTCCTTTCGTCTTAAAGAAAAAACTGTAAAATACATTATACCAATAAGGAACATGACCATAGAAATGACCATGTGCATTTTGGAATTAAAAAAATCATAGCGCTGTTCGTAAGCAATAACCTTTCGTTCAGTTGAAATAAAAGGTAATTCACCCATTCGTCCTTCACAATCTACCTGAACATGAATAATAATTTCATTTCTTTTATTATCATCATAAAGGGAAGGGGGTAGAATATATGCACTTGCTTTTGAACCATTCGAAAAAGGTATATCGCCGAAAGTACCGTTGTGATCAATATAAACGCCATTTAAATAAAATTCATTTGCAATTTTTACGTTTCCTAAAAAGATTTTAAGTCGTTGACCTTTAAGCTCTTTAGGAACCATAAACGAAGTTTTTAAATAAATATCACCTTTTCTACCATTACAAACTTTTGCCAGCTTTGTAAATTGAGAATTATCTATTGGGTTATAGATTGCGTGTAACTGGTCAATTGAATATTCCCATTTTGTAAGTTTTATTTCTGTGTCATCATAAAAACCACATGAAACAATAAAGAGAAGAGAAAATAAAACTGTTACAAAAAAAAGATTTTTTTTCAATTAATGTTCCAGACTTGCAAAAATGTACAAAAAAAAGCCCAAAAAGAATTTATAACTCTCTCACAAGTAATAAATAACTTTTCAGACTTTTTTTATAATTGAAGCTTATAAACAAACGGACCTGCTTACAGGCCCGAAGTAATTATTCTCCGTCGTGATTAACGCTCTTATATTTCTGCTGATATTTTTTGAGCATTGCTACGGCATTACGTTTTCCATTGTAAACAAAACCACCGTTCCAATATTCAAGTGCTGCAAAAAGAGCATTACCGCCATCCTGGCTGTCCGATTCCTTAGTACGGAAAGAAACATAATCAGCAAGCTGTAAGAAATCATTATTATGAAGACATTCAAGACGCTTTTTGTTAAATTCATTCCATTTTTCAAGATCCTGAAAACCTTCACCTTCATCCTGAACAATAATATGTGCATGTGTTGGACTGAATGAATACCAGACAGTTACTTTTTTATTAATATCACAATGATTACCGTGCTTTACAGCATTCTTAATAACTTCACTTATCTGCTGTTCAAGAAGGTTCAATTCCTTAATTTCTGTAGGAGCTGACTGTACAATAAGCAAAGTAAAATATCTGATCTGTCTGAAGTCAGAAGGAAATTCCTTCTTAAGCATGTTTGTTTTATCGAATAACGGATCGTTTTCGTCCGAGCGTAATTCCTTTAATTCCTGTGCCACGAGATTCCTCCTAGAAGCCGACTACTCTTTCACCATAAGAAGGCCTTCCTCAACGCTGTTTGCAATTGGGAAATAGCCCATAAGTTTTGTAAGTTCGATAACTTTCTTAACCGAACCATGAATGTTTGAAATGGCAAGCTTAAGATTCATCTTTTTAATTGTAGAGCAGATGTAAATCAAAGCACCAATTCCAGACGAGTCAATGTAGTCTACCTGTTCAAGATTGATTACGAAGTTCTTAACGTTCTTTTCAAGCATCTTCATTACAAGTTCCTTGAGCTTGTAAGAGTTATACAAATCCATTTCGCCTGTTACGTCAATGATATAGACATCACCATTCTTACGTATTTTAAGTTCCATAAAGAAGCTCCTTTCCTAGTTTATTGAATTTTAATTACCAGAATACTCTGGTCATCGTATTGCTGTGCAGAACCACAATAAGTTTTCAAATCGTCCTTAACGCGATTAGAAATATCCTTTGCGTTTGCATTCTTATTCTTCAAAATAACTTTCTTTAAGTTTTCAGAAGCATATTGTACACCATTTTCATTAAGAGATTCAAGTAAACCGTCGGTACAGGTAACAAGAATGTCTCCGTTTGAAAGTGATATATCAATATCAGTATACACAGAATTCTTTTCTACACCCATTGGCTCACTTGGTGTTGTTAACAATTTGAAATCACCGGAAGTTGCAGAGTAGTGGAATACAGGATTGTTACCACAAGTAGAAATCTGTGCTTTGTTATTTGTACTGTCAAAATTAATAAGTGCAACGCTTGCAAAATGGTCAATTTTGGCACTATCAATACAAATACCTCTGTTGGCCCATGAAAGAATTGTTGCAGCTGTTTGTTCTGTATTAACTGTAAGTCGCAGAATGGCACGAATCATAATCATTACAACAAGAGAATTCATACCTTTTCCGGCAACGTCTGTCATAATGAAAGATATTCTGTCTTTGCGTGAAGCAATAACATCGTAGTAGTCACCACAAACACCTTCAACAGCATTTGAGAAACATCCGATTGAAACATTTGGAATAACCGGGAGTTTTGCAGGAAGAAGGTCTTTCTGATATTTAGAAGCAATTGTACCGTCCTTGCTGAGTTCTGTGTGTTCTGCATAAGCCAGGAAGCTGTAAAGAGGTGTAAGAGCTGTAGAAATTGCATCTGCAAGAATAACCGATGTATCAAAATCATCTTTTGAGAATTTTTCGTTGGCAGGAAGACGTGCAAGTCCAATAAGACCCATTGTGCGGTCCTGCTGTTTGATTGGAACAAAAATATAACTTCCGGTTTTAAGGAATTCTTCCGGACCATTCTGGTAAACACGTCCATCTTTAATAGAATCGGCAATAAGAGCTGGTTCGCCTTCAAGGAATATTGAACCAAAAATATTTGTATCGGCAAGAGGGAATGATGCAAAACGAAGATTTGTTTCAACACGAAGAGGCTTGTGCGGTAAATCATCAGGAAGTTTGTATGGAGGAGGGAATGAACCCATAAGCGATTTTACGGCAAGAGAATTATCGTAATCGTCGCCCATAAGAATTACACAGCCATCTGCATTGATTTTTTCTGTAATCATTTTATTACAGTAATCAAGGAAGTTTTCCATTGATTTGTCGCGTGAAAAGAAAGTTGAAACCTGAGAAACAAGATTTTTATTAACTTCAAGAAGCTTCTGGTTTTTAGTTTCAAGTTCTTTAATAACGTTTTTAACAAAGTCAGAGTTTTCAATAGCAGCATTCTGTTCTGCAATCTTTTTCTCTGCCTTCTTTTTCTCACGTTTTTCAGGATTATCAAAGGCTTTTATTACAAGATATGGAAGCGTAATGAATTCAGCAAGAATAACTGCAAAAACAAAGTAAATAAAGTGCAGATCAAAGAATGAAAAAACAGAGCATGCTGTTATAATGCCTGTAACTATAAAAAAAGTAAAACTAACTTTTGCGGTATTTCTTAACTTCATTATAAGAAGAAAAAGAAAAACCAGTACACCAAGTCCTGCTGCTACTAACAGAGGAACTCCAATGTAATTATCTATTGAACTCATTTTTACTCCCGTGAATTTCAACGTTCCTTTAATTTTAACATTGAAATTTTCAATCGTCAAGTTTTATATAATTATCGGCAGAATTTGTTGAAATCGCCCGTCTTAAAACGATTCTTGTGAAAAAATTTTTTATTCGTTTATAAAGCGGAAGCTGGTAATACTTTCCAAAATCCAGGACTGCTTTTTCTATAGAAACATCTTCTCCAAAATTCTGCTTAAGAGAATCCCAGTAACGAACAATCCATACATACATATCGCCTAAAGTACGGCGCGGGAACTTGTGTAGTATATGACATTTGCGTACAGCTGTAACAATTGGCAGGTAAACAGTATTAAACCAGGATAAAACTGCTTCTTCCATAGAAACTTCTTCTTCTTTTCCCTGATTCATATAGTATTTATGCGTTAAAATATGATTGTAAATTACGTCGTAGCGTCCGGTCCTGGTAAAATCAAGACACCAGTAGTCGGTAATATCTCCAAAGTTAGTTTCGCTGTAAAAAACTCGTTTTTCGTAATAAATAATCTGCTTTATAATATCTTGCATGTTTTCGGGTTTATTAAGCTTAATTTCGCTCTGTAAAGAAACAACTTCTGCATCAATAAACTCTGTTCCACGCGATTTTGCTACAGAAACACGGTGATTTCCGTCTCTGACAAAGTAAAGTCCCGATATTTCATAAACCTTTATTGGCGGAAGAATAATGTCTTTTATAGCTGCTTCGTCTACGTGCTGCCAGCGGTTTCGTAAATGTGAACTTTTTGGAAAGAAATGATTATCAAAATCGTTGTATCGTCCTTCGCTTCCAACAATTTTTTCAATAGGAACTACCTTCATTCCAACATAAGTTTCGTTGGTAGGGCGAATAAGCTGCTTAACGTCGTTCAAAGAAATAAGCGAAACTTCTTCAGGCGAAAGAAAATGCTGAATTTCGTTAAAAAGCGCCTTATTTCTTGCTTTATTAAAATCTTCTTCTGTGGTTCTGTCTACTAAAGTCATTTATTATCTCCCGAATTGGACGGAAATTCTATTATCCAGTGTGCATAGGCATTTACAACTGTTGTGTTTTCGCTGACTGTTACTCGTTTTTCGCGCATATCATAAAGATGAATGTGTCCATGAATAAGGTAAGACGGCCTGAACTTTTTTATAAACCAGTTAAAGCATTCAAAACCCTTGTGACACGGATCTTCTTTGTCGTGAATGTGACGCGGAGAAGCGTGGGTCAAAAGAATATCAAGATATCGTCCGTATTTAATTTTATTTTTTATAAGGGCTGGAATCATGCGGCGAAGCTGTCTTTTCATCTGCCATTCCGTGTACTGATTCAAACCCTTGTTATATTCAAGTGAGCCGGAAACGCCTGCAATCAACAGTGGTGTCGTTTTTCCTGTTGCAGAATCTGTAAAGCATAAGCTGTTATCTGCAAAAACCTTAAAGCCTGCATAAGTTCCGCCGTGTCCATACGATTGCTGTTTGTCACCGGAATGAATTCCATCTGATAATATCTGCGCAGATTTGTGATAATACGAAAAATCCTTAAGATTATGATTTCCAAAAATAAAATATGTAGGCTTATTGAGCATTGTAACTACAAAATCAATATAATCTAAAGGTAAATCGCCTGCACAAAGTACAAGATCTACATCTCCAAAGGCTTCGCGTACATTCTGATTGTAAATGAGTGGGTCTACATAATCTGAAAGGCAGAGGATTTTCATTATGCTTGTGTTGAACCGGCCTGAGAAAGTATTGATTCAAGCTTGATTTTGTCTACAAGCTCTACAGGACGGCCTTCTGCAAAATGTCTTCCGCTGTTCGAGTATCCCGATGATGAAAAAAGGAAGCCTTTCTGACAGTTGAGTGACTTCATAGTATCGAGTGTTTCCCGAACAATATCATCTTCAATAGGGTCCGGTTCGCGGAAAAATCTGAACATAGCGGTTTGTTTGCGCATATTTCGCCAGCCTTCTGTAGAAGAATCTACTCCGGTAATCTGGCAGCCCCATTTTTTACCTTCGCACGAAACTGCCTGATGTTTAAGAGCTTTTTCAACTGCATTCTTACAGATTAAAAGGAATTCTTCGTTGCTGCAGGTCAGATAATCCTTTAAATAATCATTTGCCTGAAGGTCTTTATATTCCGAAAGCTTTGCCGAAACATCGCGGAAGGTCTTGTTGCGTTTATAAATCTGCTCCCACTGTTCAATAGCCTTATCAATTTTGCGGCTTTTTTCATAACAGGTAGCAAGGAAGTAGCGTGCATATAAAGTTTCGCCGTTAAGATTTTCTTTATCAAGGTCAATTGCACGCTGAAAATCCATGGCGGCATTATCCCAACGGTTTGCAAGCATATAGCAGGAACCGTGTTCAATAATGGCTTTCTGCTTTGTTTCTGGGTCGCGTTGTGCTTTTTCAAACGATTTTAAAGCTGCGGCCAGGTCTTTAGCATCTTTTTCAATTTTTCCAAGGTAATAATATGATGAATAGGTTTCGGGGCTAAGCTTAAGTGCAATATCAATTTCTTTTTTTGCTTCACCAAAGTTTTTTGTTCTGTAATGCATAAGACCAATTTCTGCATGTGCTTTTGCATGGCGTGTATTTATCATAACTGCTTTTTGCATAAAGCCCATTGCAAGGTCATAACGGTTGCATTGTTCGTAAAGGTGGCCTGCATTGTAAAAGTTTTCTGCATTTTTAGGATCAAGTTTTGTAAGCAAGAGGTAGTTTTTAAGAGCTTCCTGCGGCTGATTATATTTCATTAAAAGCTGGGCATATTCTTCACGGAACGATTGTTCGTCAAGCTCCTGTCCAAAAAGTGCATTTTCATTAACAAGTTTATATTCAATTATTGCAAGTTCAGGTTTATTTTCTTTAAGATATGCTTTTCCAAGATAGTAATGTGCTATATAATTTTTAGGATCCTTAGCAAGAATCTGTTTTGCCATTTTAATTGCATTCTGGGTTTTTCCCTGCTTAATAAGTTTTGGAATGGCATCGACCTTTTTAGGCGCAATTGCACTTTTAATAATGAATCCAAGGAGACCTATGATAAAGATACCGAGTACGCATACTGCAACTATTGCAAAGGAACTCATGACTTACCTCTATAAAAAAAATTTAGTAAAATTATATAGAACCGATAATAAACCTGTAACATAAGAATAATTTATTTGGTTTCTTATTTCAAGGGGTTTGTGTATGAAGACTAAACAAGTTGCATTTTATACATTTTTTATGACTTTTTTCTTTGCTTTATGCGTTTGTAAAGGCAGTAACCTTTATGCAGAAACTGAAGGTGAAAAGCTTTTTAAGAGCAACAGACCTGCCGAAGCAATTTTGTTTCTTGAAGATGAAATAAACAATGGAACTGCTTCATCTGCAGCATATAATTATCTTGGGCTTGCATACTATCAGACAGGAGACTATCAGAATTCTGTAGATGCTTTTGCAAAGGGATTGAAGGTTCCTGCAACAAATAAAAAGGTTCTTTCTTATAATCAGGGAAACGCTTATTATGCAATGGGCGACTATGATAACGCTGCAAAAAGCTATTCGCTTGCTTTATCTGCAGATGCTAAATATACTCAGGCTTTGCTGAATCGTGGAAATGCCTATCTTATGGCGCAGAAATACAGTGAAACTATAAGCGATTACGAGCGTTACATTGTAATGGAACCTGATGATCCTCAGAGACCTAAGCTTGAGCAGCTGATTGCACTTCTAAAGCAGGAAATTGTAAGGCAGGAAGAAGAAGCCAGAATGATGGCAGAAGAAGCAGAACGACTTGCCGAAGAAGAAAGGCGTATGCAGGAAGAGCTTGCACGCCAGAAAGCGGAAGAAGAGCGTCTTGAAGCTGAACGCAGGGCAGAAGAAGAACGTCTTGCCGAAATAAAACGTCAGGAAGAAGCAGAAAGAAGGCGCAAAATGCTTGAAGATGTTGCGAATTCATTGCAAAATACAGATTCAACCAACATGACAAGTGGTACAGAAGATTTGATTGATTACGATTACGAATCAGAGCTTGATTAGGCTGTGGGAGGCATAAAAATGGATGATTTTAAAGATCTTTTTAAGAAATCAGAAAAACAGACAGGGCTTAAAACCTATGATGAAATTCAAAAGGAACAGAAAAAAAAGAAAATCATTATAATTTCTGCAGTTGCAGCTGTAATTGTACTTATATGTCTTATATGTATTGGAAGTTGCGTAGGTAAACGTGGTTCCGGGGCAAAGGCTCGTGCAAATGTTTGTAATCTTGCCCGTACTTATGCAGAACGCGGTGAATACGACAGAGCCTTGAATAAGCTTGATGATTACCTTGAAAAAAACGGTGATGATCAGGAGGTCTGGGACCTTTGGAATTCTATTCTTGATATGAAAAAAGCTGCCGGTGGTGATGCCGCAGGTGGAAATACATATAATTATGGTTCTGCAGATGGTAATGGAGGGGCTGGCGGTTACCCTGACAGCCTTAAAATTGATGTAGATACTTCGGGTATATCAAGCGCCATGCAGGATTCTCTTTCTTCAATGAAGAGTGCGTTGGAAGAATCAAGCAAGCAGGCAGAAGAAAACCGTAAGGCTATGGAAAATCTTGTAAAGCTCCAGCAGGAAGCCGAAGAAAAACGTCTTGCAGACCAGCAGGCCGAAGCAGCCCAGAAAAAAGCAGAAGAAGCCGCCGCAGCTGAGCAGAAACGCAAGGCCGAAGAAAAACGTAAGGCCGAAGAAGAAGCACTTGCCAAGAAAAATGCAGAGCTTAAGAAAAAGATTGATGATGTAAATAATGAAATACAACTTGGACAGACAGCACTTGCAATGGGAAACATTGAAGAAGCCATGAAGCACTTTAATATGGCAGATAGTCTTGTTCCTGGTGAAGCAGGTTCAAGCTTTAAGGCTTCTAAAGAGTCAGAAATAGCGCAGGCTTTGTACGAGGCAGCTCAAAAAACTAATGATCCGCAGACAAAACAGCAGCTTATGAATAATGCGGTTGCAATGGCTCAAAAGGCAATTGCGGCAAACCCTAAAGATGCCGCTGCACATTATATACTTGCACAGGATGCACTTGATAAAAAAGATTACAACACTGCGCTTAAAGAAATGAAGGCTGCAGTTGAATATGACCCTAATAACTATCTTTACTGGTATAACCTTGGAAAGATTCAGTATACGCTCAAAAAATACAGTGAAGCCGCTTCTTCATTTACAAAATCATGTGAATTAAATGCAAACTTTGCACCAAGCCGCTACAATCTTGGTGTTACACAGAAAGTACTTAAAAATGATACAGCCGCTTTAACAGCATTCCGTAAAACAATTGATATTGATCCTCGTCACGAAAAAGCCTGGCTTGAACAGGCACGCATTCTTGCAGACCGAGGCGATTATTCCGGGGCAATTGATGCATATAAATCGGTTCTTAAAATAAACAATATAAATGTTCAGGCTGCAATGGAGCTTGGAAACGTTTATTACCAGAAAAAGAATTATGCCGATGCCGAAGAAAGCTACAAGCGTGCATTAACAATGCTTTCTCCAAGCGAAAACATGACACTTACAAAATACAATCTTTCTACAGTTATGTTCGATGCAGGAAAAACTGCCGATGCCGAAAAATATGCCCGCGAAGCTTATGAAGAAAAAGATTATCTTAAAAATGACAGTGCAAAAGTAAATATAATTTATAACTATGCACTTATGCTTGATAATCAGGGAAAAGTTGATAGCGCAATTCCGCTTTATCTTGAAGTTCTTAAACTTAATCCTGATCACTTAAAAACAAAGATTAATCTTGGTGTAATGTACATGACTCTTGATCCGCCGGATGTTGACACCGCTTTGAGCCTGTTTACCCAGGTTTATAACAAAGATAAAAATAATATTGAAGCAAACAACAATCTTGGAAAGGCATATCTTTTAAAAGAAGATTATGAAAATGCAGTAAAATTCTATCAGAATGCATTAAAGCTTGACTCAAAAAGCAATGCAATTCGTGCAAATCTTGCAAAAGCTTATGCTCAGGCAGGTCAATATGATTATGCAAAATCAACATACACCGAGCTTTTGAAAACCGATAAAGAAAACTGGGATGCATACATAGAACTTGCCAAAGTATGCATGCAGCTGAACGACAATGAAAATGCAGAAATGTATCTTGTTTATGTTCAGGAAAAGAACCCGATGTACAGAAAGGCTGAAATATCGGATCTGTTGAAGACAATATCTGAATAGAATATAGGATGCATTAAAAAAAAATCACTGATGCGGAGTAGAAAATAGCTGAGTGCAACTTCCTCTGTTGCGCGAAGATATTTTCTACGGGAGCAGCAGTGATTTTTTTTCTTATGTTCTCTTTACCAATTCAAATAATTGTTTTCTTGAAAGGACCGTGTATATCGGTCTTCCGTGTGGACAGTGCGGGTCTTCCAGCGTGAAGGCCTGTTCTACAAGTCGTGCAGCAGTTTCGTCATCTAAAACATATCCGTCTTTTACGGCTGCTTTACAGGCTGTCATTGCGGCAATTGAGCGGATAATCTGTTCTGGTTCTACATTCTTTACAAAAATCAGGGAACGGAAGTCGTATTCGGTGCCGGTCCAGCGTTCGGGAATAGAAGTGATTTCCCAGTAGCCGTCGTCTTTTTTTATTGTTTCAAAGCCTATTTGTGTAAGTCGTTCTTTTAATTTTTCAAGCTGACTATCCTGTGATTTTGATTCTGTTCTGATTTTGTATGGAATAAGCAGCTGCTGGCGGCCACCCTGACTGTTCATGATTTTGTCAAATAAAATGCGTTCGTGAACTGCGTGCTGGTCAATTATATAAAGTGAGTTGTTTTTTTCTGCCAGAAGGAAGGTTCCAAGGGCAGGGCCAATATATCTTACAGTTTGTTTTTCACTCTGGATTTGTGGTTCAGTAAATTCCTTTGAAAAAGACTGCATGGCTTGTTCTGCAAGGGCAGCAGTGTCTGAATATGATGAAGAGGTGTGTGAAGAAGGCATAAATTTAGAACGAAGGTCATGCACCTGCGGTGCTTTATACGTAATATGCCTTTCATAAGGGGACGAAGGGCTATCTGCTGGTTTGTCATTTACAAAATTCTGATATGTGTAATTATGGTAGAATGTTCTAAGCGATGAACTTAAGCCGTGGTGCAAATCAGAAATATCATAAAATCTTGCTTCTTTTTTGGCCGGATGAATATTAAAATCTACAAGCTTCGGGTCAATTGTTATATAAACAAGAGCTATAGGGTAGGTGCCGTTTGGAAAAAATCCCTGACCTCCATATTCTACAGCCTGAACAAGCGAATATTCCTGAATTCGCCTGCCGTTTACATAAATAAAAATATCTTTTTTGTTTGAACGACTTACTGCAGGTTCCCCTGTAATTACACTAAATGACCATTCCGGGTTTTTACCGGGGGCTGCACCTTTTACTTCATAAAAAAGATTTTTGTCGTATTCGTAGCGGTTTGAATCTATAAATCTGTCGCGTAAGGTCTGACCGGCCGGTAAATCAAGCTTTGTTTCTCCGTCACTTATAAAACGAAAGGCAATATCGGGGCGCGAAACTGCTTTTTCTATAAAAGTATTTCTGCACATTAAACCTTCGGTAGCGGGACGCTTTAAAAACTGGCGTCGTGCAGGAAAATTTTCAAATAAACCTTCTGACTGAACAATTGTTCCTTTTGTAACTGCAACGCTTTCTACAATATGATCTTCTGTAATGCTTGCACGCATTTTGTAGCCGCCGCTTGTTATGCTGAGCCTTGCTACTGCCGCAATAGAAGCAAGGGCTTCACCTCGGAAACCCAGAGTTGAAAGATTCATTAAATCAACTTCGGTAGAAATTTTACTTGTTGCGTGGGGCCGTGCACAGTTTTGTAAATCCTCTTTTGTAAGACCACAGCCGTCGTCAATAACGCGTATTTTTTCTATGCCGCCGCCTGTAATTTCTACATTAATCTGTGTGGCACCTGAGTCAATTGCGTTATCAATAAGCTCTCGTACTACTGCATTAGGGCGGTCAATAACTTCACCGGCAGCAATTTTACGGGCAACTTCGGCATTTAAGGTTCTTACAGGATTTTGTGCACTCATTTTCTGGTTCCGTTTACTTCGCCTTGTTCAGAAAAAGTGTCAAATTCCGGCTGATTTTCCTGATTCATTGGGTTTGGTTCGTTCATAAGAATCTGAACTTTACCTTCTATTTCATCAAGCTGTTTTTCCATGCCGGCGGCAAGCTTAATGCCTTCTTCAAAATCTTTAAGCGCGTCTTCAAGCGAAATGTCGCTGCGCTTTATGTCGGATGTGAGCTGTTCAAGCTTGTTCAAATTTTCCTCAAATGTGTTCATATATTTTCCTCTTTTTTATTTGCGGTTGCATAGATAACCCCTTTTGCAGGTTTTATGACCAGCTCGCCCCCAACGGTGACCTGGGATGAATCCCGTATGACAGTGCCATTTTTATCGCAAACCATTGAATAGCCGCGGTTCAGGATTGTCTGCGGGCTGGCATTTTCCAAAACAGTTCTGCAGGTTGCGATTCTGGTGCGTAAATCCTTTATTTTCTGAAGCATACCATCGCGCATTCCGGCTTTTGCATTATCAAACCTGTTCAAAAGCGGCTGCTGAATGTTTCGGAACCTCATTTCAAGGGCACTTGGATCAAAAGCGCGGACAATCAGTCTTTTATTTTCTATTTTTTGTTTAATCTGGTTGTAAAGCTCTGTTTTGTAATCAAAAATATCCTGTTTTATGTCGCTTAAAAGTGGAACAGCAAGCTCGGCGGCTGCAGAAGGGGTAGCGGCACGTTTGTCGGCAGAATAATCACACAAAGCCCAGTCAATTTCGTGTCCAACTGCAGAAATTACCGGTATTTCAGACTGGGCAACAGCCCTCACAACAACTTCTTCGCTAAAAGGCAGTAAATCTTCAAGCGAACCACCGCCACGACCAACAATCAGAATATCACAAAGCTTGTAAAAGTTTGCAATTTCTATCATTTTTGCAATTGTCTGCGCAGCACCTTCACCTTGAACAAGTGCCGGAAAAACAATCACATTTATATTTTTGTTACGACGGCGGCTCACCTGTAAAATATCCCTTATTGCAGCACCTGTAGGACTTGTAACAACACCAATTGTACGTGGAAACTGTGGAAGTGGCTTTTTTCTTGCTTCATCAAACAATCCTTCGGCAGCAAGCTTTTTCTTTCGTTCTTCAAGCATGGCAAGAATATCGCCGGCACCTGTTGCTTCCATTTTGTTTACAATAAGCTGGTAGTTTCCCTGAGGTTCATAAACAGAAAGCCGGCCAGTACATCGGACTTTATCACCATCCTTTGGCTTGAATTTAAGAGAGTAGAGCGAGCCTTTAAACATAACTGATTTTAGCTGAGCAGTATTGTCTTTAAGTGTAAAATAAACGTGACCGGAACTCGAAGGCCTCCAGTTAGAAATTTCACCTTCTACAACAATAGTACTAAACGCACTTTCAAGAATTTCTTTTATATAAGAAGTAATTTGCGAAACAGAAAAGATCTGATTTAATTGTTCTTCCGGTACACCCATGCCTTTATTTTATCTTAATTCCATTAACTTGTTCAACCAATTGCCGATAAAGAAGTTGATGAAAAGTATTGTTGTTTTATTTGACGAAAAGAATAAATATGAAGACGAAAAGGTCTTTGGTGGCAAAAGTGCTAAGGAATTGTGCAATTCGGCAGCTTTATCTCTTGGATTTGATGTAAAAACTATAAGCGGCTGCACTACAATTACGTCACTTTTGGAAGAATTAGACAAAATTTGCCGTGATTCAGGTGCAGATAACCTGATTTTCAGCTATGCAGACTGTCTTTTCCTTAATAAAGAGCTTACTCAGGAGCTTTTGAACACTCATATTGATTATAAGGCCGAATATACCTTTGCCGAAGGGTATCCGGAAAGTTTTGCTCCAGAGATTCTTAATAATGGAACTGTTTCAATCCTTTGTGAGCTTTCTAAAACAACAGCAAAAGAAACAGGCGCACAAAAAGTTTCACGTCATTCACTCATGGATATTATCAAAACAGACATAAATTCCTTTGAAGTAGAAACAGTGCTTGCTCCTGTAGACTGGCGCCTTTTGCGTTTAGCCTTTGATTGCCGTAAAAAAGAGACATTTATTGCCTGCCAGAAGCTTTATAACCATGGTGAAGGTGTTGTAGATTTGTCAGAATATGCAGCTCATACTGCTGAAATCTTAAAAACAGTTCCTGGTTTCTATAATCTTCAGCTTGCCCAGAAATGTCAGGGAAAATGCTCTTATTGTCCGTATCCGGCACAACTTAAACAAAAAGAAGGTACAGAACCAGCTCTGGCCTCAAAAATTATGGATTTTGATAAAGCCTGTGCACTTATTGACCAGATAGCAGAGTTTTCAGGAGAAGCTGTAATAGGCCTTTCTGCCTGGGGTGAATGCTTTAATCATCCTGATTTAATTAAAATTATAGAAAAAATCCTTTCATACCAGGGACTTTCTGTATTTATTGAAGCAGACGGCTGTTCAATCCCGGATGATTTTGCACAGAAAGTTGCTCCTGTTGTAAACGCTGCACCAGAACGAACAAACGGCTGGCAAAAATTTATGATTGCAGTTTCAATGGATGGATTTACAGCCCAAACCTGCACAAACCTTCGCGGTTCCGGCTTTAATCTTGAAAAATCAGTAGAAGCAGTCAAAAAATTGCAGGAAGTACTTCCTGGTTGTGTATATCCTCAGTTTGTAAGAATGAACGCCAACGAAGCAGAACTTGAAAACTTCTTCCGCTACTGGAATGATAAATCAAATGCAACAGGCGGAAACTTTATAATCCAGAAATATAACAGCTTTGCAGGCCTGCTTAAAAACGAAGAACCGGCAGACCTTTCTCCATTAGACCGTAATGTATGCTGGCATTTGCGTCGTGATATGACAATTCTTTACAACGGTGATGTTCCGCTCTGCTTTTGCAGGGTTCTTGATGATATAAAAGGTAATGTTTTTGAACAGGGCATCGGTGAAGTATGGAAAAAACTAGATGAAGACAACAAATGCGGAGGTTGCGATGAGTTCTATACCTTCAACTTTTGATGAACACCAGATAAATATGACAGTACTTGGTGGAAAAGTTAATAATTCCCCCGATGTACTTAATATTTCTGTAATTCTTTTACATTCAAGTGCAAGTCATCTTAAGCTTAATGTTTTTGAAAACTTAATGGGCTGCAATTTCCGTTCAATAATTTCTATAGAACACGACAGCAGTAATTATTCCATTGAAGATATTTCAAAAAAGTTCCCCGATATAAAATTCTTTATTCCTCTGGAAAAAGCTTCGAACGGTGAATTAATCAACCTTGCAATGAGCGAAATTGATGCCGATTACGTTCTTGTTCTTCGCGACAGCCTTTATATTCCAAGCGGGGTAGTGCTCACAAATCTTGCAGACCGTCTTACCAGCAGTAAGATTTATTGTGTAGTACCACGCCTGCTCGATAAAAATAAAAACGGACTTAATACACTGTTTACACCAGGAGCAGAAAAGGGACATTTTGTAATTGATTCATCATCTGTTGTAACAGACGGTAAAAAAACAATTTATCCAAAAGATTATGTAGCTCTTTATAACCGTAAAAAATTCATTCAGCTTGGCGGCTTTGACCATACAATAAAGTCGGCATACTGGCAGAATCTTGATCTTGCAGTTCGTTCGTGGCTTTGGGGTGAAGAAACAAAACTTACTACTATGCTTCAGTTTTCTTATATTGATGAACCAAGTGTTGACGACAGAACAATCAATCAGGATTACCTAAGATATTACCTTAAAAATGAAGCTCCAAAATATAAAAACGAAGCTGCTTTTATTAAAAATTCATCATTCATAAAATTTCTTTTTCATTCTTCCTGCGGATACCTTGAAGCAAAACGCCAGTTTAACGCAGCAAAAGAATGGGTAGAAAAAAATAAATATCAATTCAAAATGGATTTGCAGACCTTTATAAGCAACTGGCATGAGCAACAGCCAAAAACTGCATCACCGGTGGAAACTAATGAAAACTAAGCGTGCCGTAATCGTTCAATGCAGATTATCCTCATCACGACTTCCGGGAAAAGCCTTGAAATTACTTGGTGAAAAACCTGTGCTTGCATGGGTATTAAATTCCATGAAAAAAGTAAAGGCCGACAAATATTTTGTTGCAACAGATTACGAATCGTATGAAACTTTAAAACCAATCTGTAAACAAAACGGTTTTGACTGTTTTGCCGGAGACCTTGATGATGTTTTGAAACGCTTTTGTGATCTTATAAAAACTCTTAAGGTTGAAACAATAATCCGTGCTACTGCCGATAATCCTTTTTTGTTTTACGAAGCAGCGCAGGCAAGTGTCGAAGAATTTGAAGCAAGAAAAAAAAGCCGTCATCCGTGCGATTATTTAACATATACAGGCCTTCCTCACGGTTCTGGTGTAGAAATTTTCAGTGCACAGTCGCTGCTTGATGCCGCTTCTCAAACTGATAATCCTTATGACCACGAACATGTTGGTCCTGCACTTTATAATCACAAAGACAAGTTTACCTGCGAATTTATAAAAGCTCCTGCCCGTTTTAATTTTCCGGATTTACGAACAACAATAGACACATACTCCGATTATCTTAGGGCAATTAGTGTAGTAAACTATTTGAAAAATGCAAAAGAGCCGTATACAACAGAACAGATTATTTCTGCCTGCAAGTCAGACTCTGTAAATAATCCTATAATTTTTGTACCTTCTGTAGTCAAAGGGCAGGGCACAGGACACCTTCACCGATGTCTTAGTGCTGCAATTGAAACAAAAGCCTTTGTGTATATTCCTGACGACTGTACACTCACAGAAACTTCAGGAATCCTTGATGAATATAAAGAAAAAGGCCTTGAACAATGGCAGATAATAAACGCACTTCCGGATGAAACTTTTAGACCTGTAATTATCACAGACAATTTTAAGCTGTCACAACAAGAGGCTCAAGCCTTTTCAAAATGCAAAAAATTAATCTGCCTTGATGAAGGTTCTGATTTTTCTGAATATGCAGATTATCTTTTAGATATTATTCCGTCTTATGATATTGACCGTCTGCCAAACCTTTTTGATACAAGCTATATTTCAAAGCCTGTTAATGTTAGGTCGGAGCGAACTCATAATATTGAAAAAGTTCTTATTTGTATTGGTGGTGAAGATCCTGCAAGCCTTACGCTTCCTGCAGCTCAGGCGCTTGTAAAAAATCTACCAGGTGCTCAAATTACTGCAATTGTAAGTGATGTTGAAAAATACAGGAATGTTTTGAATATAAACTTTATTCCTCCTGTAGAAAACCTTCGCGAAAAGATTTTTAAATATGACATGGTTGTGTCACATTATGGACTCACAGCATTTGAAGCAGCCTTTGCCGGATGTGCTGTAATAATGGTTGCAACAACAAAGCTTCACGAAAAGCTTGCACAAAAATATGATTTTGCTTTTATTCCTCACGGAAAAATTGATTCTTCAAAAATGCAGAAAGCTCTTGAGTCGCCAAATCTGTATCCTCAAATGAAAATGAGCATTAAGCAAAAATCACTTGGTTCCTATATTCAAAAGCTTGCACTTGGAAAAAAACTGTGCTGCCCTGTCTGCGGTCAAAAATCAGAAGAATCTGCAAAAACCTGGCGTCCGGATCCAATTATTTCACGCAATGCCGGAAGAACATACCGCCGCTGTTCAAATTGTGACTTAGTTTATATGTCGTTTACTGCCGAAGAAGAAATGCAGTATAAAAAATCGTACTTTTTTGAAGACTACAAAAAACAGTACGGAAAAACTTACGAAGAAGATTTTAATTCAATTAAAGCTCAGTGTACCCGCCGCCTTGAAACTATAAATGCCTTGCAGAATAACCAGGGTGGAAAGAACTATCTTGATATTGGCTGTGCGTACGGTCCTTCTATAGCCGCCGCAAGTGAGCTTGGACTTAATCCTTTTGGAACAGATATTTCGGAAGAAGCAATTCATTATGTAAAAACAAAGCTTCGTTTTCCATCTTCCTGCAGCGCTTTTCCACAGATTGACTGTCAGAAGGAATTTGGCATTTCTCAGTTTGACTCAGTTTCAATGTGGTATGTAATTGAACATTTTAAAGATTTAGACAGCGTGCTTTCAAAAATCTCGGAAATTACAAAAGAAGGCGGAATATTTGCTTTTGCAACTCCTAGTGGCGAAGGCATTTCGGCAAAAAGTAATCTTGACCATTTTTATACAATCAGTCCTATTGACCATTTTTCAA
>JAFZXA010000046.1 GCA_017617115.1 Treponema sp.
CATTGTATTTCTTGAATGCGAAGATAAAAAGCAATTACTAAATTTCTATCAAAACGAAAGCAACAAATTCCGCATTTATGGCGAACGTTATTCTGAAACTGAAAAAACTAAATATATACAGTTGCTGAGATTCTTTTAAACATTTCTGTATTGTCAACCAGAAGATCAATTCTTATTTAAAAACAATATCCCCCAGATCAACCCCAAGCCCTTCAAGTGTTTCTTTCATATTATCAGTTGTGGCCCAGATTTGCGGTTCATAGCCTTTTAGTTCACCTAACCAGTTGTCTGGAAGTATACCTATACCATCCCTTTGGTAAAGACCTGCAGCAATATGTATATTAAGTTCTTCATTATCATATTCATAACTATCAAACCTTTGCAAACCACCGGAATGAGTACCAACAAGCAGGCATTTAATTCTCACATCCTTTGTTCCAAAAATATGCCACAATTCTCCAGAGCTAAAACTCCAGTTGTCCTGCAGACAAATTACTGTTCCCTTATAGCCTGTTGTATTCAGATATTTTCGAAACTGCGATATGGGAGCATCATCGCCACCATGGTTTGATCTTGCATCAAGAATAATAAAGTCTTTTTTGCTTGCATCTAAAACTGCATTTGCAAAATTCTTAAAATATTCTTGGGAGCGGCAGTTGGTGAATCTTATGTAATAGGCATTCGAAGTTTGTTTTTCAAAATATGTATTTTGTGAATCTTCACTAATAAAAGTTCCGGGGTCTACAGCGTGTCCCTGGTCATAATAAAAATTCTTAACTCTTATTGCAAAATGACCATCATTAATACACTTATCAAATAATCTGTAAAAATCAGAACCATTTTTTATTTTTAATAATTTTGCCTTTGAAAAACCCTTCTCTTCCATTTCATCAAAGCCTGCATAATTTTCACTCAAAATATCCCAGATATAATTTAGTTCTTCTTTTGTAAAAGAAAAATCCTCAAAAGTCGGCGGCACAAGAATGTATTCTTTTCTTCCAGTCCCGGTGCGAATTTCGAAATCTCCTTTGGCTAAACTTTTAAGGATTTTTTTCTCATAAGATTTAGTAAAATAGGCTGCGAAATTTCTTCTGCCTAAAAAACGACAAACAAATTCGCCTTTAAAATTTTCATATTCAGAAGGTGTTTCAACAATCTTATATAAATAATATTCCTGCTGTTTTTCTTCCAATAACTTCCATTCTGATTTTTTTGTGTAAGAAGAAGATAAGAAAATAATACTACATGCTATGAGGATTGTATGGACTAATAAATCTTTTAAAGACTTTTTTCTCTCCATGTTCATTTCCATATATTAAATCTTCCGGCTAATAATTCCGCCGCCAATAATCACACCATCCTGATACAATACTACTGATTGGCCCGGAGCAACTGCGTGCTGAGGAGTTTCAAACATTACTTCCCACTCGTTTGCTTCTGGTGAGGTGCGGCGGATTTTTGCTTTAACGGGGCGGCTTGCCAGACGGATTTTTACCATGGCTTCTATTGGTTCGCATTCCGGTGGAGGAACAACGTCTCCTGCCCATACAAAATCATCTGCAATAAGACCGGCTGAATCAAGTGCACTTGCCGGTGCCAGAACTACCACATTATTCTTTGCATCAATTGAATGAACATAAACAGGGTAACTAACTGCAACACCAAGTCCACGACGCTGCCCAATTGTATAATGTTCAATTCCACGATGACGGCCAAGTACATGACCGTCTAAATCTATAATGTCTCCCGGAACAGAAGGCTTATCGGCAAAAAGTAAATCAAAATATTCAGAGCTTATAAAATCCTGACTTTCGGCTCGTTCGGCGGCGGCAAGACCTGCTTTTTTGGCAAGCTCAAAAACTTCAGACTTTTTCATAAGGGCAAGCGGGAACCTTACCTTTTCCAGAACTGCAGACGGTACACGGTAAACAAAATAAGTCTGATCTTTTGAAACATCAGTTGCGCTGGCAATCATATATGGGCGAACATCTGTACCGTATAAACCCTGTTCTGGGCGCACAATTTTTGCATAATGGCCGGTACAAAAATAATCAAACTTAATTCCAAGCGCTTCTACACCCTGCAAAAGTGCGCCAAACTTAATCATCCTGTTGCAGCGGATACACGGATTTGGTGTACGACCAGCCCTGTACTCTGCTTTAAAATATTCTATAACCTCGCGCTTGTACTGTTCCTTAACATCAATTACGTGGTATTCAATATCATACTTTGCGCAAAAGCGGCGGCACTCTTCAATATCATCAGCTTCACCTGGACCAAAGCAGGCATCTTTTACAGCTTTTGCACCATCGCTTTCGGGAATTTTAAAAGAATCGTCCCAAAGCGACATTGTAACTCCAATTACCTTGCAGCCTCGTTCCTTGAGCATGTATGCTGTTAAAGTTGAATCTACGCCTCCAGACATTCCGACAACAACTGTGTCGCCGGACGCAGGCATTTGCTGGTCAATATATTTCATACAAGTTCCCGTTGTTTAAGCTTTTTTATGCATGAGGTCTGCAATTGAAACGCTGTTTAAATATCCGCTGATTCTTTTATCAAGCTCTTTCCAAAGCGGAAGCGTACGGCAGTCATTTTCGCGGTTACACGGAGTTGCATTGCATTCAAGACACGCAACCGGGGCCAGAGTTCCTTCTGTTAAAGTCAAAATCTCTCCAACCTTGTAATC
>JAFZXA010000047.1 GCA_017617115.1 Treponema sp.
CACAAAGCAATAACCCTTACAAAAGATTATACAATAATTTCCCGTAAAATAAAGCATAATTAGCGCCGCCCAGGCGCACAAAAGGCTTTCCCATACAGGAAACCATAAATTTAAAAATCAAGGAGCCCAGATAGGCATAACATTGTTTCTCCGTATCCAGCGTAATTTTTTTATTTATGCAAAAATGTCGGTGATAAAAATTTTACTGAATATGTTTCTTCTTATATTACCATGCAAAAGAGTAAAACGCAAATTTCTTAGGCGTATCCGTATAAGCCCCCACACACTACACACACACATTCACATCCTGTCCAACGGACTGACAACTCCATTGGCACCTTTATTCAAAACATGAGTATAAATCTGAGTCGTCTTTACATCATTGTGTCCCAGAAGCTCCTGAACAGTCCTTATGTCATATCCATTTTCAAGAAGATGCGTGGCAAAGGAATGACGGAAGGTGTGGCAGCTGGCGTTTTTGTTTATGCCGGCTTCTAAAATCGCCTGTTTTACTGCGCGCTGCAAAAGGGTTTCGTCCAGGTGCCAGCGGCCTTGTTCGCCGGTCTGTTCATTTTTCCATCTGTTTTTTTGCGGGAAAAGCCACTGCCATTTAAACTCTTTTCCGGCATCAGGATATTTTTGGGCAAGTCCTCCCGGAAGCGGGACCGAGCCCCAGCCGTCACGCAGATCCTGTTCGTGGATTTTTTTAACCTTCTGTATATGCTGTTTTAATTCCGGAACCAGGCTTTGAGGAAGCATTACGTGTCTGTCTTTGGAGCCCTTGCCATATCGTACAATAATTTCACCACGGTCAAAATCAAGGTCAAGGATTCTCAAGTGCAAAAGTTCATTCAGTCTCATTCCTGTGCCGTACAAAAGCTTTGCTGCAAGCTGTTTACTTCCACTCATGTGCGAAATTACATCGCGAACTTCCTGGCGGCTGAAAACTACCGGGATTCTTGGTTTCTTTTTGGCACGGATTACCGACTGTAAATCATTTGGATTATCGCATTTTACAAAACGAAAATAAAAGAGCAGGGCAGCCAGTGCCTGATTTTGTGTAGACGCGCTGACTTTTGCTTTGACAGCAAGCCTTGTCAAAAACGCATTTATTTCCTTCTGGCCGATTTCTTCCTTATAATCCGCATATGTATTTAGAAAATCCTTGACCCATCGTTCATAACACTCAATTGTCCGCTGACTGTAATGCCGGGCTTTGAGAAGGTCTTTCATTTTGATGATGCCAGCAGTCAGTTCTGTCTGTGGAGGTTTTTCACTGATAACTGATTGAACGATTTCTTCTTCAACATTAAACAACCCTGTTTCATAAAGATTCTGCAGTAAAATTTCAACCGATTGCTGATTATCTGGAATGAGCCAGAGCTTCTCTTCGTTGAGCCATTTTCTTTGAGGAACCTTCCGCACTGAATCCAAAATCGCCTGGTTAAACCCGTATGGAAACTGCACGGAAAAATAATGATTGTCGTAAGAATTTATTAATACGTCCATATCTGAAGTCTCCTTTTAAGATTTTTCCCTCATATATAATATTGAAAAAAAATGGGACTTATTACAAAAATTTGAGGAGAATTCGTAAAAAAAGTGAAAAATTTCTTAAAAAACTGGATTGCCACGCCTCTGGCTCGCAAAGACGTGGTGGATTGCCACGCGCCGGCTGAGGATTTCTACTTCTTCTTAAAATCCAGCATCGAAACATAATGAAGGATTTCAAAAGTTTCTGGCAGCGTGTTCATGTATTCTAGGTGTTCTTTTTCCCAGGCGGCTATTTGTTCGGGGCTCAGGTTGGAGGCGCCTATGCCGCGGCAGGATTTTATTCTTCCGTGCCAGCCTTCGCGGGTGAAGGTTAGGGGGATGTCAAAGGTGATTGCATTTGCAAGGGTGAAATATTCTTTTGACCATTCGGGTTCGGGAAGGTCGTAACGTTTCATGCGGCCGCCGTTCCAGTCGGGGTTGTATTTTAAAACAATGTTTTCGCTTGTCATGGCAATTTCGCTTTCATAAGGGAGCCAGGCCATAAACAAAACTGCAAAGTGTCCGCCGTCTACAAGGAATTTGTGAATTTTTGGCAGAATTACTTTTTTATCAAAATATCCAAAGCACTGGCAGGCGGTAACAATGTCAAAACTTCCGGTCGGAAAATCAAGCTCTTCTGCAGAAGAAACAAGATATTTTATATCCATGCCGTTTTCTTGTGAAAGCTTTTGTGCATACTTAATCTGATTTTCGGAAATGTCCGTGCCAAGCCATTGAGCTCCATACTTGTACATGTTTCTTGGAAGTACGCCTGTTCCGGTTCCAAGGTCAAGGCAGCGTTGACCCTTTATGCCAAGCTTAAGCTCCACCAGCTTTTCATAAAATTCCGGTGGATAAATGTCGCGGTACTTTGCATAAACTTCAGAGGTTTTTCCAAAATCAAAAGGGTTTCCGTTGTCGTATTTTTGAATACTTATTGCCATATATCCTTCCTTATTGGATTTATTAACAGTATGTTAATACAAACACCACAATTCCAAGTAAAATCAGAAGTGCAAGATTATATCCTGTAAACACTCCAAAATACTTTCTTCCCTCCGGAGTTTTTCCTTCCTGGGAATTGTTGTAGAGCTTGAACGAAATTACACTGGCCATTGAAGCTATAAGCGTGCCAAGACCACCTGTATTTACACCAAGCAAAAGCATGTCTCCGTTTGTTGTGAATCCGCTAAGCAGAAGGGCGGCAGGGACATTGCTTATAACCTGGCTTGTGATTATTGCGGTAATATAAGTTTTAAGTGGCGTTGAAAGCATGGAGTTTATGAAGTCAGAAAAAGTTTGCACCGTAGAAAGAGATTTTGTAAAAATAAAAAATCCGCAGAAAGTCAAAAGCAGGCTGTAATCAACTTTTTTGAAAAGACGGAAATTGCAGACAAGCATTACTACAACTGTAAAGCCAAGCATAATTAAATAATTTACAACATGAAAAACAGTCAGCAGACAGATTATAAAATCGGCAATGTAAAAGAAGGTTCGGAAATCAATTGTAACAAAGCAGACCTGTGTTTGAAGAACATTGCCTTCGAGTTTTTGCGGGGCACCGTGTTTCTTTCTTGTTAGTACCAGAATTATGGTAGTAAGAATTATAAACGAAGGAATTGCAATTTTAGCAGTGAGTGCAAAAAACTCCAGAGGCGAAAATCCGTAATATGAAAATAAATAAAGATTCTGAGGATTTCCCATTGGCGTGATGCACGAGCCAAGATTTGCAGCAAGAGTTTCAAGCACTACAATTGTAAGGGCAGGCATTCCAACGCGGGTAAAAATGAGCAGTGTGATTGGCACAAAGGTCAAAAGCGCAACATCATTTGTAACAAACATTGAACTGAAGAACACAAGATATGTGAGCAAAAAATAAAGGGAGCGCTGGCTTTTACACAAACGCAAAAGTCGGGCTGCAATTGAGTCCAGATAGTTTTGACTTTGGAATGCCTTTATAACAATCATCAGACTGAACAAAATTGCAAGTGTTCTAAAGTCTATTGCTTCAAGACACAGTGAAGGAGAAGGTCTTATAAAAATAAGCGCGAGCAGTGCAAGTACAATTGCTGCAAAAAGCACAGGCTCACGCTTTATAAAAGAAATAATTTTATTCATTGTTTGCCTAGATGGCTGCAAGTCCTCGTTTTACGTCTTCAAGAATATCTTCTACGTTTTCAAGACCACAGCTAAAGCGAACCATTCCGCCGTCAATTCCAGCTGCAACAAGCTGTTCGTCTGTAAGCTGTCGGTGTGTAGCACTTGCCGGGTGAAGTACACAAGTACGGATATCGGCAACGTGAACTTCATCAATTGCAAGCTTAAGGGCATCCATAAAGCGAACTGCGGCCTGTCGTCCACCTTTAATGCTGATTGAAATTACACCGCAAGTTCCGTTCGGAAGATATTTCTGAGCACGTTCGTAATATTTGTCGCCAGGGAGTCCAGGATAAATTACCTTTGCAATTTTATCACTCTGCTTAAAGAATTCTGCAACCTTGCGTGCATTTTCACAGTAGCGTGGCATGCGGACAGGCAATGTTTCAAGACCAAGGTTCAGGTAAAAAGCACTCTGTGCAGAAGGGTAACATCCAAAGTCTCTCATGAGCTGAGTGCGGGCTTTTACAATGTAAGCAGCTTTTCCAAAATCGCCTACATAGCGGAGACCGTGATAGCTTTCGTCCGGTTCAACCATGTCGGCAAATTTTCCTGTTGCCTTGTAGGCTTTTTCCCAGTCAAAGTTTCCTGAGTCAACGATACAACCGCCACCCTGAACAGCGTGACCATCCATATATTTTGTTGTTGAATGAACTACAACATCAACGCCCCATTCAATAGGACGACACAAAATTGGAGTTGCAAAAGTGTTGTCTACAATAATTGGAAGATTGTTGTCGTGAGCAGCTTTTACCCAGGTTTCAAAATCAAAAACTGTAAGGGCTGGGTTAGCAAGAGTTTCACCAAAAATACATTTTGTATTTGGCTTGATTGCCTTGCAGATTTCTTCGTAGCTTGCGTCTACATCTACCCAGATACATTCAATGCCAAGCTTTTTAAGAGTAAAGCCAAACAGGTTGATTGTTCCGCCGTAAATGCTTGACGAAGCAATAAAGCTGTCGCCTGAAGAACAAAGGTTCAAAATAGAAAGAAGGCTTGCTGCCTGACCGCTCGAAGTAAGCATACAGCCAATTCCTCCTTCCATATCTGCAATTTTCTGTTCTACTGCATCGCAGGTTGGATTTGCAAAACGAGAGTACATGTATTCTGTTGGCTTGTCAAAAAGAGCTGCAACGTGATCACAGCTGTCAAAGCGGTAAGTTGTACTCTGTACGATTGGAATTGTTCCAGGTCCCCCATTTGCCGGTTTGTAACCTGAGTGTAATGCTTTAGTTTCGATTTTCATTTTTTTACCTTCCTTTGTCATCTAGACCCTGAAACAAGTTCAGGGTTCGGAATCTGTACTAAATTATATCAAAAAATAAATTTAAAAAAAATACTTTTTTTTGTTACCTTTATTTTTTTGCGCGGTTTAATTATCGAAAGCAGCGCGAACGATAGGCCTTGTGTTCAAGCTGCTCTTAAAACGAAACCAAATTAGAGAAGGCAAAAAGCCTTGCTCAGGAGGATGATACTATGAAAAAGATTTTTACTGTTTTGATTGTGGCTCTTGCTATGAGCCTTGCTTTTACTGGTTGTGCTTCTAAGAAAGCAAATGCAAAAGGTCCAAAGATTCATCGTGTAGATATTGGATCTGCTATTGGTGGTACAATTGAAGTTGGAGAAGTTGCTCAGGAAATAAATATTACTACATTATTGCCTGCAGACAAACTTCCAGCAGCTGGTGATACTGTTCGCGTAATGTGGACTTTGGTTGCAGATTCTGATATTGATACTCTCTACGTTAAACTTGTAGATGATGCCGGAGAATATGTTCTTGCAGAAGATATTGCAGCAGATGAAGCAAGCTATGTTGTTGCAAACATTCCGGTTAAGGAAGATTTGACAGGTAATGTTTATATTGAACTTTGGAGCGACAGCGAAGCGGTTTGTGAAACAACCTACATTGATGCAAAATAACAGTCAATAACTTGAATTAAGCAGTGCCGGGGGATTTGAGCCGACGCACGAACGGGGCGAAAAGGAAGTTCGTGCGCCATCTCAAATCCCCCGGCACAATTATTTTAACTGTAGTTGACTGTTATTCTGCTTTGTTAGCCGGAGATTCTGGTGATTCAGGTTCTACTGGAGTTGTGGCAGGTTTGGCTGCTGGTTCGAGGGACAGGTCGCCTTCTTTTATCCAACCGATTTTTCGGAATAATAAACCGAATGCCCAGGTTAAAACTGCGGGCAGTACAAAACAAATTAAAACAAGTCCAAGCCAGTTAAAGAATCCCGGAGTAATTGCAACAGCACCATGACCAATTGCAACTTCGCTTGGTTCGTACCAGCCGGTAATTACACCAATCTGACCAACAAGTCCGCAGGTTCCCATGCCGGAACTAACAGCGGCACCATTCATTTCCATTTTGAAAAGGCAGGTTGCAAGAGGACCTGTAATTGCACTTGTTAAAATCGGGGCAATCCAAATCTTAGGATTTTTAATAATGTTAGGCATCTGTAACATACTTGTTCCAAGTCCCTGTGAAAGAATGCCACCCCAGCGGTTTTCACGGAAGCTCATAACGGCAAATCCAACCATCTGTGCACAACAGCCTGCAACAGCAGCACCACCGGCAAGTCCTGTAAGACCAAAGGCCGCACAAATTGCAGCAGAACTAATTGGAAGTGTAAGTGCAACACCAACAATTACCGAAACAATAATTCCCATCCAGAACGGATGAAGCTTTGTAGACCAGACAATCAGTTTACCGATTGAACTTGCAGCAGCACCAATATATTTTGCAGTAAGAACTGTAAGCAGTGCACCCGCTAAAATTGTAACAGCCGGAGTAACAATAATATCAACCTTTGTTTTTTTGCTTACAAGACATCCAAGCTCGGCTGCAATAATTGCAATAACTAAAACAGCAAGAGGACCTCCGGCACCTCCTGTAACATTTGCCGCAGCACCAACTGCAACAAGACTGAAAAGTACAAGGGCAGGTACTCCCATTGCAAAACCAATTCCAACTGCCATTGCAGCACCAACAACATGACCTTCTGTAGAAAAGTTTCCGGCATCAACTAAAAACTGAAAAACCGGATTAACCGAAAGGCGCAGCAGCTGCTGTCCCAGTGTCTTAATAATAGTTCCAATAAGCAGTGAAGCAAAAAGCCCCTGAGCCATTCCGCTCATTGCGTCAATTAAATAACGTTTTACGTATTTGTTCATAAAAAATCCTTTGAGAAAAATTTGTGAGTTTATTTTGCGGGCACGATTCAGCCCTGTAGTAAATTACGGGAAAATGTTGATACTCGGTGCACCTTGGTGTCGCCGGTAATGCAGGACACTATGGACTCTGCGCTAGTTCATTCATTCGTAAAGTCTAAGGGGAATTTACTATAAAGAAGGGGGTTTGTCAAATGTAAGTTTGACAGAAATAATACATTATAAAATCCTTGTAAATTGATTATCCTTGAAATTTTATTATTGCTGTTGACTTTTTCCGTATGTATGCTATAGTTAAATAAGAAAGGCACCACGCGACAAGCGTCTTGCCCCACAACAGCGTTGCCTGATTAATCAGGACTTACTGCGCCACTCTGTGGTCATAGACAGGGTGGCGCTATTTTTTTCTTAACTTCTTCTTCCGTCTACGGTGAAGGGTGCTAAGAATGTCATAGACAAACTTGCCGGCGCGGAACGCCAGATCAAGAATCTCGTACAAACTCAACAGCATCGCCTCCAATTCAGTTATTCCAGTTTTACAACTGGTGTGAGTTGGGGGCAGACCGCCCATGCCGCGGGTGCAAATGTAGTATAGTATATTACTATTATTTTTACAAGTATTATATATTAACAAAGCGTATAGTTATTAGGTACTATCGGGTTTTAGGGCTGAGCCCTAGGAGAGGGGGTAGCGGAAAAGACCGGAACGAGCGAAAGCGAGTGAGGACTTTGGAGCGAGGGGCAGGCGCCCCTTTGTGCGATAACAAACAATTATTTAACAAAGCGCGGTTTTTTCATTATAATGTAATGGATTGCTTCGCCCTTTGGGCTCGCAATGACGACATTTTTTTGGAGGCTCAAAATGATTGAGGTTTCCCACGTATCCCGAAACTTTGGGACTTTTCGTGCGGTAAATGATGTGAGTTTTTCCATACCGACCGGGCAGATTGTTGGTTTGCTTGGACCAAACGGTGCTGGTAAAACTACTACGATGCGAATGATTACCGGATTCCTGGCTCCTACCGATGGTCAGATTTTTATTGACGGTGAGGATATTACAAAAGCGCCTGTTGAATCTAAAAAGAAAATTGGTTATATGCCTGAGTCGGCTCCGCTTTATGGCGAGATGATTGTTGAAGATTATCTTAAGTATGTTGCACAAATGCATGGAGAAAATCCGGAAGAAAAGGTTCCGGCTCTTTGTAAGGAATGCGGGCTCAAAGAAGTTATGAGTAAAAATATTTCGGAGCTTTCGCGCGGTAACCGTCAGCGTGTTTCGCTTGCACATGCCCTTATGGCAGACCCGGAGATTCTTATTCTTGATGAACCAACTTCTGGTCTTGACCCTAACCAGGTAGAAGACGTTCGTGCAATTATCCGCGAAATTGGTAAAACTCGAACAGTTATTGTTTCAACTCATATTCTTAGCGAAGTTGAAACCTTGTGTTCACGCGCAATCATCATCAGCGGCGGAAAGGTTGTTGCCGACAGCTCTATTGAAAATCTTAAAAACAGCATTGGTTCTTCTACAACAGTATTTGTTGAGTTTGACGGCGATGCTAAAAAGGCAGAAGCTGCTGCCCGCTCTGTAGAAGGCGTTGCAAATGTTTCTTCTAATAAAGTAGAAAACGGTCATAACGAAGTTGTTGTTTCTGTAAATGGTGAAGCAGAAATCCGCCCGGCACTTGTTAAAAAACTTATTGAAACCGGCTGTGATATTTATGCAATGGCAATGCAGTCTAATACTCTTGAAGACGTATTCCATGCACTCACGGAGGCAAAGTAAATGAGCGACACTAAAACTAAAGCAAAAAATCCTGCCTTTGTAATTATGCGCAGGGAATTGCGTTCTTATTTTTCAGGTCCAATAGGCTACATTGTTACAGGACTTTTTCTTGTATTAAACGGACTTTTGTTTTTTGCAGCCTTCTTCCTTCAGAACAGGGCAGAGCTCCGAAACTTCTTCAGCTTACTTCCAATGCTGCTTTCGTTCTTTATTCCGGCTATAACAATGCGCGTGTTCTCTGAAGAAAAACGCGTTGGTTCTATAGAAACCTTGATGACACTTCCTGTTCGCGAGCTTGATGTTGTAACAGGAAAATATCTTGCTGTTCTTATTGAATCTCTTGTAATGCTTGCACCAACTTTGTTCTATGTAATTACTGCCGAGATTTTTGGTTCTCCAGATTACGGTCCTATTATTGGCGGCTATCTTGGAGCAATCTTTATTATTGCAGCTTACAGTGCAATAGGATTGTTCTGTTCTTCAATTACAAAAAATCAGATTATTGCATTTGCGGTTGCCATGGCAATTTGTCTGGCACTCACTTTTGTAGAATCGTTCCTTGTGTTCCTGCCGGACGGAATTGTAAAATTCTTTTCATTCATTTCGGCTTCGGTTCACTTTGGTTCAATTTCAAAAGGAATCTTAGATACCCGCGACTTGCTTTATTTTGTTTCATTAACAGCGTTGTTCTTTGTGTGCACAGTTCGTGCCGAAGCAAAAAATAAAATGTAGGAGGCCAGAAAGATGAAAAAGATTATTGAATGGTTTAAAAGTTCTGCTTCTGATTTTGTTTTATTTTTGATTCTTCTTGTTCTCCTTAATTTTGTTGGAAGCAATGCGTATGTTCGTGCCGACCTTACAAAGCAGAAGTCTTATTCTCTTTCAAAGGCCAGCAAAACTCTTGTAAAAAATCTGGATGAGCCTGTTTCAATCCGTGTGTTCTTTGATAAAAATCTTCCGGCTCAGTACAGCGCAATAACTCAGTATGTAGAAGATTTACTTGATGAATACAAGCGTGCAGCAAATAAAAACTTTTCTGTTTCATTTATGGATTTGTCTAAGCAGGAAAATCAGGATCTTGCAGCAAACTACGGCCTGCGTCAGGTTCAGATTCAGGAAGTTAATAATAATGAAATTGGTGTAAAGCAAACCTACATGGGTCTTGCAATTTCTTACGGTGACAATGTTGAACTTATAGATCCAATTTCAAGCTCTGATGGTTTTGAATACAAGCTTACATCAACAATTTCAAAAATGATTAACACTGCGGCTTCGCTTGAAACTCTTAAAGGCGATGATAAGATTCAGCTTTATGTAATTATGAGCAGCGCAATAAAATCGCTCAGGATTTCTGGAGTAGACACACTTGAATCGGAAATTGAAAAAATCTGTCGTGAAATAAACAAACAGAAAATGGATAAGCTTGAGTTCAGTGCAATTCATCCGGCAGTAGATGAAGTAAGCAACTACACAGACCGTTATGGAATTCAACCAATCAATTACCGAAATGCAAACGGCCAGGTAGAAACCGGATGTATTGGTGTTGTTGTTGAATATGGTGAACGATTTGTAGCGCTTCCAATTCAGATTCAGGATATTTTCTTTAATAATTATGCAGTTGTTGGAACAGACACTGCCGAAGAAGATATTAATTCTGCAATACAAAGTCTTATTTCTAAGCCAACTCAGTTTGGATACATTGTAGGAAACGGTGAACTTGATTTGCTTACCGATGAAGGTGCTTCGGGCTTTAATACAGTTCTTTCTGATTTGTACGAAATCAAAACTCTTGATTTGTCAGAGGATGATATTCCTGCTTCGATGAAGAGCATTGTAATTAATGGTCCAAAGCAGGATATGACTGAAGAAGAATTGTACAAAATTGACCAGTTCATTATGCGTGGCGGAAACGTACTTTTCCTTGTTGATCCTTTGCAGGAATATCAGTCAAATAATTCTTTCTACGGACAAACAACTTCTTATGCCGAAAATGATGTAAACATAAACAGATTGCTCGAAAAATACGGAGTTAC
This sequence comes from Treponema sp., assembly GCA_017617115.1. Taxonomy (GTDB): domain Bacteria; phylum Spirochaetota; class Spirochaetia; order Treponematales; family Treponemataceae; genus Treponema_D. The sequence continues at coordinate 10,682 of JAFZXA010000047.1, forward strand.
AATCAAAAAAGAATATGTAATGGATGAGCAGTGCTGCCAGACTTATCATAATTCTTACGGAATCCTTCAGCTTTACTGGGCACCACTTTTGCAGAAGGAACAGATGAATGCAAAGAATTCAATTACAAGTAATCTTGGAAATGTAATTATGCTTCAGAGTGGTCCGCTCGAAATTAAAGAAACAGCCGGTGTAAAATCTACTGTTCTTGTTGAATCTAGTGAAAAAGCCTGGACAGAGCAGCCGGACGGACTTATGCTTAATCCTTTGATGCTTGCTCCAGCCGAAAAGCTTGAAAAGAAAACTCTTATGGTTTTGCTTGAAGGTGAATTTGAAAGTGCCTTTGATCAGGCTCCGGTTTCTGAAGATAAAGAAAATGAAGGCGAAGGCGATTATGCAATTTCAACACATCTTTCAAAGAGCAAGCAGGCTGGTAAGATTATTGTTGCCGGTACTTCTTTGATTACAACACCACAAGTATTTACAGAAGATGGTTCTCAGGGAATTGCTCTTTTGCTCATAAACGCAATTGATTATTTGAACGGAAACGAAGAGCTTTGTAAAATGCGTTCAAAGGGTGTTTCTATAAATGTTTTGAATACAGACTCAAAAGCAAAGGTAACCTTCTTCCAGTTGTTCAACGAATACGGTCTTGCAATATTTGTTTTACTTGCAGGTCTGATTATCTGGAGAATGAGAATCAAACGAAAGGCAAGAATAAACAAATTCTATAATCCTGATGATGACCGTTTTATTGAAAATGACAAAAAAGATAATGACAAGAAAAGTGAGGCAGAAGCATGAAAACACGTAAAATAGTTTTAATTGCCGCCGACGTAATTTTGCTGATTGTCGGTATTGTTCAGATAATCTTGAATACAAGAAGTACAGTAAAGAGTTTTACTTTTTCAGAAACTCCAGACAAAATTGTAATTGAAAAGAGTGACGGAAATCTTACTATTGTAAGCGAAGACGGCAAATGGTTAATAAATGATGAAAAGTATGAAGCAAATGAATCGAATGTAGATTCAATGGTTGATTACGCAAAGAATATCAAGGCTCTTGATAGAGTTGCAAGTCTTTCAAACGCTGCTTCGGTTTCTAAGTACGAGTTTGATGAAGACAACGCCATTAAGGTAACAATAAGTGCCGGTGAAAAAGAACTCAGAACCTTTACACTTGGTAAAGATGCAACAACAGGCATTCAGTGTTATGCAACTGTAAATGGCTCAAATGATATTTATTTAGTCGATGGTGACTACAGAAATGTCTACGATAAAACTTTAGACCAGCTTCGCAGCAAGACAATTTATACTGTTGATGCTGTTGATATTTCTTCTGTTTCTGTTACTCCTGTAGGTGAAGAAACCTGGGCTGTTTCGCGAACAGGTGATACTGAAAATCTTGTATGGAATATTTCTGGTTCAAATGTTACTCTTGATGCTCAAAAGGCTGCAGACTGGCTCAATTCTTTCAACACTCTTGTTACAAACAAGTGGCATGGAAAAACTGATGATCTTGGTGGTGAGCCTTATGTTGCTGTTCAGGTTGGAACTACAAAAGGTACAGTTACAATTGAAACCTACATTGTACCGGCTGATCCGGAAGATGAAGGCTCTTCAAACCTTTATTATGCTAAGTGCAATAAATCACCTTACTGGTTTGAAATTGCTTCTTACAATTTCTCAAAGTTCCAGAAGACTCCGGAAGATTTGCAGAAATGATAAAGCTTGTTGCGTTTCTGGGAAACTATGGAAGGGAATACGAAAAGACCCGTCATAATGTTGCCTGGTATTTTGAAGATTCTCTTCCGTTTGCAAGTCGCTTGAGCTGGCAGGGTAAGTTCAAGGGAGAAATTGCTTCGTGCACTCCTTTTGAACTTTCGCAGTGGGCATGCGACTACAAGATTTGTTCTAAAAAAGACGGAACTCCTGTTCTTGTACCGGAAGACGCACCTGCACATATTTATTTTTTAAAACCAATGACATATATGAATTTGAGCGGCGACAGTATAATTGAAGCCGCCGGTTTCTATAAAATTCTGCCCCAAGAAATACTTGTTGTTCACGATGAACTTGAGCTTGAACAGGGATTTGTCAGTCTTAAATGGAGCGGGGGCCTTGGTGGTCATAACGGACTTCGTTCTACAAAAGCGGTTTTGAATACTGCCGATTTCTGGCGTCTTCGTTTTGGAATTGGCAGACCTGAAAATCCAAACATTGGAATTGCCGATTATGTTTTGAGCCGCTTTACCGATGAGCAGCAGGAAATCATGCAGAATGTATTCAGCCAGACAAACCTGCTTTTGGTTAAGCTGCTTCTTGCACCGGAACCAAAAAAATTAATTGACGCCTGGGGTAAAAAGAAGCTGGTCTAGCGGCTAAGGGCCGTGGCTATAGCTCTTGCTGCATTTTCGCCGTCCATGGCGCTTGAAACAATTCCACCTGCATAACCGCTGCCTTCACCGGCAGGGTAAAGACCTTTTAATCCTTCACATTCAAAAGTCTCTTTGTTACGTAAAATTCGTACCGGTGTGCTTGTTCTTGTTTCCGGGGCAATCATAAGAGCCTGCGGGCATATAAAGCCTTTCATGCTCTGGTCAATCTGGCGAAATCCTTGTGCAAGTTTTTTTGAGATAAGTGGTGGAAGCCATTCATTAAGTGCAGAACTTACAATTCCCGGTGTGTAACTTGACGGCGGCAGTTTGTTGGCTGCAGTTTGCATTCCTGCAAGAAAATCAACAAGGAGCTGTGCCGGTGCTGCCTGACCGTTTCCATTTGTTTTTGCATCCTGTTCAATTTTTGTACGGAATAAAAGTCCTGCAAGGGCGGGGGTGCCTGCTTTTACTGCGGCTGCCTGGTATTCCTGTGGAATATCTTCGGGGCGAACTTCTACAACAATGGCGGCATTTGACCATTTAGAATTACGTGCCGCAGCAGACATTCCGTTTACAACAATTTCATCTGGTCCGCTTGCCGAAGGAACAACAAAGCCGCCCGGACACATACAGAACGAATAAACACCGCGACCATCAACCTGTGTTGTAACTCTGTATTCTGCAGCACCAAGGTTTTCGGAACCTTTTTCGTTTTGTTTTCCGTGATATTGCAGCTGGTCAATTACAGCACGAGGATGCTCAACACGAACTCCCATTGCAAAAGTTTTAGCTTCAAGACTTTGCGGGGCAGCGCGGGCCAGCAACATGTAAATATCAGTTGCAGAATGCCCTGTCGCAAGGAGGACAGCGTTACAGGGAATCTTGAGCGGCCCTTCGAGAGCCTCAGGATCCACGGGGCAACACACCACACCCTTCACCTTGCCATTTTCAATTACAAAATCAGTGCACTTTGTATTAAAATGCACCTCGCCGCCAAGCTCAATTATTTTTTCGCGTATGGCATTTATTATTTTTGGGAGTCTGTCTGTTCCAATATGAGGATGTGCGTCTGTTAATATTTTTTCATCTGCACCAAACTCGTTAAAAATCCTCAGAATACTTCCAATATCACCGCGCTTGTTTGACCTTGTATAAAGCTTTCCATCAGAAAAAGTTCCCGCTCCGCCTTCTCCAAAACAGTAATTACTTTCGGAGTTCACAAAATCTTTTGTGCTTATAAGTGCAATATCCTTTCGGCGCTGCGCAGTATCGGGTCCGCGCTCAATAATTACAGGCTTTATTCCGTATTCCAAAAGTTTTAATGCACCAAAAAGTCCGGCGGGTCCTGAACCAATAATTACAACTGTATGTTTTCCATCAGTTTTTTTCCAGACTGGCAGGGTACTTGCTTTTTCAGGAGGCTCTTCGTCAATATAAACATCATATCGCAAATGAATTTTTACCTGACCGTGCCTTGCATCAACAGAACGCTTACAAAATACAAAATTTTTTCGTCCGCCTTTATTTTTTAGCTGTGCAGTAACAAGCTTTTCAATCAGAGATTTATTTTTTTCCTGTTCAGGTTTTACAGTTATTGTAACGGTTTCTTTCATAATTGGTTTATAGTTTATACAGTATAAACTTTTTATTTACCTTTGTAAAACTTATGTTATAATGTATTTAAGGAAAATGCTTATGAAAAAACTAATAGTTTTATTGGTTGTTTGCTGTCTTGCGGTACCTTTATTTTCCGCTTCAAAAGCAAAAACTCAGTATGTGGCTATTGATCCTGCCCCTCTTAAGGCAAAACCCGCCGCTTCTTCAAAAAAGGTTGGAACAGCAGAGTATGCTTCTGCTGTATTAGTGTTGAAGGAAGAAAAATCCTGGGTATATGTACAGCTTGTTTCCGACAAAAGTGTTGAAGGCTGGCTTCCGGCTTCGGCATTGACTTCTAAAAAAATCAAAGAAAAAGTAGATGCTACCTCTGCAAATGCCGACGAAATTGCTCTTGCCGGAAAAGGATTTAATTCAACCATAGAAGCAGTTTATGCAGAACAATATGAAATGAATTTTTCGGTTGTAGATTATATTGAAAGCCTTGGTGCACAGCAGGAAGAAGCTATAGCTTTTGCCCAGGAAGGTCAGCTTAATGATGGAGGTGCAGAATAATGAAAAAGTTCAGTACTTCTATTATATCAGTTATTTTTGCGTCACTCCTTTTGGTTGGAGTTACATCTTGTGCCTCTGTTCCAGATGACGGCGGATACAGTACAGAAATGGCAGTATTCAATGCAATCAGTTCAAGTGTTTCGTCTATAGAAAAAGCTTCTGAAACAATTACTCCCGAAGAAGAATATTACATTGGTCGTTCAGTTGCAGCTTCAATTGCATCAACATATCCAATTGATCAGGGAAGCTATCAGATGACTTCTTATTTGAACAATATCTGCGAAACTCTTGTAATGAATTCCGAAAAGCCTTATTTGTACAAAGGATATTATGTAGTAATTCTTGATACAGATGAAATAAATGCAATGGCAACCCCGGGAGGCCACATTTTTGTCAGCCGTGGTTTGATTGACTGTACCGATTCAGAAGATGCTCTTGCAGCAGTACTTGCTCACGAAATTGCACATGTTCAGCTTGGACACAGTGTACAGGCAATTAAAGCAAGCAGAGTTCACACAGCAGTCAGCAGTACAACAAAGGCTGTAGCAGTAACAAGTATTGCAACCGCAAATGTAAGAACAGGCCTTTATCTTTCAGAAAAAGAAATGGAAAAGGTAATGCAGGCTGTAGACACTTTTAGCGATACAACAAATGAAGTAACAAAAACTCTTATAAATACCGGATTTTCAAAAGAACAGGAATTCGATGCCGATAAAAATGCTCTTTACATAATGCAGAGCGCCGGTTACGATCCTTATGCCATGCTTGATATGCTTGCTCAAATTGAAGATTCTTCCAGCAATTCCGGATGGGGTTCAACACACCCTGCTCCAAAAGACAGAATCAAGAAAGTAGAAAAAGAGCTTGCTGCAATGGAAAAATCGGGCAAGATTGAAAAGAAAGGAAAACAGGTTCGTACACAAAGATTTACAGCAGAATACGAAGATTATAGAATATTTGAGATAGACTAATGAAACACAAGAACAACAAGCTCTGGTTCCGTTCTGCAATTGTAGCACTTATTTGTTTTGCAATAACAATCGTGCTGCAATTAACAGGTGTCTTTACATTTTTTGAAAATAAAACCTACGACCGCCGCATGTTTTTTGCTTCAAAGTACAAAACCGCCTGCGATGAAATTTCTTTTATTATTGTAGATCAGGCAAGTATTGATTGGGCAAAAGAAAACTACGGCTGGGGTTGGCCATGGCCGCGTGAAGCCTACGGAAAAATGATAGACTTTATTTCTGCCGGTAATGCAAAGTCTGTTGCTTTTGATATTATTTATACAGAGCCTTCTGTTTATGGCGAAGAAGATGATAATGCTCTTGCCCTTGCCGAAGCAAACAGCGGTATTGTTGTTCAGGCATTAAATGTTCTTATTGATTATGAAAAGGGAACAGAAAAGGGGCAAATGCCTATTACACAAATCAAAGACGCCGCAGCCGTGCTTGGAGCAATTGTAAGCAGTAAAGATGATGATGATATTATCCGCCGCGGACGACTTACTTATGAGTACGAGGGAGTGGTTTATCCAACACTTGGTACTGCCCCAATTTTTATGCAGGGTGAACAGGACACACTAGATTCTCTGCCAAAATTAAAGGATGGCACAGTTCTTTTACGTTATCAAAAGGATATTGATGAATATTATCCGTACAGTGCCTGCGATATTTTTTACAGCAGCGATGTTTACAATGGACTTGTTGAACCTCAGGAAGATGATTATGTTTTAGAGCCAGATGAGTTTGAAGATAAATATGTTTTTGTTGCTTACTATGCACCAGGACTTTATGATATTTGTTCTACTCCGGTCTCTCAGGTTTTCCCGGGAGTTGGTGTTCATATTGCAACGCTTGATAATTATCTTACCAATAGCTTTATGCGAAAGGTTCCCGATTTTATTGCTTATATCTGGATTTTTGTTTTGACACTTCTGGGTGCAGCCTTTGTGGCTTTTGCAACTACCCGTAATTCACAAAAACTCACAGTTGTGTTTATGGCAGTCGGATTTATTTTTGGTACAGCGCTTGCAATTGTACTTCCGTATATGCTTTTTGCAAAAGGAATCTGGCTTTTGCTTGTTGCTCCTTTTGTTGCTTTCTTCCTTTCGTTCCTTATAAGTGTTGCGCTCAGTCTTTCTGTAGAAGGAAAGCAAAAGCGTTTTATAAAATCGGCCTTTAGTCAGTGCTTGAGCAAGGATGTTGTAAATCAGATTATGAATGATCCTTCAAGCTTTACACTTGGCGGAAAGAATTTTCAGATGACTGCAATCTTTACCGATATCCAGAAATTTTCTTCATTCAGTGAATTACTTACGGCTGCCCAGCTTGGTAGTCTTTTGAATTTTTATCTTACCCGCATGTCCGACATAATTATTGATGAGCACGGAACCGTAGACAAATACGAAGGAGATGCAATTGTTGCACTTGTTGGTGCTCCTGTAGAAATGACCGACCATGCAAGCCGCGCCTGTGCTGCAGCTATTAAAATGAAAAAGGCCGAAGAAGTTATGAATCAGGAAATTGTGCAGATTGCTTCGGGTGAAAAACCTGCCGATATGGAACAGGATTTATATGATGCATTCAAAATAATGGTTGAAAACAAAAAGGTAATCTTTACCCGCATTGGTATAAACAGTGGCGAAATGATTGCCGGCTACTTTGGTTCCGAAAACAAAAAGAATTACACCATGATGGGCAACAACGTAAATCTTGCCAGCCGACTCGAAGGTGTAAACAAGCAGTACCACACAAACGGAATTTTAATAAGCGCCGCTACCCGTGACCTTCTTGGCGATGCCTTTATTGTAAGAAGCCTTGACCGTGTACGCGTTGTAAATGTAAATACTCCGCTGCGCCTGTACGAGCTGCTCGAAACCCGCGAAGAAGCAAGCTCTGAATTGTTGAAATATGTAGACGACTGGGAAAAAGCCTTTGCAGATTTTGAAGCCAAAAAGTATAAGGAAGCCGCTGCACAGTTTGAGACTCTTGCTTCAAAGAATCAGAATGATAATGTTGTAAGATACTATCTTGAGCTTTTGAATAATTTCTTCCTCAAAGGAAAATATCCTGTTGCAACAGATGATGTTGGCGTTGAATATAATCCGGAAGACAGCGTATTTAAGCTGCTGCAGAAGTAAAAAATCACAATAATCTTTTCTAAAGTGAAACTTTTTACTATAATGTAGGCATGGCAACACAACACAAACAAATTGACGCGCAGACTCTTGAAAATCTGCTTTATTTAAGCCGACTTTCTCCGGAAAGTACAAATATGGAAACTCTCAAAAAACAGGTTGACGATATTGTAGGTTATTTTGAAATTCTTTCTAAATACGATGACAGCGAAAACCCATACGATGCATACCCGACTACAACTGCCGATGCCCTTCGCGGCGATACAGTCGTAGAAGGTCTTGATATGCCTGATGTTAAAAAAGTCAGCAAAGACTTCATGGACGGATACTTCCAGGTACCAAAAGTGCTCGGGGAGGGTGCATAATGTTCTACACAATCAATGAAACCCGTCAGGCTCTCAAAGACGGCACCACAACAAGCGAAAAACTCGTTCGCGATGCAATTGACACCTTTGAAAAAGACAAGTCTGCACCAATTCCGCTCAATGCATTTATAGAAATGTACGACGACGCTGCCCAAAAAGCTGCCGCTGCCGACAAAGAAATTGCCGCTGCCCGCTCACAAGGCACAGCCGCTCTTGATAAACTTTTTGCAGAAAAACCTCTTCTTGGCATTCCATTTGCAAACAAAGATAATATCAACTCAAAAGGTCATCGCCTTACCTGTGCTTCAAAAATCCTTGAAGGTTATGTTGCTCCATATAATGCCACTGTAATTGACCGCCTTGAAAAAGCAGGTGCAATTCCTCTTGGCCGCTGTAATCAGGATGAGTTTGCCATGGGTTCTTCAACAGAATATTCCTGCTACGGTCCAACCCGCAACCCTATAAACCGCGAATTTGTTTCCGGAGGTTCATCTGGTGGTTCTGCTGCAGCCGTTGCTGCAAACCAGGCACTTTTTGGTCTTGGTACCGAAACTGGTGGTTCAGTTCGCCTGCCAGCCAGCTACTGCGGAATCTACGGACTTAAAACAACTTACGGAGTTCTTTCACGCTGGGGTGTTGTTGCTTACGGTTCATCACTAGACCAGGTTGGTATTCTTGGCCACACACCTGCCGACATTGCAGAACCACTCAGCCTCATGTGCGGAGCAGACTTTTACGATGATACTTCTGCAGACCTTCCAAATGCAGACCAGCTCAAAAATCTTACCGCGCTCACAGACGACGAATTCAAAGCTCTTAAAATAGCAATTCCAAAGCAGTTCCTTAAAACAGAAGGTGCCGACCCGGATGTTGTAAAATGCTTTGCAGACACCCGAGCCTGGTTCACTTCCAAAGGTGCCACAGTCGAAGAAGTAGACCTTCCTATTCTTGACGCTTCAATCGCCGCTTACTATGTAATTGCTCTTTCAGAAGCAGCAAGCAACCTCAGCCGCTTTGACGGAATCCGCTACGGACGCCGCGTAGACAATCAGAAGGGCTACGACGAGCTTTATGTAGACACACGCAGCGAAGGCTTTGGTCCAGAAGTAAAGCGCCGTATTGTAATCGGTAACTACGTTCTTTCTGAACAGTTCAGTGGCGACACTTACAAAAAAGGCATGACAGTTCGTGCACGTATTCAGCGCGAAGTTGCCGCAGTATTCAACAACTATGACATAATTCTTTGCCCAACTTGTCCAACTGCCGCCTTTAAGCTTGGTTCAAAAGTAGACAATCCTCTTGAAATGTATCTTTCGGATTTGTATACAACCTTCGTAAACCTTGCACGCATTCCTTCGGTAAATGTTCCTGCCGGTCGCACAACACAAGACAACATGCCAATTGGAATGCAGTTTGCAGGCGCCATGTTCAGTGAACCAAAAATTCTGCGCCTTGCACAAGCCTGGGAAAACGAACACACTCAGATTGGAATTCCAGTAAAATAATAATATAATTACACAGGAGTAAAAATATATGAAAACAGACGAAACCTTTGACTTTACAATTGATAATCTTGGACCTTGTACAATTCAGTCGCCAATTAAACTTTCTACAGTTCAGGGCGATTATACAGCAAATTACGTACGTGATGATTCTTACGTAATTGCAAACGTAAATGTTTATGATGCTTCAAAACCAATTGTACTTGATTCTACAAATCTTATGGAAAAAGCCGGACCTCGTGAAAAGATTTTCTTTGACCCTTCTCACGCAAAAGCCGGAATCTGTACCTGTGGTGGTTTGTGTCCTGGTTTGAATGATGTTATTCGTGCTGTTGTTCGCTGTTTGAATACTCGTTATGGTGTAAAAACTATCAAAGGATATCAGTTTGGTTTCCGCGGATTTTTTGCAGATTCAGGTTACGAACCAATTGAACTAGACCGCTATCTTATTGATGAAATACACAAAATTGGTGGAACTTATCTTGGAACAAGCCGTGGCGGCGGACAGCGCGTTAGTGATATTGTAGACTGCCTTGAACGCGACGGAATAAATATGCTTTTCATTATTGGTGGTGACGGAACTCAGCGTGGTTCTTATGACATTGCTTGCGAAGTTGAAAAGCGCGGACTTAAATGTGCAGTAGTTGGAGTTCCAAAAACTGTAGACAACGACCTTATGTTTATGGACCGCTCATTCGGTTTTGAAACTGCCGTTCAGCGTGCTAAAGAAACTGTTGCCGCAGTTCACATGGAAGCAGCCAGCCAGATAAACGGTATTGGTCTTGTAAAGCTCATGGGCCGTGAAGCAGGCTTTATTGCCGCCGCTGCTGCTCTTTCAAGCCACGAAACAAACTTCTGTCTTATACCTGAAGTTCCTTTTGAAATGGAAGGTGAAAACGGATTCCTTGCCTGCCTTGAACGCCGTCTTGCAAAACGCGGACACGCAGTAATCGTAGTTTCAGAAGGCGCAGGTCAGGACCTCTTGCAGTCTACAGGTGCAACAGACGCTTCCGGCAACAAAAAGCTTTCGGACATCGGTGTATTCCTCAAAGCCGAAATTGAAAAATACTTTAAGTCAAAGAAAATCGAAATCAATCTTAAATATATTGACCCTTCTTACCAGATTCGTGCCTGTGTTACAACAGCCAGTGACTCTATCTACTGTGAACGCCTTGGCAACAATGCAGTACACGCAGCAATGGCAGGAAAAACAAAGTGCGTAATTGGTCTTGTTCACGACAAGTTCGTACATCTTCCAATCAGTGCAGTAACTGCTCACCGCAATGCAGTAGACCCAGAAGGTTCACTGTGGCGCGATACTTTGGATGCAACAGGCCAGCCAATTCTTATGGTAAACGATATTGAAAAAGCACACGCCAAAATGGCAGCAGCCGTAGCCGGTGCCAAATCAAAACCAAGCGAACAGAAAAAAGGAAAATAAAACCACAACTTATTGGAGATAAATTATGGAAGAAGTTCTTGAGTTATTACGTCAGAATGCACGATTGTCTGTAGAGGACATTTCTGCAATGACAAAGAAATCTGTAGATGAAGTAAAAGCTATCATCAAAAAGCTTGAAGATGATGGAGTAATACTCAAGTACGCGGCCATTGTAAATCCAGAAAAAGACAAAAACTCAAAGGACCTTGTGCGTGCCGAAATTCAGATTCAGGTTCAGCCACAGCGCGAGCATGGATTTGATGCAATTGCAGACCGCATCTACCGCTTTCCTCAGGTAAAATCGCTTTATCTTATGAGCGGCGGCTACGACCTTAAGGTAATTATCGAAGGCGACAATCTTAAAGACGTTGCCCTTTTTGTAAGCGAAAAGCTTTCTACTCTTGAAGGCGTGCGCTCTACCAAAACAACCTTTGTTCTTAAAACCTACAAAGAAAATGACATTGTTTATGTTGCCGATGAACGCGACCGTCGTGAAGGAGTTCAGGCATAATGAATACTCGAAAAGATAAATTTTCCAGCAAGATGGAGTCAATTCCACCATCTGGAATCCGTAAATTTTTTGAACTCTGTATTGGTCACGACGACATCATTTCACTTGGTGTTGGCGAACCGGACTTTCCAACCCCTTGGGTAATCCGCGAAGAAGCATTTTATCATTTAGAAAAAGGCCACACTTCATATACTTCAAACTGGGGCCTCATAGAACTGCGCGAAGAAATTGCAAAATATCTTGAACGCTTTAATTTGTATTACGATCCAAAAACCGAAATACTACCGACAGTTGGAGCCAGTGAAGGCTTAGACTTAGTTCTTCGTTCCATCTTAAATCCGGGCGACGAAATTATTGTCTGTGAACCATGTTATGTAAACTATCAGCCGCTCAGTACTTTGTGCGATGCTACAGTTATTCACCTTGATACCAGTAAAACAGATCTGTATCCAACCGCCGCTGCAATAGAAGCTGCCTGTACTCCAAAAACAAAGGCTGTAATGTTCTGTTCACCAAGTAATCCAACCGGTCGTGTAATTCCTGCCCAAGAACTTGAAAAAATTGCCGAGGTTGTAAAGAAGCATGAACTTTGGTGTCTGAGTGACGAAATCTACTGCGAGCTTTTGTACGATGACCGTAAACATGTTTCAATCGGTTCGTTCCCTGGCATGAAAGACTATGCAATTATCTTTAACGGTTTTTCAAAATCGTTTGCTATGACTGGCTGGCGAATCGGTTACATTGCAGCTCCACATGACCTGCTTGTTCAATGCTGCAAGCTTCACGGCTACAATACAATCTGCCCTCCAATTTTCAGTCAGTACGCTGCGGCAGAAGGTCTTCGTAACGGCTGGTCAGAAGTAGAAAAAATGCGCGTAAGCTACCAGCAGCGACGTAACCTTATGCTCAAGGCTTTTCACGACATGGGTTTACCTTGCTTTGAACCGGAAGGTGCCTTTTACATGTTCCCCGATATTCGACCTACAGGAATGACCAGCGAAGAATTTGCCACCGAGCTTATTCAGAAGTATAATGTAGCTGTAGTACCAGGAAATTGTTTTGGTGATGCAGGCGAAGGTTTTATCCGCTGCTGCTATGCTACAGATATCAATAAAATAAAAATAGCCATGGAGCGCATTGCTGCTATGGTAAAGGAAAAACAAAACAAATAGGGGAGAAAACGCAGGATGTTGATTCCAGTTTTAATTGCAGTAACAGTTGCTGTTGTTCTTATTACAATTATTCTTATTGCAAGCGGCTTAAAAAAGGGAGCCAAAACTAATCGTGCCGACAAGGTTGCATCTTCTGTTCAGAAAAAAGGAATAAGCGCAGTTGTAAAAGAATATGAAAAAAAACTGGTACATGATCCTCACAATGTCGAAGCGTTAAACGGACTTGGTCAGGTTTATTATGATGATGGAAACTGGGAAAAAGTCTGGAGTATTTATAAAACTCTGTTTGATCTTTCATCTGCACATACCGAAATTGATGTAGCCGAAGTTACCCGCAAGTGGGGAATTGCAGGCTATTATCTTAAAAAATATGATGAAGCACTTAATTCTCTTATGTTTTCTATTAAAAAGCAGCCCGATTCCTTTGAAACAAATTTCTTTCTTGGAAACACACTTGTAGAAAAACAAACTTTCGATAAGGCTGCCTACTGCTTTAAAAAATGTAAGCTCATTCAGCCAGACAATACAGATGTAAACAAACAGCTTGGCTTATGTCTTTTTAAGAGTCAGAAATATCGTGACAGTCTTGCTTATTTAAAAAAGGCACTTGATGTTGAACCCGAAAATAAAGAGCTTCTTTATGATATGGCTGTTGCAATGACCGAAAGCGGAATGGGCGACAAGGCACTTAAGATTTTTGTACACCTTAGACCCGACCCTGTTTTTGGAGCTCAGTCTTGTCTTGAAGCAGGAAAAATGCACGAGCGCTCAAAGGATTTTCAGGCTGCAATTACCGATTATGAAATTGCAGGCAAGCTCGAAAATGTTCCGGAGCAGATTGCACTTCAGATTAAATACCGTTGTGCAAACGCTTATATTGCCTCAAATAATATTCCAAAGGGACTCGTTCTTCTTAAGCAGATTCAGCAGCAGCATCCGGGCTATAAAGATGTAGACAGTCTTGTTGCACGATATCAGGAGCTTAATCAGAATCAGAATCTTCAGGTTTATCTTTTGTCGGGTACAAGTGATTTTGTTGCACTCTGCCGAAAATTCATAACAGTGTTCTTTAAAAATGCATTTGTTAAAATTGAAGATGTTTCAGTAGCTTCCGAAAGCATTGAAATTATATGCGATGTTGAAAGTAACAAGTGGGAAGCCAAAAATCTTTTCCGTTTTTACCGAAATCAAAATACAATCGGCGATATTTATGTGCGCGAGTTTCATGCAAAAATGCGCGATGCCCGCTGCGATAACGGCTACTGTGTAACAATGGGTTCATTCTCCGAAAGTGCACATCAGTATATTGAAGGACGCCCAATTGATTTAATAGAAAAAGATGCTCTTTGTGCAGCACTCAAAAAAATCAACATGCTTGGTTAGTCCGGCAGGCTTTATATGAACATCTGCCTGTTTGAAAATGATGAAATTTCAGTGCCTCTTTCGTTTGATGATAAGCGTGGTTCCCATTTGCTTGAGGTGCTTCATAAAAAACAAGGTGATGATTTTACTGCGGGAATTATTGGCGGGGCAAGCGGTGTTGCAACAATTACATGTATTGATGAAGCAGCCCGAAAGATTTTTTTTGAATTTAAACCAACCGGCAATGGAAAACCTTTGAACCCGCTAAAGATGATTGTCGGATTCCCACGTCCTATTCAGCTGCGCAGACTTTTGCGTGATGTTGCAGCCCTTGGCGTGAGTGAACTTCATCTTACAGGAACAGAGCTTGGCGAAAAGTCATATATGCAAAGCGACCTTGCACAGCCACAAGCCGCACGCGAACTTTTGCTCGAAGGTACAGTACAGGCAGGAAGCACACATGTTCCGCAGGTGTTTGTGCATAAGAGTTTGGAGGAATGCCTGAAGCATATGGCGGCCCTTCGAGAGCCTCAGGGACCGCAGGTGGCAAACCTCATCTGCCTGGATAACATAAATCCTGCCTGCTCCCTTGGCGAAGTCCAATTTTCTGCCGACGTGCCTGTTGTTGCCGCCATTGGAAGTGAACGCGGCTGGACCAACAAGGAGCGCAGTTTGCTCGAACAGACCGGCTTTATCCGTTGCGGAATGGGAGAGCGCATAATGCGAACCGAAACCGCCGCCACAGTAGCCGGTGCAATTATACTTAATTCTATGGGAGTTCTAAAATGACAAACGAAAAAATAAAAGAAATGCTTCTTGATATTTATCCGTGCGAAATTGACTTCACTGTTATTCAGACCGGTAAAGAAAGCAAACGCGTAAACGGATTTTACAAGCCCGACACTCACGAAATCTATCTTCACAATCTGAATTTCAAATCAGAAAACGAGCTTGTTTATACGGCTGTTCATGAATACACACATCATTTTATGACAATCAAAAAGCAGGAAAACGACCCAACCTACGGAACTGCCTGTAAGGTTCATACTCAGGAATTCTGGGCAAAGTTCGGTGAATTGATTGAAGTTGCCGAAAAAAAGGGTTATTATTCTATTGGCTGGGAAAGCAACGCAGAGCTTAAGGAATTAACCGAAGACATAAAAAAGAACTATCTTGCAAAAAACGGCGAGCTCATGCAGGAGTTTGGAAAAAAGCTTGCAAAAGCAATGGAGCTGTGCAAGGCGGCAAATATCCGTTATGAAGATTATATTGACCGTGTTCTTTGTCTTCCGCGAAATACTGCAAAAGATATCCGAAAGGTTTCGGCTGCAGAGGTTAATCCTGCAATTGGCTTTGATAACATGAAGGTTGTTGCTTCTGTAAAAAAGAAGGATGACCGTGCTGCTGTTGAACAGGAATTTATGAACGGCGGAAAATCTCCTGCAAGCGTTCGCGAAATGATGAAGCAGCAGGCAGCAAAACAAAAGGGCGAAGATCCAAAGACAAAGCTTGAACGCGAAAAAAATCGTCTTGAAAAAACAATTGCCCAGTTGACCCAGCGTCTTGAATATGTGGAGGAAAGTCTTGCTAATTTGTAAAAAAATAATTTGTGCCGCTGCTGTGCTTTTTTGTGTAACAGGGCTTTTTGCACAATCCCTAGATATGCCCGAAATGCCAACTGTTTCCATGCCCGATATGCCTACAATTTCGTCTCCAACAATGGACGGCAAATTTTATAAGCCTTCTGTTCCTCAGCAAAAAAAGACAACCACAAGCTCTGGAACAACAACAACTACCGAAACAAAAACCTCTACCGAAACAGTTTTGAGCGATGCAACTACAACAGAAGACCTTCTTCTTTCGCTGCTAACAAATTCAAACCTTCTTACTGCAAGCGATATTTCGGGGCTTTACAGTTCAGGTTCCTTTGACACTCTTTCTTCTCTAACAGGCTTGAACGGACTGAGCAGTTATGGTTACAGTACCAGTACTTCAGATATGGCAACTTCACTTTTGCTTCGTGAAATTTTACAGAAATTAAATGAACTTAAAATTGAACAGAATTCTGCAAGTGCCGCCGAACAGGAAGTTATTGCAGCCAAGGTTCAGGATTCTGAAACTTTTAAAACCCGAAATCCTTCAATTCTGCGATTTAAGATTAATAACTACAGCATAAAAGATTCTATTACGCAGGAATTTTTCAGCGAACCGGAGCCTGATGGATCATTTTTACTAACTGCCGACCGCAAATATTTTTTGAACAACAAAGCCTGCACCGAAACCTTCTATCTTTTGTTCAAGGCAATTAAGAGCAACGGCAGCATGACAACTTTTTCGGTAACTCCTTCAATTGCACAGGGAACCGAAAATAAAAACTCTTACGTTTACAAGCTGTGCCAGCTAAAAGATCTTACTGCCGAAAAAACCGGAAACCTTGTAGTTGTTCATTACGACGATAACGGGGTAGCCGCAGACCTTCTGCTGGATATTGATAAATAAGGACAATGCGGCACAGTGGGGTCCCTGAGGCTCTCGAAGGGCAAGGAAATTGCATGTCAGATATATTAACACAAGGAATTATTACCACAGTCCCAGACCTCGCCGCCGCCGCCCGTGCCACCCTTGTGTCTAAAATGGAACAGTACATAAAAGAAATAATCCTTTTTAATTCCGCTTACAATCTTACAAACACTTCGGACCACGACGAGCTTGTTGTGCGCCATATTTTAGATTCGCTTTCAGGATATGAAATTATAAAAAATCAGTTGGATCAGCGGGCAGGGGACAGCCCTGTTGTTGTTGGTGATATTGGTTCCGGAGGCGGGCTTCCTGGCATTCCACTTGCTGCTGCTTTTTTGTGTGCTGGTGGTGAAGGGGCTCCTGCTCTGCAATTCAAGCTAGTAGAACGCATGGCAAAGCGCTGTTCTTTTCTGGAAAACTGCTGTGCCTTGTTAGGACTTAAAAATGTAGAAGTTCAGAACCTTGAAGCCGAGCGTGTGAGTGCAGAAAGTTTTGATTTAATAACCTTCCGCGCCTTTCGCCCGCTTGATGAAAAAATGACAAAAACACTTCTTCGCATGGTAAAAACCGGCGGAGTACTGTGTGCGTACAAAGCAAAAAGTGATAATATAAAGGAAGAAATGAACGGAATAAAAAATCTGGTCAGCGAGTACGAGGTTCTGCCTTTGAAAGTTCCAGGCCTTGAAGATTCCGAAAGAAATATGGTGGTGATAAAATGTTAATAGACAAATTAAAAAATAAACTCGAAGTGCCGGCAAAAGACCGCACTCCAGCACAGGTTGTTGTTCAGGATGTGGTTGCTGTAAAAAAAGGCGAGCGCGTTTTAATTATTGCAAATCCGGCAACTGCAGAAATTTCACAGGAATTATTTACTGCAAGTGCAGAAGCTGGAGCGCTTCCAACATTAATTTTCCAGCCCGATAAAACAAGTTTTGACAATGCCAACCCCGAAGTTCTTGCAGCCATTGCAACCGAGCCAGAGGTTTGTTTTTCAATTTCAAACATCAAGCTTGGAAAAGATCCTGGAGCAACTGCAAAGCCTTATATTGCCGAAGATGGTCAGGAATATACACACATTTTTGACTATCTTCTTGATGGTAAAAAAACAATGCGCGGTGCCTGGACTCCAGGAATTACAGTAGACATGATGAACCGCACAGCCGCAATTGATTATAAGGAATTGAATGCCCGCTGCCGTAAACTTGATGAAGTTTTTAAAGGCGCAGTAAAGGCTTTTGTAACAGCCCCGGGTGGAACAGATTTGATGATTCCAATCAAAGACCGTAAGCTCATGTTTGATGACGGCGATTTTACAAAACCGGGAACTGGCGGAAACATTCCTGCCGGAGAAGTTTTTATAAGCCCGATTGTTGGCGGTTGTGAGGGTGTAATTGTTTACGACGGTTCAATGACCTTTGCCGATGGAGATTCTATTATTGAAACTCCGATTGTTTGTAAAGTAGAAGAAGGTTTTGTAAACGAAATAGAAGGTGGAGCTGAAGCAAAACGTCTTCTTAAAACAATCACCGAAGCAGAACAGCGTGCCATTGCTTACGAAAAAGAAAAGAAACTTCCAGAAGGTCAGGGTGTAGTTTATAAACGAAATGCCCGCAACATTGGTGAGCTTGGAATTGGATTGAACCCTGCCGCTCAGATTACAGGAAACATGCTCGAAGACGAAAAAGCTTTTCATACATGCCATTTTGCCATTGGCGAAAACTACGACAACGATGCCCCAAGCCTAATTCATCTTGACGGCGTAGTTCGCGACCCGACAATTACTTTGGAGTACGCCGACGGCAGCAAAAAGCAGATTTTAGTAAGAGGCGAGTTGCAGGTATGAAAAAAATAATTTCATTACTTTGTTTATTATTTGCAATTGCATTGACAGGTTGTGCCAAGTCAAAAACTGCCCCAGCTCAAGCAGTACAACCCGCCACAACTGAGCCTGTAAAACTTGACCCTGAAATTGAAAAACTAAACCGCGTACTCGTTTCAATGTCAGACCGCTGCAAAGCCGCAATTCCAAACGGCGACCCGAATGAATTTCTTGCAGACCTCAAAAAGGTTCTGGAAATTGAAAAAGCATTTCCTTCTGACGACCTGAGTCTCTACTATTTAATAGACAAAAAACACACAGTAGGTGCCGACTACGAACCAACCCACTTACGAAAGCTTGTTCAGAATAATGACTACATTATAAACAAAACAACTTTATCCCTTCGCGAAGATGCTGCCGACGCTCTTGCCGAAATGGGCCGCGCCGCCAAAAAAGACGGAATTACGCTTGATGTTAGTTCAACCTACCGCTCCTACGAAACACAGGAACGCACGTTTAATTACTGGGTAAGTGTAGACGGCCTTGAAGAAGCAGAACGTGAATCTGCCCGCCCGGGAACTAGCCAGCATCAGTTAGGCGCCGCAGTAGATTTTGGAAACATAGAAGATTCCTACGCTTTGACAGATGGCTGCAAATGGCTCAACGCCCATGCCCAGGAATACGGCTGGAGCTTAAGCTTCCCGCAGGGTTACGAAGATGTCACAGGTTACCGCTGGGAATGCTGGCACTTCCGCTACATAGGAGTCGAAGCCTGCAAGTTCCAGAAAAAATGGTTCAGCGACATCCAGCAGTTCATGTTTGAATTTATTGATGCCTGGAAGAACATGGAGTAGCGGGGTCCCTGAATGAAGTGGGGTCCCTGAGCTTGTCGAAGGGCTAATTCCATAATTCCTGTTTTATATGAAGATCGTCCAGAATTTCCGGGCGGTCTTTTTTATTTTTATTTCCTTTTACCGCTCTAATTAAAATATTCTTAGGTGTATGCTCTTCGTCAATAAATTCGAGCAGCTGAACTTTATAACCCTGTTGCTCAAGCCACTCAGCCCGCAACGCATCTGTCAAAAGCGACGAAAACTTTTCTCGCAAAAGTCCGTGCTTCAAAATTGGCTCAAGCGGGCTGTCCGGCTGTTTGATTTTTCCTTTGCGGTTGTTTGTAATCTGAGTATTTATCTGGTGCTGGCAGCAGGGAACACTTAAAATGGCTTTTGCACAACGGCTCACAGCATACTGCAACGCAAAATCTGTAGCAGTGTCGCAGGCATGAAGTGTCATAACAATGTCTGGGTCAGTGTCGCCGGAATAATCAGAAATATTTCCAACCCGGAAGTTCAGATTTTTAAGTCCAAGCTTTGCCGCAGTCTGATTACAAAAATCAATAACATCCTGCTTAAGGTCAAGGCCTTCAATCTGGCAAGGAACTTTTTTTATTTCTGTCAAAAAGTAGTGCACTGCAAACGTTAAATAAGACTTTCCGCAGCCAAAATCAGCAACGCGGACAGGCTCGCCCTCTGTGATAACATACGGCAAAACATCATCCACAAACTCTAAAAATCTGTTTATCTGACGGAACTTACTGTAGCGCGAAGCCACAACCTTTCCTTCTGCAGTCATAACCCCAAGTACAACCAGAAATGGAACCGGCACGCCTTCTTTTATGATGTAATTCTTTCCTTCCGAAGTTTCACCGCCAGTTTGAATACCAGCCGGAACCTCAAGTTTCTTTACAATCCTTGTAATCTTCCCCTTTTTATTTGCCAGAATTGTAATTTCTTCACTATCAGTTCGCTCAACACAATTTCGGAATGTAGTTCCCGCATGCGCCTTTATAAAATCCTCAAGCTCCTGTGCCGTCATATGCTTATGAAAAACCTGTTTCTGCGTAAACATTTCCATAAAATACCCGGTTTTCCCGCCGGAATTTTCAATTTTTACCTTAATTTTTTCATAATTTCTGCCCAGGGCCTCGGCAACAGTAGAACTTGGTTTAGAAAAAGTCGCACTCAATATCATAATTAAATAGTATACCTTTTTCCCAAAAATTGTTATACTACAGGCATGGGAAAAACAATCGTTTTTGTAAATCAAAAGGGTGGCGTTGGCAAAACAACTTCCGCCATAAACATTGGTGCATACATTGCGCTTGCAGGCAAAAAAGTTCTGCTTGTAGATTTTGACTCACAGGGAAACATGTCGAGCGGTGTTGGAGTTTCAAAAGACAAGCCTACAATTTACGAACTGCTTGCCGGAAACTGTACCCCTCAGGCTGCTGTAAAAAAATCTACACTTCCAAATCTCGATGCAATCAGTGCTTCCATTGATTTGTCTGGTGCCGCAATTGAGCTTGTTGATCAGGAAAACTGGGAATACTACCTTAAAAATGCACTTGAGCCACTTAAATCAAAATACGATTATATTCTTATTGACTGCCCGCCGTCTTTGGGTATTCTTACAATAAACGGGCTTGCCGCTGCCGATTCTGTTTTAGTTCCAATGCAGTGTGAATATTTTGCTCTTGAGGGAATTACGCTTCTTCTTCAGACAGTTCAGAAGGTCCAGAAAGAAATCAATCCTAACCTTACAATCGGTGGAATCTTTTTTACAATGTACGATTCACGCACTCGTCTTGCACAGGATGTTGTGCTTCAGGTTAAATCATATTTTAAGGATGTCGTATTCAACACAATTGTTCCACGTAACGTTCGCCTTTCAGAAGCTCCTTCTCACGGACTTCCAATCTGTAAATATGACCCTGAATGTGCAGGTGCAAAGAGTTATGAAAAACTGGCGGAGGAGGTAATCCGTCGTGGCTAGTAAAAAAGGTTTAGGAAAAGGACTGGGAGCTCTTATAAAAGAAAATCCCGATGCAAGCGAAGAAGTTTTAATTTCTCAGGGACTGGGTCTTCACAGTGTTCAGGTTTCAAAAGGTGGCAGACCTGCAAATGTTCCTGCCTGTATTGAAGTAGATGCCGAAGGTGGACTTTGGTGCGATGTTGATATTCTTAAACCAAACCCAAAGCAGCCTCGTGTTGATTTTAATGCCCGCCAGATGGAAGAGCTTTCTGATTCCATCAAGCAGAACGGAATCTTACAGCCAATTATCATTGAACCAATTGAAGGCAAAGACAACGCTTTTTATATAATTGCCGGTGAGCGCCGTACCCGTGCCGCAAAAATGGCAGGGCTTTCAAAGGTTCCGGTTCAGCTGCGCAAGTTTGATGAACAGCAGAAGCTTGAATATGCTTTGATTGAAAACATTCAGCGTGCCGACTTAAACCCAATTGAAGAGGCAACCGCTTACTATAATTTAATTCAAATGGGAGACTTGTCTCAGGATGAAGTCGCAAAACGTGTAGGTAAGAACCGTTCTACTGTAGCAAATGCAATCCGCCTGCTCAAGCTTCCTGATGATATTCAAAAATCGCTTGCATCCGGTCAGATTTCTGCAGGTCATGCCCGCGCCTTGTTAATGGTAAAAACCGATTCCGACATGCGCATTCTTTACGGAAAAATTGTAGGTTCAGGCCTTTCTGTTCGCGAAGCCGAAGCCCTTGCCGAATCGTACAACAACGGTGGTCGCGCCGCAGCCAAAAAATCAGAAAAGAAAAAGACCCGCAAGGACCCTGATATTGCGCTGTTCGAGCAGGAGCTCCGAAACCTGTTTGGCGTAAAAGACGTTGACTTCAAAGGAGACACTTCAAAAGGCTCCATTGAAATCAAGTTTTCGTCTAAAGCAGACTTTGATAGAATTTATAATGTGCTGTTAGGCGATAAATAAAAACGCCTTATATCCTTCGAAAATCTGGCAGATATCTTCTTTCGATGCAATTTCCCATGGAGCATGCATGCTCAAAATGGCAACGCCTGCATCCAAAACATTCATTCCATATTTTGCAGCGTGGTAGGCAATTGTTCCGCCGCCACCCTGGTCTACTTTTCCAAGCTCTGCCATCTGGTAGCGCACACCGGCCTTGTCCATGCAGGCGCGGACCTTTGCAATAAATTCCGGGTTTGCATCGCTGGCATCGTATTTTCCACGGCTTCCTGTATATTTCTGGAAAGCAATTCCACCGCTCAAAACAGAAGCATTATTCTTGTCGTAAAGGCCTGCATTCATAGGGTCGTAAGCAGCATTTACGTCAGAAGAAAGCATGTTTGAATTGTTCAAACAGCGGCGCAAAGAAATATCGCTGTAAGTTTTTTGTGTGCGTGCAATAAGCTCGGCAACCATATTTTCAAATACATTCGAAGCCATACCTGTAGCACCAACACTACCAATTTCTTCTTTATCTACACAAAGACAGCATGCAGTTTTTTTAAGTTTCTTTCCACTTTTTGCAACTGCAAACAAAGCTTCGGCCGAAGTAAAAGCGCAGGAACGGTCATCCTGTCCGTAGGCAAGAATAAAGGAACGGTCAAGTCCCATGTCGCGGGCGCTACCTGCAGGAACAATTTCAAGTTCAGCCGATTCAAAATCATCTTCTTCTATATTATATTTTTCTTTAAGCAGGCTAAGCACAAGTTTTTTGCTTTTTTCTTTATCTTTTTTCTGTTCTTCTTTTGTTGCATTTTTTGCAAGCGGAACAGCGGAGCCCATAATTAAATCAAGGTCTTCGCCTTTAATAAAATCGCTTGCTTTGTCTTTCATCTGCTCCTGTGCAAGGTGTGGCAAAATATCAGAAATGCAGAAAACAGGGTCAGCATTATCTTCGCCAATTACAACCTTTACAGTAGTGCCGTCCTTTTTGCAGACAACTCCATGAATTGCAAGCGGAATTGTTGTCCACTGATATTTTTTAATTCCACCGTAGTAGTGAGTGTTCAAATATGTAATGTTATCTTTTTCATAAAGCGGATTCTGCTTTGCATCAAGGCGAGGAGAGTCAATGTGTGCCCCAAGAATATTCATTCCGTTTTCAAGCGGCTCCGACCCCATAACAAAAAGCGCAATTGCCTTGTTCATTTTTGTAACAAAAACCTTGTCGCCCGCCTTAAGAGTTTTGCAGGCAGTCAGGTCTTTAAAGCCATCTTTTTTAGCACGTGCCACTAAAAGTTCCACGCATTCCCTTTCAGTTTTTCCGTTGTCTAAAAATGATTTGTATTGTTTGATAAGTGTTTCGTTCATATGATTTTTCCTTTTGAATGATTATAGCAGTAATTAGAAAAATTTGAAACTGCTTGAATTTTCTCGTAAATCGTTTTACTATAAAACAATGATTACCTTAAAAGAACTTGCCGCTAAGTGCGAAGTTTCAATCGCTACAGTTTCTAATATTCTCAACGGAAAATCGAATGTTTCACAAGCTACAAAACAGCGCGTGCTTAAGATTATTGAAGAAACAGGCTACAAACCAAATTTTATGGCAAGAACTTTAAGGGCCCGTAAGACTAACACGGTTGGTCTG
Source organism: Treponema sp. (assembly GCA_017617115.1). Lineage (GTDB taxonomy): Bacteria > Spirochaetota > Spirochaetia > Treponematales > Treponemataceae > Treponema_D. Next base: position 34,480 of record JAFZXA010000047.1, read on the forward strand.
ATTATTGATGATATCGGCGCATTCAGTTCGCCTGACCTTGTTGAAGGCGTGCTTGACTATCTGGAAAATCAGGGCTACAAAACTATCATTGAAACACTGCGTCTTTATTCTAAATGGCAAAACTCTCCGGATTCTCCTGAATATGCAAAGGCTGTGCGCGATTCTGTTGACGAAATGCTTTCTATTAAAGTTGACGGCATTCTTTTTATTGCAGCCCATGCCCACGACATTGAATATTTTACCGAAGAAATTGGCGTGCCTATTGTAATTGCCTACGCCTACGAAACCGACAACAAAATTCCTGCCATAAAAATTGACGACTTTGAATCTTCTTACATTATGACTAAGCACCTTATTGAAAAAGGTCACAAAAAAATTGCAATTATCGGCGGGGCAAAAAACGACAAGCATGAACGCGACCGTCTTGAAGGCTTTGAAAAGGCTATGAAAGAAGCGGCCCTTACTGTAAATAAATCGCTTGTTGAACCGGGCGGCTGGAGCAGGGAAGGGGGCTACAAGGCATGCGGCAAGCTGTTCAAAAAATCTACCGACTTTACCTGTATTTTCTGCTTTAATGACCTTATGGCAGCCGGAGTTTACGACTACCTTTATGAACAGGGCAAACTTCCCGGAAAAGATTATGCAGTTGCAGGCTTTGATAACCGCGAAATGAGCGACTACTTAACACCACCGCTTACAACAATGGAAATTCCTCTTGAAGAAATTGGCCGCGAGTCTGCAGTTGTGCTGCTCAAAAAAATAAACGGCACGAAAATTGATACAAACGATATCAAAATTCCATGCCGTCTCATTCAAAGAAAATCGGTGTAGGAGATGCTGAAACAAGTTCAGCATGACAGATGACACTGCGTCATCCCGAACTTGTTTCGGGATCTTTCATTCCATCGGATTCTCAATCCCTTCCTTAAACAATATAAAATCCTTAAGCTTTAAGAAGTATGTAGAATCAATTTCCTTGCGTGAAGCCGCTTCACTAATAACCGGCACGCCAATATTGTAAACTGTGCTTGTGTAGCCCTGTGCCGAAATTTCAAAAGTAAATACAAATCGCTGCTGTTCGCCTTCTTTTTGTGCGGTGATTGGCTTAGCCCAGAACGAGAAAGTTCCCTTTGTGCTCTTGCAGGTTGTGTATGGGTTACTCCAGGTTTTATCAATCATTTCTACAGGTTTACCGTCCATTTTCATAGTAACAATTGCGCCTGTAATAGGTTCAAAGGTAGAGCCATCCAGAATAGTTCCGGTAAAGGTAGGAAAGTTGAAAGAAGGCTTGTCGTCTGCTATAACAGTATTTTCGCGCCTGTCATTTCCGTGGAAAGGCCGCTTGGTAGAGCTTACGGTGCGCATACCTTCAAGAATAAGCGCGTTCACATCGGCCATAAACTGCTTGTTGTTCAACGTCTCAGTAGCATGAGTAACGCCGCGCCCCGAAACAATATATTTAGGCGGAATCCTGTTCAAAACATAACTTACAGTATCAAGCCGGCAGTTTTCGCAGTCGCAGGTAAGCCACGCAGCCTTAGCCTCTTTTACCTGTTCATACATTTCGCCAACATTCTGAATAACAAGATCTTCCATTAAATTGTGAACATTCATAGCGCATCCTTAAAAATGAGATATTTCCATTATAAATCCAAAATGCGTTATTCGCAAATGAAAAAGAATGAGGCACCAGAAGGGGCGCCTGCCCCTCGCGTCGCGAGTTTTCAAAGAAAACTCGGTAAGTTCGCGCAGCGAACGTCCTACCCCCTAGGGGCCGCCCCCTAAAACCCCCGTTTTTCTTGGTATTACAGTAGTTTCCCGAATTAACTATGATTTTTTGGAGTTAAGTCGGAAGACTTCTGCGTTTTTTTGGATGTTACAAGCTTATTTTCCGACTTAACTGAAATTTTGCCTGGTTAAGTCGGAAATTTTTGTCGAATAATTGGTATTATCCCATAAAAAATCCCGACCAAATACCCTTTTTCAGTAGTTAAGTCGGGAAATTCCACTAGTTTTCTTCTGAATTGAAGTCAATTTTTCCGACTTAACAAGAACTTTCCCCAGTTAAGTCGGAAATTTGTTTAGAATTCACGGATGGCTAAGGCATAATAGTTATCCTTATAAACCTGTTGGCCATTTTCCCATTCCAAACCATTCTGATCAATATTTTTATCTGATGATGTACAATCCCAGGATACCTGGTTAAAGGTAATGATGTCTGCCAGTACGTTTACATTATTCGAGAACGATTGAGATGATGTCCAGTATCTGTCTCTATAAGCTGTTCTAAACTCTGAACCGTTGCACAAATTACATGCCGCCTGCACAGTTGCAAAAGTGTAATATATTTCGCAAATTTCGGCACTGCTCGGAAGATACCATCCATCTTCATATTCTGTATTCTTTACACGGCTGCCTTCTTTATCCTTATAGTTTTTTGCAAAGTAAAATGCCGGATAACAATCAGCTGCGCCCTCTCCTGTAGTATCATCAATGCCTTCAAAAGCTTCAATTTGTTCAAGATTATCACTGCCATCTTTATCTGCATTCATTTGAAAAACATATTTACCATTTTCTTTTTTGAACTGATTGCAGATAATTGTTTCTATATTACGATCAAAACCATCAGCTTCATCAGAACACCACATAACAGGTGCTTCTGTGTGATATAATCCCACCCCAAGCGTTCTTGTTTTTGTACTGTCGCCGGAGTTCAGATCTGTTCCCTTGTAAAAAATAATCGCAATTGCTGCTGCTTTCTGCTCATCTGTTAATGTAAGATTCTCAGAATAAGGAGTTGCGCTGCCGTCACTAAATACTATGTCGCCTGTAAGGTAAGCGCCTTCGTATTGACCGAGTTTGTTTGTTGCAGTTTTGCGGGTGTTTGTGCTGCTGCTTGAACTACTTGAGCTTGAACTGCTGGAACTGGAACTAGAACTTGTAGAAGAATCCTTTGAATCATCGCCATTATCAGCCCCTGTAGTTCCAGAACAGCCTGCCGCAACAGCAATAATCAAAACAACAATTAAACTTAATACCACTTTTTTCATAAAGACCTCCTGTAATAGTCTTTGCAAGAAATACAAGAAGCGCGCTTTTTGTTTTTTATACCATGGATACTTATTAAACAAGATAAACTGAGCTTGGTTACAGAAGGCGGAGTGAACGCACTGACAAACCGGAAGGCATAAAAAAAGCCCGCGGGCGGAGTGATAATTTCTGGACGGCTGCTCCCTTTTCGTCCTGCAGCCGGCCGGAAATTATCACGTGAGCCCACGGGCTTTTTTCTTATGATTGCCTGTTATTTACTAGTACATTCCACCCATGTCAGGAGACGGAGCCGGTGGTGCCTTAGGTTCAGGAATGTCTGTAATTGCACACTCAGTTGTGAGCAAAGTTCCTGCAACGCTGGCGGCATTCTTCAAAGCAGAACAAGTAACCTTTGCAGGGTCAATAATTCCGGCTTCAAGCATGTTTACCCAGCGGTCAAGGCGGGCATCGTAACCAATGCCTTTCTTTTCGTTCTTGGCACGTTCAGCAATTACGCTTCCGTCAAGGCCTGCGTTTTCTGCAATCTGGCGGATTGGTTCTTCAAGTGCACGGCGTACAATCTTGTAACCAACCTTTTCATCTTCGCTCAAATCTTCTGGGATTGTAGCAAGTGCCTTGGCTGCTTCAATCAAAGCCATACCACCACCACTTACAATACCTTCTTCAAGGGCTGCACGTGTAGCTGCAATTGTATCTTCTACACGGAACTTCTTTTCCTTCATTTCTGTTTCTGTGTTAGCACCAACGCTAATTACAGCAACTCCACCTGCAAGCTTAGCAAGTCGCTTCTGAAGCTGCTCCTTGTCGTATGTAGAAGTAGATTTTTCAATTGCGTTCTTAATTTCGGCAACGCGGTCTTTAATTGCTTTTGCAGAACCTGCGCCACCAACAATTGTAGTGTTGTCTTTGTCAATCTTAATAGATTTAGCCTGACCAAGAACTTCTGTTCCGCATGTTTCAAGCTTAAGTCCAACTTCTTCACTAACTACAGTACCGCCTGTCAAAATTGCGATATCCTGAAGCATATCCTTGCGTCTGTCGCCAAAGCCAGGAGCTTTAACTGCACAGCACTTGATTGTTCCACGAATTGTGTTCAAAACAAGGGTAGTAAGAGCTTCACCGTCAACATCTTCACAAATAATTACAAGAGCGCGTCCTGCATTTGCAACCTTTTCCAAAATCGGGAGCAGGTCTTTCATTGCGCTAATCTTCTTGTCATAAATCAAAACGTAAGCATCGTCAAAATCGGCTTCCATGCGTTCGCGGTCTGTTACAAAGTAAGAAGAAATGTATCCGCGGTCAAACTGCATACCTTCTACAGTATCAACAGTCATTTCCATGTTCTTTGATTCTTCTACA